>JAQGON010000003.1 GCA_028293565.1 Verrucomicrobiota bacterium | reverse complement strand
GGATGGAGCGCGATGTGCTCCGGCACTCGCCCCAGCTGGTGATCATCATGTTCGGCCTGAACGACGCCCGCTCCCAAAGCCCCGCGACGTATCGGAAAAACCTCGGAACGATGGTGCGGCGCGTCCGCGACGCCGGCGCGGAGGCGATGCTCATGTCGCCGAATGCGGTCGGGCCGGATGATCCGCTGCGACCGCCGCGCATCGTGGCCGAGTACGCTCAGATCATGCGCGACGTCGGACGCGACCTCGCGGTTCCGGTGGTCGACGCCTATGCCACGTTTGCGGTGCTCCAAGGGGCGGATCCCGCGACGTGGCGGCGTTTGATGAGCGACACGATCCATCCGAACATGCGCGGGCACCGGATCTTCGCGGAGGAAACGGCGCAGGCGATTTCGGGCCGGTTTGTTTCCCTCGCCGAGCTGCCGGCATTGAAACCGGGACTGCCTTTCGTCCTCGCGCGGCTGCGGGCGCACCAGCCGGTTCGCGTGCTCGCGATGGCGCCCTGCGACACGCTCATCGCTCCGGCCCTGCGCGCTCGCTTTCCTGACGCCGTCGTCGAGGTCACCGCCTGGCAGCCCGACCCCGACTCGATCACGGCGATCGAAGCGCAGGCGAGGGAGCGCGGCTGGGAGAAATTCCGCCACGACAAGGAGGCAGTTCGCCCCGACCTGGTGCTGGTGGCGGTCCCGTCGACCGCCCGGGCGGCCACCGACGAGCAGTTCCGGCATTCGTATTACTGGACGTTGAACTGGTCGCTCAGCTCCGGGATGAAGCCCGGCCCGGAGTGGGATTGCCTGGTGGTCCTGCCTTCCGTGACGGGAGAAAAATGGGACGCAGGGACGCAGGCGGCGGAGGAGCGGGCGCTGGACATCGTTCGCGGCCAGGACATCCCGTGGGTCGCGCGAGATCCGGCCGACCGGCGCACCGCGGTGGACCTGTTGTCCGCTGCGCTGGGACCGCTCCTTTGAAGTCGCGGAAGGCGGGCCAATTCAACCGCAAAGGGCACGAAGGCCGCGAAGGGAAAACCCGATCTGCTCACGTGCCGTCGAAGACCTTTTCGCCGGCGACCCAGGTGTGGGCCGGAGTCAGGTCGGAATTCCACACGACGACATCGGCGTCCGCGCCGGGTTTGATCACTCCCTTTTCCGGCAGGCCCAGCAGGCGTGCGGGATTCGACGTGCCCATCGCCCAGATCTGCTCGGGCGGAAGCTTGAGCCAACGGAGCAGATTGGCGATGCCGACGTTCATCGTCAGGGCGCTGCCGGCGAGCATGCCGTGCTTCGGCTGGCCGGGATCGTGAATGCGCGCGGCGTTTCCGGCGCTCACCTTGACGGGGAAGCCGAAGGTGGTCGGATAAATTCCGTCCGGCAGGCCGGCTCCGATGTTCGAGTCGGTGATCAGGAGGATTCCGCCGAATCCCTTCGCGGCGAGCGCCGCGCGCACCGCCACCGGCGCGACGTGAACGCCGTCGCAGATGAAATCCACCATGCAGCGCGGATCGGCGAGGATGGCCTCGACCGCGCCGCACGGGCGCACCCCGGGCTCGGTGATGTCAGGCAGGGGAAAGACGTCGTAGAAATGCGTCGCATGCCGGGCCCCGGCGTCGATCGCGCGCTCGGTCTCCTCGGTCGACGCGCGGGTGTGCGTGATGAACGGGACGACCGACTGTTCCACCAAGCGCTCGATTACGGGAAGGATGCCGGGGGTGTCCGGGCTGATGGACATCGCGCGGGTGCGTCCGCCGGTCGCCGCCAGCAGTTCATCCAGCAGCCCGAGATCGCCGGGAATGGTGTCGGCGCCGGCTCCCGGTAGTTTCAGAAACGGTCCCTCGAGGTGCCAGCCGGGGACGGAAACCCCGCGGGCGGAATCGAGCGCCTCCGACAACCGCGCGAGGACCGGCAGCGAGGGCCGCTTCATCACGCGATAGAGCGTGGGGAGCACGCCGGTGGTGCCGAAGCGGGCGAGAAAGGAAAGACCCGCGAGCAGATCCTCCGGCGAACCTTCGTAAAGATGGTGGCCGACCCCGTGGGTGTGCACGTCGATGAGGCCCGGCGTCACCAGCCGCGCCCGGGCATCGACGCGGCGGGCGTCCGGTGGAACGGCCGCCGGAAGCGGATCGATCGCGGCGATGCGGCCGCCCTGCAGGAGCAGCGCGCCGTCGGCGATGCGTTCGCCGGGATAAACGATGCGCGCATTGAAAATCAGGGTGCTGGTCATGGGGCTGGGAGTGGAGAAAGCCGTGAATCCTGCGCAATCCCGCCGGTGCGCAAGATAAGAATTGAGAGTCGGGGCACCTTCGGAACCAATTCCCGTTTTCGCTGTCCGGCTTTCCTTGATTTTCTGCGTCTCCGCCCCCGACCTTGTATTCCGCCAAACAGCTTATCAGCCGTAACGTCGTCACAGGATTTCCCGAGCAGCGATTAGCTTACTTGGCCGAGAAGATCCAGGCGCTCAGCGCACAGTATTGTGCGGTCCTGAGGCCGAAGACTTATGTCCTCGTCGGCCTCGTGAGGTTTTCCGAGGTGGCGGCTAATCCGTCCACTGCCACGCGGATTTTTTCCGACCTGATGCGGCCTGTGCCGCCGTATCAGGTGTTCGATCTCGATCCCGTGGAGAAGGTGCTGGAGCTGCTGGCGGACGATCCTCCCGAAGTGATCGTCCTCCGCCGGACGGGGGAATTTGTCGGCCTGATCACGCCCGACAGCTTTGTCCGCTGGCTTCTTTCGGTGACCGCCTCCGACAAGTTCGACCTGCAGAAAATTCCGAAAACGTCGCGGTGGCACACGCTCCATGCCATTGCGGCGGGAAGCGCTCCGCCTTATGGGCGAAGCAATCCGCCGCACGCATCCTAGAGCGAGTCTTCGACGACGACCTCGATCTCCATGTCGAGCATCAGGAGTTCGTTTTCCGCCATCAGCGACTTGATGCGCTTCAGGACGAATTTGCGCAGGCGGTCCTCCTTCAGTTTCCGCAGGACGGCTTCGCGCACGATGACGTCGGACACGATCGGGTCGTTTTCGATCTTCAGGTGGATGAAGAGCTCCGTGCTCATCAGCTTCAGCGTGCGCATCATCGCCTCGGCGCCCATCGGGGCGGTGCGTCCGATTACGATCCCGTCCTTCACCGGCGGGATTTCGAGCGCCTTGATCCTCACCCGAACATATTGTTCGTTGATCTCGGAAGGCTCTTCCTTGATGCGTTTCGACTTGCTGGGCCGTTTGGAAGCGCGGGGCATAAAGTGTTTTTCCCGAGTGGGGTACGAGGCGGGCAGCGCCTGATTTGGGCGATCTCCCGCCCAATGTAAATGCCGTTTCCCGGGAGGTGGAGCGCATTGCCCTCAATGCGCTGGCGGCGCGAGCGGACTTTGGCGGTCGAAGGAGCGTCCAACGCGTTGAGGGCAACGCATTCCACCCGCGTCCCGTAGCGCCTGGGAGGTGGAGCGCATTGCCCTCAATGCGCTGGCGATGCGAGCGGACCTTGCCCGTCGACGGAGCGTCCAACGCGTTGAGACCCCGTTCGACAAGCTCAGAGTCTGCGACAACGCATTCCCCGCGTCCCGTACCGCTCAGGGAAAGGAATTCTCCCCGAGCGCGATTTCGATATCGAGCTTTAGCCCGAGGATTTCCGACTTCAGCATGAGCTGCTTCACATCCCGGCGAACGATCCGGGTCATCCTTTCCCATCCAATTTTCCGGAGCACGGACTCGCGCGCCACGATCGACCTGACCGTGTCATCCTCGATATCGACGCACGTGAACTTTTCACGGCTCATCATCCCGAGGATTTTCATCATCACGTCGCCCGTCACCGGCGCCAAGACGCCGATCACGGCGACGTCCCGCACCAGCGGAACCTGAAATGCCTGCGCCCGCACCCGGACCTGCGGGACTTCGGTGACGAGCGGATCCTCGAGATTCGAGGTCCAAAGGGGTTGGTTTTGAGTCGGCACGGGTGACGATCAACAAAGGTGAATGCCCTATCCATTCCGGGGCTAACGCAAAAAAATCACATCTGGCAAAAGCACAACACGCCGCATCGATTTAAAGAGGCGCGCGCCAGCGCGCGCGATTGAGAAGGAAGAAGACAGGAGGAAAGAAAGCGGGACCGTCCGGATGCGCCGGCAACGAAGGAAATCCAATGCGGGTCTTGCTGAAAATGATCGATTTAGACCGCTCCTGATCGACCTTCGCGTTCTTCGCGGCCTTCGCGTTAAAAAAATAAACGTCAGCTCGCGATTACATCGTCGGCGTAATTTTGCCCCGAAACCCGCGAAGCGCACGACCGCTTTGCAGCGAAACTTTCTCTTCGCGGTGAAATCAGGCCGAGAAATGCGGATCGAGTTCGAGTCCGAAAAAGCGCCGGGCGTTGCCGAAGCAGACGTTCCGGACCAGGGAGCCGATCATCTCCCGGTCAAGCGGAAGCTCGCCTCTTTCCATTTCAGCGCCGAGCAGATTGCACAGGACGCGCCGGAAATATTCGTGCCGCGGGTAGGACATGAAGCTCCGCGAATCCGTCAGCATCCCCACGAAGCGCGACAGCAGGCCCAGGTTCGACAACGCGTTGAGCTGCCATTCCATCGCCTCCTTCTGGTCGAGAAACCACCAGCCGCTGCCGAACTGGATTTTTCCGGGCGCCGATCCGCCTTGGAAGTTTCCGGCCATGGTGGCGATGACGTAGTTGTCGGCGGGATTCAGGTTGTAGATCACCATCTGCGGCAGTTCGTTCGTCTGCTCGAGCGCATCGAGATAATGCGCCAGCGGCCTTGCCTGCGGAAAGTCGCCGATGCTGTCGAATCCGGAGTCCGCCCCGTGCTGCGCGAACCGGCGGCGGTTGTTGTTCCGCAGCGCCCCGAGGTGCAGCTGCTTCGTCCACCCGCGGCGCGCATCCCAGCGGCCAAACTCCAGCATGAGAAATGATCCGTACCGGGCCCGCTCCTCCGGCGTCGCCGCGCGGCCCGCGCGCGCCGCGGCAAAGATCGCGGCGGCGGCCGCGGGAGTGCAAGGCTCGGATAACGCGCACTCGAGACCGTGATCCGACAGCCGTCCGCCGAACGCATGGAAGTCATCATGGCGCCCCTGCAGCGCGGCCAGCAGATCGTCGAGCGTGCGGATGCCCATGCGAGCCGCGCCGCCGAGGCGCTCGAGCCACGGGTTGAACGCGGCGGGATCGTCCACGCCCAGGGCCCGGTCCGGACGAAAGGTCGGATAGACGCGCGTCGTGAGCCCGAGCCCGCGGATGCGCTCATGTGTCTCCAGCGAATCCGCCGGATCGTCGGTCGTGCAGATGAGCGCAACCCGGTTGACTGCGAGGATTCGTTGCACGGTCAACCCGCCCAGCTGCGCTTCGGCGCGGCGCCAGATTTCGCCGGCGTTGGCGGGATTGATCGCGAGATCGAGCCCGAAGCATCGTTTCAATTCCAGGTGCGACCAGTGGTAGAGCGGATTCCTGAGCGTCGCCGGCACGGTCGCGCACCACGCGTCGAACTTCTCGCGCGGCGAGGCATCGCCGGTGCAAAGCCGCTCGTCGATTCCGTTGGCACGCATCGCGCGCCATTTGTAGTGATCGCCGCCGAGCCAGATTTCCGCGAGGTCGGCGAACGCGTGATTGTCCGCGATCTGGGCGGCCGACAGGTGGCAGTGATAGTCGTAGATCGGCTCGGCCTTCGCGAAGCCGTGATAGAGATCACACGCCGCCGCCGAGTGGAGGAGAAAGTCGTCGTGAATGAAGGGTCGCATCGGGGGCGCGGAAGGGGTTTAGATCGTCATCGCGTGATAACCGCCGTCGACGATGATTTCATCGCCGGTGATGAACGAACCCGCGGCGTCGCTGGCGAGCAGGAGTGTCGCGCCGATGAGTTCCCGCGACTCGCCGAAGCGTTTCATCGGGGTGTGGGCCATGACGCTGGCGACGCGCTCGGGCGTGAGGATGCGGCGGTTCTGCTCGGCGGGGAAAAAACCGGGCACCAGGACGTTGACCCGCACGCGGTGCGGCGCCCATTCGCGGGCGAGGTTCAGCGAGAGATTGTGCACCGCGGACTTGGTCGCCGAATAGGTGAACACGCGGGAGAGCGGCACGAGGCCCGACATCGAGCCGATGTTGATCACGGAACCGCCCTGGCCCCGGTCGACGAGATACTTGCCGAACACCTGGCAGCTGAAGAACACCCCCTTCAGGTTCACGCCTGAAATCCGGTCAAACTCGTCCTCGGCGATCTCGAAGAACGGCGTCGCCGAATTCACCCCGGCGCCATTCACCACGACGTCGATCCGTCCCGACCGCCTGAGGACCTCGTCGCGCAACCGCTCGAGTTCCGGCCGCCTGGCCGCGTCGGCGGGATGAAACCAGCCGCGGCCTCCCGCGCCCTCGATCCTTTCGAGCCGGACTCGGGCTTTTTCCGCATTCCGTCCGACGAGGACCACCTCCGCCCCGGCGGCCGCCAGGCCCTCGGCCATCGCGCCGCAGAGTTCGCCGGTGCCGCCGATCACGACGGCGACCTTTCCATTCAGTCCAAACAGTTCGGTCAGGTAGGTGTTCGTGGTCATGCGAAGAAGGCGGGTGGGAAACCGGCCGCATTCTAGCGGGATCGGACGGGCGTGAACATACGATAATCCGAATATCGCTTTATGTTTTGCGAATCGTCCCGATTGACGCCGGCGCAGCGGGTGGATTGGGTGATGCCGGATTTTTCCACGAGATGAAAACCCGGCGCCGGCGAATCGGAATTTATCTGGGGCTGGCGACCGAACACGGCCGCGGGATTCTCCGCGGCATCGCGCAGTTCTATCGGGAACGTCCCGAAGTCACGGTGTTGAAATTCAGCGACCCGCCCCGTTTCGACGCTCATGCCCTGAGGCGGCTGGAACTCGACGGAATCATCGCGCGCGTCTCGAGCCGGGCCAATGAAGCCGTGCTGTCCTCGCTTCACCTTCCGGTGGTCAACGTCTCGGGCCAGGTCGCGACGCCGGCCTTCCCGTTGATCAATACCGACGATCTCCGGGTCGGCCGCCTGGCCCTGCGGCATTTTCACGGGAGGGGCTACCGGAATTTTGCCTACTGCGGCAACGCGACGCATCTCGGGTCGGTGCGGCGCCACCGGGGATTCTGTGCGGAGGCGCGCGCCGTCGGGATCGAGGCGGCGGTGGCGCGGCACACCCTGCCGCAGGGCGACCAGGACGGCCCGT
>JAQGON010000238.1 GCA_028293565.1 Verrucomicrobiota bacterium | reverse complement strand
TTTTCATGGCGATGTGAGCTGGGGTAATGAAACGGTTTAGGCGACGGAAAGAGATTTCGTTCGCGGGCGGAATTATCCGGCGATGCTGGGGAATTCTGGATGCAAACTGCCGTTCAGGGCGAACAATCCACCTGGACGATCAAATTGCCGGAGGCGGGGGTGATGGGAGCATGCTAATTAACCTGCGCACGTTGAGCTCGCGGGTTGAATGGGCGTTTTGGCGGAATTGATCGTCGGCCCAGCGTATCATCGCCGCAATAAAATGGTATCGGTGGAACCACCTGAACCGATTTGTGCGCCCGCGAAACGTGCGCGACCGGCCGCAGGCCACGACCGGCATCCGGCCTTGGCTTCACAATCGCCGGCAGGCCATCTGCCGCCACCGTTTCAGGCTCCTTCGTCGAATTCAGGTGGTTTCACCGATGGCGAAATCGGGGCGTCTGCCGTACGCTCATGGGCACGCTCTTTCCGTCGCCGCATCCGTCGTTTTTCCGGAACGCCCGGAATCCGCGACTCCCCTTTCCCCATGAAGCACCCACATATCCGCCTTCTCCTTGCCTCGTCCCTGCTCTCGCTGGCCATCGGCCCGGTCCCGCTCCGCGCCCAGGCCGAACCCACCCCCCATCTCGGCCGGGCGGCGGACAACAAAATTCTGGCGCAGCAGATCGTCAACGACCTGATGAAGAGCCACCCGGAGCTGATCCTGTGCGGCCTCCATGCCGTTGCGCCCGGCGCGGAGGCGCAGACCATGATCGCGTCAAGTCAGGACAAGATCGGCAAGTCCGACGACGATGACGACGTCGCGGTCACCAAGGAGCGCAAAATGATCCTGGTGCCGAATGCGAAGGAGCCGAATAAATTCGAAGTCCAGGTCCCGCTGCAGGACTCGGGCGGGAATGTCATCGGCGCCTGCGCCTTTGTCTTCCGCTACCAAGCCGGCGACGATGAGGTTCCATTGCTGGTGAAGGCCAAGCAGATCCGCGATGACATCGCCAAGCGGCTTCCGAATCGCGACGCGCTCTTCCGGTCGATTTGATCCTGGCACCGCTGCAACGGATTTGGCCGGAAACTTCGCTTTCTCCGTGAATCATTTGATCGCCATGAAGCCCCGGGCTTCCCTTCTGGGTCGCTTGTCCTGTTGGGCGATCATGGGCTGGTTTTCGGTCGCGTCGATTTGCGCCCATCCGGCCAAGAGGGCGGCCGACAATAAAATATACGCCCAGTCGCTGGTTCATCGCGTCCTGAAAAGAGACGCGGGCCTCATCTGGGTGGGAATCCATGGGATTTCCGATGATGGAAACGCCCATGTCATCATTGCCTCGACGCTCGATGTCATTGGCAACGCCGATGAGCCCAACGATATTCTGGTTGTGACCGAAGGGCGCACTTTCATCACACCGAACCCGGGCAAATCCAAACTGGGGATCATGATGCCCTTGAAAGATGTGTCGGGCAACATCGTCGGCGCGCTGGCGCTGGCCTTCACCTATCAGGCGGGAGACGATGACGCGCTCCTGTTCACGAAGGCGACCAGGCTCCGCGACCAGCTGGCGTCGGAAATTTCAGGCGAAATGAAGTTATATGAGCCCTTGGCCGACCTCTCCGCGCCCTCATCCGCCAGACGATGACCGTTTCACTTTTGTCCCACAAAAACCCACGCCTAACGATCATGTCCACTGCCTTCTCCTCCCGAATCCTGACGAGCCGCTCGCTCGCAGCCATTTATTGCTTCGCCCTGATGGGCATCGGGGCCAAGGCGGCGCCTTCGGCCAAGGGAGCGCCGCTCGTTCCGGGACCGACGATTGAAATCGCCAATTCGACGGGCAAGTTTGATTTCCTGGAAGTGGATGCGAAGCGGCACCGCCTCCTGGCGGCCCACGAATCGGATGGGACCGCGGATATTTTCGACCTCGAAAGCAACCGGCTGATTGCCCGCATCGAGATCGGCGGCGCTCCGGTTCACGTCGCGACCGACCCGAAGACCGGCAAGTACTTCGTCAGCGCCCAGGAA
This sequence comes from Verrucomicrobiota bacterium, assembly GCA_028293565.1. Classification (GTDB taxonomy): domain Bacteria; phylum Verrucomicrobiota; class Verrucomicrobiia; order Opitutales; family Opitutaceae; genus Opi-474. The sequence goes on along the minus strand of JAQGON010000238.1, from coordinate 17,017 downwards.
GGCGAGCGCGTGGCGGTCGTTTCGTCCGACACGCTGAAGGAAACGAATTCCATCCGGATGGAGGGCCCGCTGGACGGGATTCTCTTCAACCCGAAAAACCGCCGGGTTTATGTCGGCAATGACGAAGGCAAGCACCTCTGGGTGATCGATGCCGACAGCGAGAAAATCGTCGGCGACATTGCGATTCCGGGCGCACCCGAGTATCTCGTTTATGATGCGGCATCGGACCGGATTTATCTCAACATCAAGGTCACGGATGAAATCGTCGTGATCGATCCGGCGAAAAACGCCGTGGTGGCACACTGGCCGACGGCTCCCGCCAAGCAGCCGCACGGGCTGGCCATCGATGCCAAGTCCCGGCGGCTCTTTTCCGCCGGCGCGAACGGCGTCCTCGCGATCGTCGACATGACGACCGGCAAGGTAATTGGATCGAGCAAGATCGCGGAAAAAGTGGACCAGGCGACGTTCGATCCCGCGACCCGCCGGATCTATTGCGCGGCGACCGGATGGTTGTCCGTGGTCCAGGAGACGGCCGATGGCGCGGAATTTCTCGGCTCCGTCGAAAGCCATGCGACGGCGCGGAACGTCACCGTCGACCCCAAGACCGACATGGTTTGGACCACCTACACCGACGGGGCCAAATCCTACGCGAAGTCATGGAAGCCGGTTCGGTGAACGATCGGTCGGCCGTTTCGCTTTCTTCTCCCCACTAAATATATGCACACTGATTTTGATCGTTTCGCCTTTGCCCGTCCCTGTTTGACCAAAACGGCCGCGGTGCGACGGCGGTCGGCGGGTATCTGGCTGGGATTGGCGGCCGCCGTCATTCTGGCGACGCCCGCGCGCGCCAAGTTCGAGGAGGCCCTGGCGGCGTTGCCGCCCTACAAAGCCGAGCGGGCGGTGGATGGCCGGATCCGGGTGCCGGGTTTCGACGCCAAGCTTCAGAAGCTCTGGGCGAAGGGGTTCCTCAAATTCCAGCCGAATGTCACCTTTGACGACAAAAAGAATTTTCCGCGGGCGGGCTTTGAAACCGGCGATGCGGACATCGGGATCAGGGGCCGGGAAATCTGGCCGATCGAGATCGGCCGTTTCATGCAGGCGCAGGGGGGCGAGATCATCCAGATCGTGGCGTGCTCGGCCGCCTTCGACAAAACCGATTTTTCGCCGGCACCGGTCATCTTCGTCAACAAGGACAATCCGATCACCGGCTTGACGATGAAACAGCTGGACGGGATCTACGGCGAGCAGGCCAACGGAGGCTGGGCGGGAAACCGCTGGTCCGAGGCGCTGGCCCGGAGCGCCAAGGATAATATCCGCACGTGGGGACAGCTGGGACTGACGGGAGAGTGGGCGGACAAGCTGATCCGCCCCTACGGTTACGACCTGGTGTTCAGCGGCACTCGCGGCGGATTCCAGCGGATGGTGCTAAAAGGGCGGGACAAGTGGAATCCGAACCTGATCGAGATTGTCGGGGTGGAGCCGACCTACGCGAACATGTTTCCGGAGGGCGTCGCGACCAACCTTCGGAGCGGTCAAAAGGTCCTGGCGGCGCTCAGCACGGACAAATATGGCATCGGCTATTCCGCCTTCGAATACTCGCAGGGCGATCCCACGGGAAATGTGAAACACGTGGGCGAGTTTCGCGACGTGAAGGTCGTTCCGGTCGCCGCCGCCGAAGGGGGACCCTACGTCGAGGCCAGCGAGAAAACCTGCCAGAACCGGACCTATCCGCTGATCCGCGACATCTGGATCCTGATTGCCCGGCCCCAACACAAGCCGATCGATTCCAATCTCCGGGAGTTCGTCCGCTATATTCTCAGCCGGGAAGGACAGGCCGCGGTGGTGGAAGATGGAAGCTACCTGCCGCTGACCCCCGAGCTGGTCCAGGCCGGCCTCAAGCAACTGGAATAGATGCCGCCGAAACTATCCGCCCGGGGAACCTCCCCGGTTCTCGGGGTTTTGATGCTCGTCCTGGGCTGGACGCAGGCCGCGATGGCGGCCCCGCCGGGACGAAGTGCGGACAATAAAATCTATGCGCAGGCCCTGGTCGATGCGATCAAGGCGGCGCATCCGACGATGACCTGGGTCGGCATTCACGCGAAGGCTCCCCGCGACGACCGCTATTCCATCATCGCCCATACGCGTAATCTCATCGGCAAGCCCAGCGATCCGAATGACGTGCAGCTCATCACCGATGGCAGGACCGCGATCGTGCCGAATTCCGCGCTGTCGAAAATCGCGGTGATGACGCCGCTCCGGGATTCATCGGGAACCATCGTCGGACTGCTCGCGCTGGCGTTTGACTACCATGCGGGGGATGACGAGTCCCAGGCCTTTTCCAAGGCGGTGGAAATCAGGGCGCAGGTGGCGGCACAAATCCCCGAAGCCAGTGCGCTCTTCCGAAAATCGAACGGAGCTGCTTCGTCGCCCGTCGCGCATTCGCCGCCATGATTCTTCCCAAATCTGTCTCTTTCGCGCTCCGGGGATTCCTGGGTGGGTGCGCGCTTGCCTTCGCCTCCGCCGCGGGTGCGGCACCCGCGTATCCCGGTTACACGCCCCAAGGGAAGCTCGACGGCGAGCTTCACTGCGTCGGCAGCGATGTCATGGACACGATCACGCTGGGGTGGCTGGAGATTTTTCGCAAAGCTCATCCACAAGTGGCTGCGACCATCGAGGCCCGCGTGGCGTCGAGCGCCTTCACCGGGCTTTTGACCGGGCATGGGCAGATCGGCCCGATCTCCCGGCCGATCTTTCCGAGCGAGACGGCGGAGTTCGTGAAGAAATTCGGCTATCCGCCCACCGAGATCCGGGTTTCGGGCGGAGCCTATGATACGCCGGGGTTTTCTCCACCGCTGGTGATCATTGTCCATCCGGACAATCCCGTGCGTCAAATCACGCTGAAACAAATCGAAGAGATCTATGCTGAAAGCGGGACCCTCACATCGTGGGACCAGATCGCGCCCCCTGCCGGAACGACCGGGCTTCGGATTGTCCCGTGGGGACTGCGGCCGCCGAACGGCACGGCCTTTGTGTTTCAGCAGATGGCGATGCATGGCCGGGCCTTTCGGAGTGAGGTGATCTTTCGTCCCCTGGAAAATGATTTGTCCCGCAGCGCCCAGCGGACGTCCTCCGGCGGAGTAAAGGCCTTCGGCGACATTGTCGCGGGGGTGGCGCAGGATCCCTTGGCGATCGGATATGCCGCGCCGAGGGATGTCACGGCCGCCGTCAGGATCGTGCCCGTCGCGCGTCAGGACGGTTCGCCCGCCGTTTCCCCCGGCCGGGAGCAGGTCGCCCTCATGGAGTATCCGCTCTGTCGGTTCACCTATATTTATATCAATCGTCCGCCGGGCAGCCCGATCGATCCCAAGGTGAAAGAGTTCCTGCGCATTGTCCTGAGCGCCGAAGGCCAGGCGGTGGTCGCGCAGCGGAGTCCCTTCCTGCCCCTGCCGGCGGACATTCTGCGGCAGGAATTGGCGAAGTTGGAGTAGGGCGCGTGCACCTGTTTTATGATACCACATTATTTGCTCAACCTTGCCGGCCTGGCTTTCCGCCCGGCTTGCGGGCGGTGTTCCTTCGCCGTCCTCCGCCTGATTGGAATCGCCGGCGTGTGTTTTCTCCCGACAACGGCGCTGGCCCTGAAGTACACCCCGCGTCAGCAGCAGCTCACGGTCGATCCCGCAATGCCGCATTGGCGTCCAGGCGCGGTCGTGGTCAAGCCCGATGAGGAGCTCAATCTCGTCGGCGCGGACATCATGGATAAGATCACGTACGACTGGATCGAGTTGTTTCGCGAGGCGTATCCCGAATTGAGCGTGACGATCGAGGCGAGGGGTTCGAACACGGGCGCGCCGGCGCTGGTTTCCGGCCGCGCCCAGCTGGCGCCGGTGGGCCGCGAATTCCTCCCGACCGACGACCGCCTGTTCGTCGACAAGTTCGGCTACCACGCACTGGCCATTCGGGTCGCGACGGGAGCGGCGTCCGTGCTGCACAAAACCGCCGCCTTGGTCGTGATGGTCTCGAAGGAAAATCCGATCCAGGGCCTCACTTTGCCGCAGCTTGATGCGATCTGCTCCCGGACGCGCGCTCGCGGGCACGCGCCGGTCGCGGTCTGGGGCGACCTCGGGCTGACCGGGGAATGGGCCGGCCGTTCGATTCCGATCTACGGCCTCGAGAGCAACGGAATCGAAAAGTTCTTCAAGATGGTGGTGATGCAGGACGGGGAATGGCGGGAGGGCGTCCACTACGTGAAGAACGACGGCTTCGTTTCGTTCGGCACGGTGGCAGCGAAACGAATCGCGAATGACATTGGCGGAATCACCTACGGTGCGCTCTCGAATGTGACTCCCGACGTGAAGGTCGTCCCGCTGGCCGAAAAGGAGGGCGGGCCTTTCATCATGCCCACGGTCGAGAGCGTTTACCGCCACGCCTATCCCCTGAGCCGATATGCCTACATCTATGTCAATCGCGCGCCCGGGCGACCCTTGGAACCCAAGGTGAAGGAGTTCCTCAAAATGGTGCTGAGCATGGAAGGCCAGCAGGTGATTGCGAAGGAAGGCATTTATATTCCGCTCACGCCCGAGGTCGTGCGCGAGGAGCTGGCCAAGCTCGAGTAACCGGCGGCCGCGGAGCCGGGCCGTGTAGCACGGGTCTCCGACCCGTGTGGGCGGACTCTGCCAACGGAGAACGTCGAGCATACCGGTTTAGCTCGAGTCCAGCTTCACGGGTCGGAGACCCGTGCCACACGTGCCTGGTGCCTGGCTTTGTTACCAATGCACCGTCGCATTGAGCGTGAGCTTGCGCGCGTCGCCGGGGAGCAGGACCCGGGGGCCCCGTGGCGCCGAGACATAGTTACGATCCAGCGCGTTCTGGACATTGAGGGCGAATTCATAGCGCTTGTATTTATAATATAAGGCGCCATCGACGCGGGTCCATCCCGGGACCTGGAAATAAATAGCCGTCGTGGGGTCGCCGCCCCACATTTTCCCGACATAGATCAACCCCAGCCCGGCGCCAAATCCCTTCAGGTTGCCGGACGGCACATTATAGCGGGTCCAGAGGTTGGCCGTCTGGCGGGGCGCGTTGACCAGATCCATTCCGACAGCGGCGGGATTGCGAATGGAGGCGGAGATGTAGGTTTTGGAGATGGAGAAGCCGGTTTGAACCTGCCAGTACGGCACCGGCAGCCACTGGGCCTCGAATTCGACGCCGCGGCCGATCTGCTCGCCATCGAGCCGGAAGATGGCCTGTCCCGTCGGCAGGTTTGTGCCGGTCGCCGCGGCGACGTTTGTCCGGGTGATCTCGTACCCCGCGAGAGAAGCGAACAGGCTCCGGTCGGCGTTCTGGAACTTCAGGCCCGTTTCAAACTGCTCGCCGCGCTCGGGGGGAAACCCGGCACGGCCGGAAGCATCGACGGAGGTTACGGTGTTCGGGCGGTACGATTGGCTCCAGCTCGCATACGCCGACAATTGCCTCGTGACATCGACGACCAGGCCGGCCTGCGCGGTTTCTGCGGCCAGGAATTGGTGCACATAAGGCGAGGTGGCTGGATTATAGACATCGATGCCGTGCGATCCCTGCTGGTCGTGGCGAATGCCGAGCGTCAGATGAACGATCTGCCACAGCCTCATCTGGTCGAACAGATATTCGCCCAGGCTGCTGAACGTGACCCGCGAGCTGGAGGTTCTCGTGCCGTTAGCGGGATAGGGGGTCACGCCAAGGATCGGGTTGAAGATGCTGATCGGCGCGACATTGGGACCGAAGGCGAAGCGCTCGGTATTGGAGAATTCATAACCGCCGCCCACGCCGGCCACGATCGTGTGATGAAAATTGTCCGACCCCATCGTGCCGGTCAGGTTGGTGTCGAAATAATTATAGCGATGTCCCGTCTTGAAGAGATTGTATTGGCGCGTGAGCGTCAGATTGCTCGTGTTGATGGTCCCGTTCGTCTGGGACATGAAATGAGTGGAGTCCGTGTGCCACACCGACCGGGTCTGGGCGCGGAACAGCCAGTTTTCACTCAGTTGGGAGCGGAAGATCGCGGCGGCCGATTCCCCCTTGTCGCGAAAGGTGTCGGTGGGCTCCTGATAGACTGTATTGAGGGGTGCGATCCGGTAGGTTGCGGTCGGCCCGAAGCTGCCCGTGCTGCCGAAGACCGGGAGGAGTCCCTCATCGTTGCGCTGCACGGACTCGATCGATTCCAGTTTGACCGTAAGATAGGTCTCCTGCGACCACTTGTAGGTGAGCGAGGGATAGACAAAAAAGCCGCGGTCATAGTCGCCCGGACGGAACGGATGCAGGCTTTGCGTGTTGATGATGAAACGATACAGCCAGTGCTTGCCCGTGCCGAGGGGGCCGGTGGTGTCCAGTTGCGCGGAATAGCTATTCGTCGAGCCGAAATCATTATAGGCGCCCGCGTAGGTCGCGATCGAGGTCCGGATCGTGGTTTGCTGCACGGATTTCGGGCTCTTGCTGACGATGTTGAGGAGACCGCCGGGCTGCATTTGGCCGTAGAGGACGGAGTTCGGGCCCTTGAGAAATTCCAGGCTCTCGACGTTGGCGGCGCTTGGCGTGTTCAGCGCGGCGCTGCCCTGCAGGCCGTCGTACTGCACATTCTGCGTCAGGGCGCCGTTGGTGGGAAATCCGCGAAAGGTGAAACCGTTCACCTGCTTCTGGAACTGCGTCATTCCGACGACATACGGATAGACATCCTGGAGGTTGGTGGCGTTGCGGTCGGTGATGGCATTGAAGTTCAGGATCTGGAGCGATGAAGCCAACTCCTTCATCGGCGTGGCGACCTTCGTCGCCATCGATGAGGAATCCTCATGATAGCGTCCGACGTCCGTGGACACGTTGAATGCCGCCATCTTGACCACCTCCTCCGAGGTCGGGAGCGGCAAATCCTGCTCCTGGGCCCGGCTGGGCGGCAGCGTGGCTGCCATCAGCAGGGCGCAGGCGAGGTTTCGGCGGCCGAAATGACGAAGAAGTGGATGCATGAAGGGGTGGGGACTGGGGGTTTCCGTCTGAGGAAAGGGGTGTGACAAGTATGCTCGAAACACGCTGGACCGAACATCGGTGAATCCACCTGAACTGACGCGTTGCGCAGGGAACAGCGTGCGGTTCCGGTGAATCCACCTATGGCCAGATTTCGAAAGGGGGGATATTCTCATCCACCCTCGATCCCGATCACCCCGATTCCATTTATGAAACGACTGCACCGGCTGGCCCACATTTTCATGGTTTGCGGCATCCTGGTGCCGTTCCTGGGCGCCGCGGATGGCGGGCCGAAAATCGCCGCGCAGGCGATCATCGAACAAATGACCGCCGATCACCCGGATCTGATCACCGCCGGCATCCATGCGAAGCCTGCGAATTCCAGGGACTATGTGATCATCGCCCACAGCCTTCACGTCAGCATCGGACACAAATCGGAAGGCGCCGATCTGGTCACGTTGGAAACCGGCAAGCCGGACGGCCCCAATGCGCTGGAAGGCTGGATCTATGACATCGGCCTTCCGCTGCGCGACCGTCAGGGCGCGATCTTCGCCTTCGTGGCGTTTCATGTGAAGCCGGACCCGAAGGGACCGGCGCCGAAGGACGAGGCCCTCCGCCGGGCCGAAAAGTACCGCGACGAGCTGCAGGCGCGGATCCCGGATTCCGCCGCGCTCTTCGAGCCCGCCGTGAGCGGGCGCTAAAGCCCGTTGGCTTCCGCGATTTTATCCCTCCCCATCCTCGACCTGACTTCTCCCATTCCATGAAACGTTCGCTTCTCTTCCTTCTCGGCCGAATCTTGCTCGGTGCCTCGCTCCTGTCCGGTGCGCTCTCTGCCGCCAACATCGACCCCGCGGTCGCGCGCGACAAAAAACTTTTGTACGTGATTCATATCTATCCGAACAACGGGGCCGACGAGATTCGACGCCTGCAGGGACAGACGCCGGTTCGCGAGGACCGCATCAAGGAAATCAAGGACTACATGTCGGATCACCCGAAGATGCTCGAGCACCTGAAGTCCCTCGGGTTTGTCGTGACGGTCACGGATGAGTTCTCGCCCCTGGAATTGGCAACGCAGAGCGATCTGGTGCTCATTTCGGAGCAGGTCGGCGCCAGCGAGCTGAACCAGAAATACAAGGATCTCGCGGTGCCGTGCATCGTGATGGAGAACGATATTTACGACGACATGAACCTGACCGGAAAGAAGATCGACGTGGACTACGGCGAGATCATGGAAACCGACCGCAAGCACGCGCCGGAACGCTATATCTGGCTGGTGAACGCGCCGCACCCGCTCTCGGCCGGCCTTCCCGCAGGCATCCTCAATTATTTGGATTCCAAGGAGCACATGAATTGGGGCGTCCCCGGGCCGGGGGCAATCATGGTGGCGACGATTCCGGGCTACCTCAACAAGGGCACGATTTTCGCGTACGAAAAGGGCGCGACGATGGACGCGGAACACCTCGCCCCTGCCCGGCGGGTGGGATTTGCGCTGCGGACGCTCACGGGACTGCATAAGGAAGGGGTCGCCCTGTTCGACGCCGCCTTGCTGTGGGCCGTTTCGCCTCCCGGTTCAAACTGACCGGCCTCCGGTTGATGAATTCGATTCAGCGCGGGGGTGGTTTCAGCGGGCAACTTCCAGGCCGTCTCCGGATTGCCGGGCGAGCCAGGGCGCTGGCATGGATGATCGCCCTGACCTGCGCCCTGGGCAGGGCGGAGGAGGCCCGCGCCCCGCGAATTTTTATCCAGGAACTGGTCGACGAGCTGGTGGAACGGAACGTCGAATTGATCAGCATCGGTGTGCACGCCAAGCCGCCGGGCTCGTCCGAGTCCCGGATCGTGGCTCACAACGCGCTCAAGAGCATCGGCAAGATCTCCGAAAGCGAGGACGACGATGTCATGCTTACGAACCGGCCAAAAGGGCCGATCCAGCTCGAGGGAAGCATCTACGATGTGATTCTGCCCCTCTATGATACGGCGGGAAAAACCATCGGCACGGCGCATATCCATGTGAAGCCGACCTGGGGCAAAGGCGACCCGCGCGTGCAGGCCGTGGAGCTGGCGCGCAAGTATCGGAACGAACTGTCGGAGCGGATTTCCTCCGAGGCCGCGCTGTTCAAGCCATCGGCATCCTAGCGCTTCGGTGGAATCGAGGCGGGCGCGACCCGACCGGCGGCGGCGGGCCACCGCGATGCACCAACGAGTCGGAGGCAGGCTGGAAGCCTGTGCGCCTTGAACATGAAATAAAATTTAGCTCCGGTTCAGTCTGCATTCATCCATCGGGCTCACTCTCCTTTGTTTCCTAGTTATAACCCCGGTTTGGCATTCCAAAAAAAAGGACGTGGGAACGGCATCGTGCCGCACCCTTAGCGGTCATGAATAATTCCCCGACGCGTTTCAGAAATCCCGGTCATCGCGGGCCGCCGGCATTTTCCGAAACCAGCCGCGCGCTGCGAGAGCTCCAGTTTGCCGTGACGCTCGAGACGTTTTGGCGGACAACCGTCCGGTTGCTGGAGTCCCATATCCCGCACCACTCCTGCAGTCTCATGCTCGGGATTGTCGATTATCAGCCGTCGGAAGGACACCACCACGTCACGATGCAGGACGACCGGGGCAATCAGCCGGTCACGAGCCTGAGCATTTCCAGCAACTTTCTCGCGGCGCATCCCCGGGTGAAGCTTTACACCTATGGCGAAGTCATCCGCGAGGATCCCCTCGCACGGCTCCGCGGCCACGAACGCAAGTGTCAGTTCGGCGGATGGGGTGAATTCATCCACCTCGCTTTTTGGCACGGTTCCCAGCCCGGCGCCGTGCTGAGCGTCCGCCGCACCAGCGAACAGGGGGATTTGAATGCAGAGGAAAGGGATTTTCTTTCCCGGCTGCATCCCATCATCGACGCGGGCCTGCGACGGCTCCGTTTTCTGGAAAATGAACGCTGCCGGTGCGCTGCGATGGAGAGATTCATCGCGACGCTGCCGATGCCGGTGATGTTTCTGGACTCCGCTGGCGCGCTGGATTTCGCCACGCAGGACGCCTACGACATGTGCGCCACGTGGAATTACGGCCCGAAGGAGGCGCGCCAAATCAACACGCGCCGCTCGGCCAAAATCCCGCCCGAGATTGTGGCCGCTTGCACGCGGCTGGAAACCAAGCGCCTTCATGCCCTGGCGATGGGCGCCCACCCGGCGTTGGAGGGCGAACGGGTGGAGCATCCTCGAATTCCCCGGTTCGTAGCGCGGGTGGCGATCAGCGAGCCCATGAGCGGATTCGGCGTTCAGCCTGGATACTGGGTGACGTTTTCCGCCGAACGAAATCTGGATGGAGCCAGCGCCGAGCTGACGGGCGAAGCCGGCGCACTCTTGCATCTTCTGACTCCCAGCGAGCGCCGCGTCGCACTGCTGGTCGCGGAAGGCTGCCGGAATCTGGATGTCGCCCGGCGACTGGGAAAATCCCTCCGGACGGTCGAGTTTCAACTCAACGCAGTTTATCGGAAACTCACGCTGAATGGGCGCACCGAATTGACGCACCTGCTCTCCTGATCGGGAGAAGAGCGCGATAGTTGCATGGAGGCGGCGGCCTGAAGCACCAACCGCGTGACCGACCTGAGTCCGAGGCAACGCCCTTGGGCTCTAAGATTTTCAAGGCCCGAAAGGTCGGCCACCCGCAGGGCGACAGGCCCTTAATCGACAGCGGATTTCCGATCACGGCAATTTAGGTGCTTCCACGGATATTCCGACGGATGCTGTTGCTATACTATAAAGCATAGATCTTTAATCCGGAACCCCATGGGAAGAAAATATCGCATTGCCACGATTCCGGGTGACGGCATCGGTCAGGAAGTGGTGCCCGCCGGCATGCAGGTCATCAATGCCGCTGCGAAGAAACACGATCTGACCTTCGTCTGGGACCAGCTCCCCTGGGGTTGCGCCTATTTTCAGGAAACCGGGAGGATGATGCCGGAGGACGGCCTCGAGCAGATCCGGCATCACGATGCCATTTATCTCGGCGCGGTGGGATTTCCCACGGTTCCCGATCATGTCTCGCTGTGGGGATTGCTCATCCCGATCCGCCGGACCTTCCGGCAATATGCCAATGTCAGGCCCGTGCGGCTGATGCGGGGGGTTGAATCGCCCTTGAGGAACCGGCAGCAGGGTGACATCGACTTCCATATCGTCCGCGAAAACAACGAGGGTGAATATACCTCGATCGGCGGTCGTCTTTATGAAGGGACGGAAGATGAAATCGCCCTTCAACAGGTGATTTTCACGCGGCGGGGAGTCGACAAGATCCTCAGATACGCGTTCAACCTCGCCCGCAGCCGGCCCAAGAAGCATCTCACTTCCGCCACCAAATCGAATGGGATCACCGTGACGATGCCGTTTTGGGACGAACGCTTCAAGGCGATCGCCAGCGAGTATCCCGACGTGCGCGTCGACCAGTACCACATCGATATCCTCACCGCTCATTTTGTCCGGCATCCCGATTGGTTCGATGTCGTGGTTGGCTCCAATCTTTTCGGCGATATTCTCTCCGACCTCGGGCCGGCGGTGACCGGAACCATCGGAATCGCCCCGTCGGCCAACCTGAACCCCGAGCGGGACGCCCCTTCGATGTTCGAGCCGGTTCATGGTTCGGCGCCGGACATCGCGGGGAAAGGGATTGCCAATCCGATCGGCCAGATCTGGTCGGGCGCGCTGATGCTCGAGCACCTCGGGGAGCCTGAGGCCGCCGCGTCCATCATGGAGGCGATCGAGACGACCATCGCGGCCGGCCCGCTGACCCGCGACATGGGTGGAGTGGCAATGACCAGCGAGGTCGGCGTCGCCATCGCCAATGCGATTTCGTCAGCAACCAAAGCTGTTCCCCGCTAGCCGACCGATCATCGGCGGATTTGACGCTGATTGTGCGAACGTCCGACCTTGCGTTCCGAGTAAGTCAGCCGAAGCACCCTTTCACATGAACCGTCGCGAATTTTTTCGAATATCCGCCATCGCCGGCGCCGGACTGGGCGCGGGGACTTTCCCCAGGAGTCTCGCGGCGACTGCGCCGCTGGCCGCTCCCCCCTTTCCCAAAATCGCCGGGCTGACCAGGCGCGTCGCCGAGTTTGTCTCCGCCGCGCAGTACAAGGATCTGCCGGCCGAGGTCGTCGAGCTGGGCAAGAAGTCCATTCTCGACGGCATCGGGCTCGCCATCGCGAGTGGCAACTCCAAGGGATGCAAAAAGATTCAGGGCTACCTCGGCTCGCTCGGACTGGGCGGGGCGGGGGCGTCGGTGATGGGGACATCGCTGAGATTTCCCGCGCGTTTCGCGGCCCTCGCGAACGGCGTGTCGATTCACATGGAGGATTTCGACGACACCCAGCTCGCCGTCGCGAAGGATCGCGTCTACGGACTCCTCACGCACCCCACCGTGGCGGTCCTGCCAACCGTGCTGGCCGGCTCTGAAAAAGAGGGAATGAGCGGCCCGGAATTCATGCTCAACTACCACGTCGGGGTCGAGGTGGAGTGCAAGCTGGCCGAAGCCTGCTCCCCGCGCTCCTATGGGGATGGCTTTCATTCCACGGGCGTGTTCGGAGTCTTCGGCAGCGCCGCGGCGTGCGCGAAGGCCAGGAATTACGACGTGGCCGCGATCGCGCGAACCTTCGCCGTGGCCGCGACCCACGCCGGCGGCCTGCGGGAGAATTTCGGGACGCTTTCGAAGTCGCTGCAGGCCGGGCAGGCCGCCGAGGCGGGAATCGTCGCCGCCGACCTCGTGGCGGCTGGTTGGGACGGCGCGGAAACCATCCTCGAGGCCAACAACGGTTTTTTCCACGCGTACGGCGGGACCTACGATCCCGAGGCGCTGATGGAAAAACTGGGCCGTCCCTGGACCTTCGCGACACCGGGAATTTCCATCAAACCCCATCCGTCCGGTTCCCTCACGCATCCCGGGATGACCGAGATGCTGCGATTGATCCGGAGCGAAGGCATCCGGCCCGAGCAGGTGGAGAAGGTCGACGTCGGCACCAACGGCAAGAATCTCAGCACGCTCATCCACCACCGTCCCAAGAACGGGCTCCAGGCGAAATTCAGCATGGAATTCTGCCTGGCCGTCCTGCTCGTCGAAGGGCGCGCGGGCCTGGCGGAGTTCGATGACGCCGCCGTGGTTCGTCCGGCCATCAGGCAGATGGTCGAACGGGTGAATTTCTACGCCGATCCCGAGGCTGACGCCGCCGGTTTCGACAAGATGACGACGATCCTCCGGATTCATTTGAAAGACGGCCGGGTGGTTTCAGGGCGGGCGGACTTCGGCAAGGGCAGTCCCAGCGACCCGATGAGCTACGAGGAAGTCGCCGAGAAGTTCCGGGGCTGCGCCGAGTTCGCGAGCTGGCCCGGGAAAAAGGCCGAACGAATCGTCGAGACGGTCCGAACCCTGGAGCAGTGTAGCGACGTCCGCCTCCTGATTCCGCTCATCACCGCCTGAGCGCCCTTCGCATTCCCTGCCATGCCCAAGGCCTCGCTCACGTTTGGCATTCTCGCGAGGTTCGTCCTCGTGGCCTTCTTCCTTTCGGCAGGAATCCCGCTTCGATCGCAGGAATGGGATCTCAGCCACCTGCCGGATTACGTTCCCGACCAGAAAGTCTCGGGCACGATCCGCAATTTTGGCTTCGCGATGAACGGGCTGCTCGAGGCGTGGGAAAAGGGGTTCGCGCGCCACCATCCCGGCGTGAAGTTTGAGGACCGGTTGCCGACGAGCGATGCAGCCGTCGCGGGACTGGTCTGTGAAATCGCGGACCTCGGAGTTTCCGGGCGCGAGCCGATGCTGACGGAACTGGAGGCTTTCTACGACACGTTCGGGTCGGAAATGCAGACGATCACGGTCGCGACGGGAACCTACGACGTCCGGACGACCTGGTCGGTCGCGATCTTCGTGAACAAGGCCAATCCCCTCGCGCAGCTGACGATGAAGCAACTGGACAGGATCTTCGGAGCTTCACGCACCGGAGGCTACGAGGGCTTCCGCTTCGTTTCGGATCACGCCAGATCCGGCAAAGAGGATATCCGCACGTGGGGCCAGCTCGGCCTGAAAGGCGAATGGGCTGACAAACCGATCCAGACTTATGGCTACGCTTTCACGGGGCAGGCGCAGTTTTTCCAGCAGCAGGTTTTTCACGGTGGCGACAAATGGAATCCGAACTATCGCGAATATGTCGAGTCGGGCAGCAAGATGCTGAAGGACGACCCCGCCGGGCGGGCCCTGGGAATCAATGCCATGCTCACGGAGCTCTCCGCCGACAAATATGGGATCGGCTGGACGGGAATCCGGCAGGGCGCCGGATTTCCGGATGTCAAGGTGGTGGCCCTGGCGGCGCGGGATGGCGGACCGTTTGTCGCGCCGAGCGCGTCGAGCGTCCAGAGCCGTCAGTATCCCCTGACGCGGAGCATCTACCTCTTTCTCAAACATCCCACGGGAACCGCCCTCGATGCCAGGTTGCGCGAATTTCTCCGCTACATCCTCAGCCGCGAAGGTCAGGAGCTGGTGGCGCAAAACCGGAAATACCTCCCGCTGACCGCCGAAGTCGCGCTCGAGCAACGCAGCAAGCTGGATTAGGGCAAAAGCCGCGCGCCGGATTTGACTGGGGGAACCGCGGCGCGGCGGAAGATCGGAAACGACGGCTGAATTTCAGCTGCGGGCCACGTGATAGGCGAGGCGCTCCTCGTCCACCTCGACCCCGAGGCCCGGTGTCGTGGGAACGGTCGCGAATCCATCCTTCACTTCGACCGCCCGGCGAAACAACTGGTCGCGGAAGGGATTCTCGACGCGATCAAGCTCCAGCATCGGCGTCTCCGTCGTGCGGCCCCATGACGCATCCGGCAGGAGCGCCAGCAGGTGAACCGACGCGGCGATCACCAGGCCCCCGGCCCAGCAATGGGGCATGCATTGCATTCCCCAGAGGCGCGCCATCTCGGCCACGAACAGGCACTCGCCGATTCCGCCGGCCAGCGCCACGTCCGGCTGAACGATGGCGACCTTCCGCCGCTCGATCGCTTCCTTGAACGCGCCGCGCGACGTGATTCCCTCGAGTCCCGCGATCGGAATATCGAGCTTGGCCGTCAGGATCTCGTAGCCGGCATAGTGCGGCGTGCCCTGCGGCAGCGGTTCCTCGAACCAGTAATAGTCCAGCTGCTCCAGCTCGCGTCCCATGCGGATCGCCGTGCCGAGCGCGTACGCGCCGTTGCCGTCCGCCATCAGCTTCACGTCCGGCCCGACCACCTTGCGCACGGCCGTGGCCGCCGCCAGATCCAGCGGATGCGGCTGTCCGCCCAGGCGCATCTTGATCGCCCGGAATCCCTGCGCCGCCAGCTCCTCGGCCTCGCGCGGATAATAGTCGATCGGCTTCTCGCCCTCGATGTAGTTCAGGCCCGACGCGTAGACCGGCACGCGCGAGCGCAGCCGGCCGCCGTACAATTCCGCCACCGGGAGGTTCAGCGCCTTGCCGCGCAGGTCGTCCAACGCCATCGAGACCGCGCCGAGCGTCATCCCGTTGCCGAAATTCTGCCCCCACAGCTCCCGCCACAGCGGACGCGCGTCCAGCGGGCTGCGCCCGACGAGGAGCGGCGCATATTGGTCGTCGATCAGGCTGCGATTGCCGGCGAGCGCCACCGTCTCGCCCCATCCGGCCGCGCCGGTGTCGGTTTCGATCTTCACCAGCAGGGTCGTGCGGACCCGGAAATAATGGTTCGCCGGGCCGGTCGGACGGCTCATCGGATGCTTCAACACATAGGTTCTGACTGCGGTGATTTTCATGGGAGAGAAGGAGAGTTCGGCGCGTTAGCGCATTTTCAGCAAAAGTATGTCCACCAGGAAGCCGGCACCAAATTCGGTCCGGAAGGAATGGCCGCAAAAATGCGCAAGGGCTTCGGGGTTGCGAAGGAGCTGCCATCGCGCCTATAGGCGCACGGGAGATTCAATTCGCAGTCCCGGAGCCCTTGCGCATTTTTGCGGCCAACCTCCGCTCCGGAATTATCGCCGACGATGAGTATCAGCAGCATGGTTACAGTTTGTTTTAAATGCTCTAGCGCGGCGCCGGGACAATTTTCACCTTGCCGGTGCGCAGCAGCACGCGGTCCACGACCAGCAGCAGCAGGCCGCACAGCAGCACACCGCCGCCGGCGAAGGCGAGGATCAGGCCGATGCCGACCTGCGCGTCGCGCAGCGCGCCGACGAGGTAGATCGAGAGCCCGCCAAAGCACGCGGTGAAGCAGTTCAGCACGCCGAGCGCGGTCGCGCGGTACCGCGGGTCGATCGCGAGACAGATGATCGGCATCATGTTGGCGCCGAGGAAACCTTCGGCCAGCCCCCACATCACGAGGCTGAGAATGGTGAACCCGATGATGTGCGAATATCCCGTCATCCAGAACGCCGGCGCCGCGACCAGGAAACCGACTGCGGGGAGCCACGTTCTCGCGCGCTCGTTCGTCAGGCTCCAGCGGTCCGACCACGCCCCTCCGACCAGCAGGCCCAGCATCTGCGTGACGTACACGTAACCCAGTGCGGAAAACCCGGCGGCCCCCTGGCCGAGATTGAACTGCTCGCGCATGTGCGTCGGCATCCAGCCGATGATCATCCACCCCACCGCGCCCTGCACGCACCAGCAGCTGATCACATAATAAAACGCCTTGGTCCGGCACAGGCTCAGCACCGCCGCGCGGAAGCTCACCTGCGGCTTTGCGGCCAGAGTGGTGGTCACCGGCGCCTCCCGCGGACCTTCGCGCAGGAAAATCACGAGGATCAGGCTGAACGCGAGATTCGGCAGGCCGATCACCGTGTAGGCGAAATTCCAGCCGTGATTCTCCGCCAGCCAGCCGCCGAGGCCGCCGATCGTCGAGCCGAAGACGAGTCCCGTCATGTGCACGCCCGTCGCGAGCGACCGCGTCGGCCCGCGGTGGAAATCCGTGATCAGCGCCAGCGCCGCCGGGATATAGCACGCCTCGCTCAGTCCGAGGAGCGCCCGCAGGATCAGGAGTTCGCGAAACGTGCTCGCATACGC
>JAQGON010000180.1 GCA_028293565.1 Verrucomicrobiota bacterium | reverse complement strand
GACCACGGGCCAGCAGACGCGCCTCTCCTCGCTGGAGCTTTCGATCAGCGCGGGCACGGGACGGCCGCTGAATTCCACCACGCTCGCCTTCACGCGCGACGGCGTGCCGCTGCCGGCCGAGGAAAATCCGCGCCAGGTTTTTGCCCGCCTCTTCGGCGAGGAACCCGGCGGCATCGCGGCGCAGCGCACGCGGCTGGAGAAGCGCCACAGCGTGCTCGACGCCGTGCTCGATGAAGCGAAATCGCTCCGACGCGAGCTCGGCAAGGACGACCAGACGAAGCTCGACGAATACCTGCACTCCGTCCGCGACGTGGAGCAGCGCACCGAGCGCCTCGATGCCTGGCTCGACGTACCGAAACCGAAGCTCGAGCCGGCGCTCGGCAAGCCCTTCCAGCAGGATGTGCCGAAAGCCAAGGCGGGCGAATACTGGCGCACCATGTTCGATCTCATCGTCCTCGCGTTGCGCACCGACATGACGCGCGTGGTCACCTATATGAATGGCAGCGAAGGCAACGGCCTCGCCATTCCCGAGATCGGCATCACGCAAGCGCGGCACAATCTCTCCCATCACAATGGCGACCCCGTCGTCCTCGAGCGGCTCGCGAAAAGCGACGCGTTCATCATGGAGCAATTCGCGCATTTCCTCGACCAACTCCGCGCGGTGCAGGACTGCGACGAGTCGCTGCTCGATCGCACGATGGTCCTCTTCGGCAGCGGCATGAGCTACGGCCACAGCCACGCGAACAGCAACCTGCCGATCGTCCTCGCCGGCGGCCGCGGCCTCGGGCTCAAGCACGGTCAGCACGTCGACTACAACCGGCCGCACCTCAAGGAAGACTACACGCTGAGCTACGACGAATGGCGCAGCCTCTGCGGCAAACCGCGGGACGAAAAAGCCCGGCTGAGCAACGTGATGCTCACCATGCTGCAGAAGATGGAGATCAACACCGAGAAGTTCGTGGACAGCCTCGGGCCGGTGTCGGAGTTGATCTAACAGACGCTACTTCCCCGCCTCGCCGCTGGCGCACAGGGCCTCGAAACGGCGGGCGACCTCTTCCGGCGAGACGTCCTCCTGGTGCGTCATGAAGCTCCACTTGTAGCCGAACGGATCGACCACGCTGCCGGAGCGATCGCCGTAGAATTTGTCGGTGAGCGGCTCAAACACCGTCGCGCCGGCCGCGACGGCTTGGTGAAACATGGCGTCGGCGTCCTCGACGTACACCACCAGGCCGACGGGCGAGCCGCTGAGCGTTTTCGGAGAGGGCGAGCCGCAGCCGGGGAACTCGTCCGCCAGCATGATGATGGAATTGCCAATGACGATTTCCGCGTGGCCGATGGTCTTGCCGTCTGGGCCCGGCATGCGGAAACGCTCCTGCGCATTGAAGGCCTTCTTGTAAAACTCGAGCGCGTCCGCGGCGCCGGTGATCGAGAGATAGGGTGTGACGCTGTGGAAGCCTTCGGGGATCGGTTGGACCTTGGTGCTCATGGGAATTCGGAAGAAGTGAGAGCGCAGGGTGTCCCGTGGTCGCCCTCGTGGCAATGATTTGCGCACCGCGCGCGATCGAGCGGGGGACGCCGCGACGCAGTTTAGGTCGGAATACATTTGCCAAACGGCTAATTCTCGTGTTTACGCTCCCGCGGCGAGACGGCTCGCCTCATCCCGATGAACTCTTCTTCGTTTACCCTCCCCGCTCGCTCCGGCGCTTTGGTCGCGCTCCTTTTCGGCTGTCTCGCGCTCACGGCGCAGGCGGATACTCTCTCGAAGATCGCCCTCTCCGGCGATGCCAATCCCTTTGGCGGGCCGCTCTCCCGCAACGTCCAGGCGGTCCAACTCAACGAGCTGGCCGGCGGCACGTTCGAGGATCGCGTGGGCACCTCCGGCCACCAGATCATCGCCCGGTCCAGTGGCCGGCTCACGCGCGTCGTGACCAATGGCATGAAGATGCCGGACCAGGGCGTGCTCGATAACATCGAGTCGTCGAACGCGAACCTCGCCGGGCAGGTGGTGTTCCGGGGCCACACGGACAAGGGCTTCGGAATCTTCGTCTGGAGCCGGGGCATCGTCCGCAAGATTTCGGGCGACGGAACGGCGTTCGGCCCCGACCTGCTCCGCAGGTTTGGCGATCCCGTGATCAATGAGCGCGGCGACGTGGCCTTTGCCGCCCGGAGCTTTCAGGGCAGTGTCGGCACCGACGGCATCTTTCTGGCCGAGGCGGGTTTGAAATATCTCGTCCGCCGGGTGGCGAAGGAAGACGGGCCGGCGCCGGGCGGCGGGACCTTCGATCTCCTGCGCTCGCCGCTCGCGATCAGCAAGACGGCGGCCGGCGCGGCGGTGGTCGCCTTTTCCGCGGATACCAGCGCGGGCGCCGGGGTCTTCCTCGGCCATGCGACTTCCCTGACGCTGTTGACGCGCGATACGCCGAAGTTCGGCACGGTTTTGCAGATGAACCGCGTGGGCCAGGTGGTGGTCGAGACCGATTTCGGCCTCACGGTGGGTTCGCTCGCCGGTGTCGCTTACACCATCGGCGACCAGGACCTGCTGCCGAACGGCGCCACCTTGCGCGACGTGCGCGAACCCTCCCTGAACGACCGCGGCGAGATCGCTTTCGCCGGCACCACGACCAATTTCGTCGACGGTGTCTTCACCGCGACCAACGCCGGCATCACGATCATCACGTTGGAAAGTTTCAGTGTGGGCGGCATCTACAATTTCTCGAAGCCCCAGATCAACGCCGTCGGGGTGGTGGCCTTCGCCGGCACGCTGGTGAAACAGTCCGCGAGCGTGCCGGGCCTCTTCCTGGGCGACGGCGTGGAAATCGTCACGGTCATCACGGTCGGAGACGCCCTGCTCGGCTCGAACGCGCTCGGCTCCGGCGCGAACACTGCCGCGCCGGCGTTTCTGCCGCACTCCTTCAATGCGCGCGGCGAGCTCGCGTTTACCGCGGACCTCGGCGACGGCAGGGGCGGGCTGTTCCTCTTCACCCCGCACACGGACCTGCGGGCGGCGAATGACGGCATCTGGGACCATCCGGCGAACTGGCGGCTCAGCATCCTGCCCAGCATTATCAGCGACGTGGTCCTGCAGTCCGCGACCGATCTCCAGATGCTGGGGCCGTCGCGCAACACCTTCCTGCATTCGCTCACGGTGGGCGGGGGCGGCGGCACGGTGACCCTCAAGCTTCAGTCGCCCACGCTGCTCACCGCGATCGGCGGAACCAACGTTCTCGACGGCGCCACGCTCACCGGCAGCGTGAATCTGGTCGGCGCGCTGACTCTGCATCCGAATGCCACAGTGCTCCTGACGCTCGGCGGCAACCGCCGCGGGCTGTACGATTTTCTGCGCGTGGCCGGCGCGGTGACGCTGGACGGAACGCTCGCGGTGGCGCTCGCCCCCGGCTACACCATTCCGCGCGACGCCTCCTACGATCTGCTCGACGTCGCGAGGCCGACTGGAGCCTTCGCGACGATCACGTTGCCGCCGCTGGTGCCGGCCGGGTTGTTCTGGGACAGCGCGCGGTTCAAAAGCCTGGGCATCATCGTCGCCTCGGGAGCGACGTTCTTCGCGCAGGATGCGGGCGTTTATTCCGGCCTGCTGCAAGCCGCGGCGCCGACGCCCGGGACCTCGGGTTCTTTCGTCCTGACGCTGGCGCCGAATGGCGGCTACCGGGCCACCATCCGCTACGCGGGCAAGGTCTACGCGGCCGCGGGCAGGCTCGAGCTGGACGGCTCCGCGATCCTGAAATTCGGGGTCCCGGTGCGACAGCTCGTGGTGCAGTAGGATTTGGCCGGCCACCCGGGCACGATCAGCGGACAGGTGATGGAAAA
>JAQGON010000167.1 GCA_028293565.1 Verrucomicrobiota bacterium | reverse complement strand
TGCGGCACGTGGCCGAGGTCGGTCAGGTATGCCAGCGAGCGGCGCGGCGCGAACATGTCGCCCTCGCTGCCGGTCATGAAGCGGAAGCCCACCGGCTCCTGGGCGTCGTGCGGCACGCTGAAACTCTGGACCTCGAGGTCGCGAAAACGGAAGCGCGCGCCGGTTTCGAAAATCTGCCAGTCGGCGCGATAGCTCAGGCCCGCCTGCACCGCGCGCGCCGTCGCGTCGTTGGCGAAGATCCGGATGTGCGGGAATTTCCTGAGCCCCTCGATCGCCGCGGCGTGGTCGCCGTGCTCGTGGGTGAGAAAAACCGCATCGATCCGCTCGAGCGCCTCGCCGGCGGCCTCGAGCAGCGCGGATAATTTTCGCACCGAAAATCCCGCGTCGACCAGCACGCGCGCGTTCTCGGTCTGCAGGAGGGCGCTGTTGCCCGAACTGCCGCTGCCGAGAATGCAGAAACGCGTGCCCATGTTTGCCGCCGAGGAAGCGCCGGGCGAGCCGGGTCACAACCAAAAATTCGCCCTGCGACGTAACCCCATCCAAGCCCGTGCATTGACCCGCAGCTCTTTTTGCGTACTTCTGACCCCTCCATGCCTGCGTCATCGTCCCGTCGAATCTCGTCCGCCCGGCGCGCGCCCCGCGTCCTCGTCGGCACGGTGTTCATCACCCGCCAGGTCCACTTCAACTCCGCGCACCGGCTCCACAACCCGGCCCGGAGCGAGCGCTGGAACCGGGAGAAGTACGGGCCCTGCATGAATCCGGGCTGGCACGGCCACAACTACGTCCTCGAGGTCACGCTGCGCGGCCAGCCCGACCCGGACACCGGGTACGTCATGGACCTCGGCCAGCTCAAGCGGATCCTGCAGCGCGCCGTGGTGGACAAGTGCGACCACCGCAACCTCAACGAGCAGGTCGACTTCCTCCGCGGGATCAATCCTTCGACGGAAAATCTCGTGATCGCCTTTTGGAACGAGATCGAGCCCCTGATCACCGCCGGCCGTCTCCATGCGGTCAGGCTCTACGAGACGCCGCGCAATTTCGCCGAGTATTTCGGACCCGATCGTCCCGCCACCGCCGGCTGATCCCGCCTCCGCGGGACCGCGGTTATCGTCACAACCGCCTGGCCGTCCGTTCCCCTCCAAAACGACATGAAGAAAAAGCCGATGTACCTCCACCGCTCCGCGGATGGATCCCCGCCGCGGATCAAGCGCGGATACGATGCGAAGTTCCGCGCCACGCCCGCCTATCGCGCGTCGATGCCGGACATGATGGAGGCGGCGCACGACGCGATCCAGGGGGCCAACGTCCCGATCCAGCAGGTGGGCATCCATAATTTCCGGCTGCCGCTGAAATACCGCACCAAGGCCGGGAAGACCCTGACGCTGGAGACGAAGGTCACGGGCACGGTGTCGCTCGAGGCCGAGCTGAAGGGGATCAACATGAGCCGCATCATGCGGTCGTTCTACGAGCACAAGCACGGCGTCATCACCGGGGAATGGATGGGCCGGATCCTGAAGACGTATCTCCGCCGGGTGGACAGCAAGGCCGCGCGGCTGAAGGTGGCGTTTTCCTATCCGATGCTGCGGCCGAGCCTGCGCAGCGGACTCGAGGGCTGGCAGTTCTACGAGGTGGCGTTCGAGGGCGTGATGACCCGCGACGGGCACTATCGGCGTTTCGTCCATTTCGATTTCGTCTATTCGTCGGCCTGCCCGTGCTCGGCGGAGCTGACCGAGCATGCGCGCGACCGGCGCGGCGCGTATGGCGTGCCGCATTCGCAGCGGAGCAAGGCGCGGGTCACGATCGAGGAGGCCGAGGGGAGGAAAATCTGGATCGAGGACGTGCATGCGCATTGCCTCAACGCGCTGCAGACCGAGACGCAGGTGATGGTGAAGCGCGAGGACGAGCAGGCCTTCGCCGAGTTGAACGGCGCGCACCTGAAATTCGTGGAGGACGCCGCGCGGCTGCTGTACCGGGAGTTCGACGCCGACCCGCGGATCAAGGATTTCCAGATCGCGTGCTCGCACCTCGAGTCGCTGCACTCGCACGACGCCGTGAGCGTGATCTGCAAGGGGGTGAGGGGCGGGCTGGCCGCCGACTTCATGGACTTCGGCTCGCTGCTGTGCTGACGAAACCTGTCATCCTCATCACCGGCGCTTCGCAGGGAATCGGGGAGGCGATCGCGAAGGCCTTTGCGCGGCAGGTTCGGGGGGTCCGCCTCGCGCTGGTCGCGCGGAACAAGGCGAACCTGCAGCGCGTGGCGCGCGCGTGCGCGAAGCTCGGGGCGGTGGCGGAGATTTTTCGCTGCGACGTGACCGACGAAGCCGCGGTCGCGGCGATGGCGACGGCGGTGCTGGCCCGTTTCGAACGGGTCGACGTGCTCGTCAACAACGCCGGAAAATTTGCAGGAGCGCCTTTCACGGAGATGCCGGTCGCCGACTTCGACCGGATCGTCGCGGCGAATCTCCGGAGCGTGTTCCTCGTCTCCCGCGCGATCGTTCCGGGAATGGTGAAACGCGAGCGCGGCGATGTGTTCAACGTGAGTTCGATCGCCGGGCTGGTGGCCTATCCGGGCGCCGGAGCCTACACGGCGGCGAAATTCGCGGTCTCGGGCCTGTCGAAGGTCATGCGCGTCGAGCTGAAGGACAAAGGGGTGAGGGTCTGCTGCGTTTATCCCGGCGGCACGGTCTCCCCGTCGTGGGCGGGAACGGGGATTCCGGACGAGCGGCTGATGCCGGCGGAGGACGTGGCGCAGGCGTTCCTCGACGTCTACCGGCTGTCGCGCCGGACGGTGGTGGAGGAAATCGTTCTCCGGCCGCAACTCGGGGATCTCTGAGTTTTATTGGTTGTCGCCCGGCGCGCGGGCCTTCATCGCTTGCGCCCTTTATCCCATGCAATCCCGTAAATTTCGCATCGGTCTCATCGGCGGCGGCGGCATCGCGCAGGCCGTGCATATTCCCGGATGGAAAAACCTGCCCGACGTTGAGATTGTCGGCGTGGCCGACGTCTCGGAGCCGACGGCAAAAAAGGCCGCGGAGCTGGCCGGCGTGGCGCAGATTTTTTCGGATTACCGCGACCTGCTGAAACTCGACCTCGACGCGGTCGACATCTGCACGCCCAACCGCGTGCACACGCCCGCGGCGCTGGCGGCCCTCGAGGCGGGCAAGCACGTCATCTGCGAGAAACCGCTCGCGGTTTCGACCGCCGAGGTGCGCGAGCTCGGGCAGCTGGCGGACCGGAAGAAACTCAAGCTCATGACCGCGCAGCACCAGCGCTTCACGCACGGCGCGAAGGCGGCGAAGGCGTGGGTCGACGGCGGCAATCTGGGCGAGGCCTATCACGCGCGCGTCCGCGCGATGCGCCGCGCCTGGCTGCCGACGTCGCCGGGCTTCATCGACGCGACCCTCGCCGGCGGCGGTCCCTGCATGGACATCGGCGTGCACGCGCTCGACCTCTGCCTCTGGCTGATGGATTTTCCGAAGCCGGTGCGGGTGTCCGGCTCGGCCAAGACGGTGTTCGCGAAGGGCCACGACATGCCGAACATGTGGGGCGAGTGGGACCGGAAGCGTTACACGGTCGAGGATTTCGCCTCCGGTTATGTGCACTTCGAGAACGGAGCGACGCTCATGCTCGAGGCGGCCTGGATGTGCCACCAGACGGAGAACGAGGAATTGCTGGCGCAGATTTTCGGGAAGAAGGGCGGCATCAAATGGCCGACGGCGGAATTCGCGACGGTCGTCAACGGGGTGCACTCGCAGGGGTCGCTCACCCATCCCACGCACGTCGAGCACCCGCATTGGAACGAGCTCGCCGCCTTTTACGACTGCGTGGTGAACAACAAGCCGTCGCCGGTGCCGTGGACCGAGACGATCAAGGTCATCGGGATTCTCGAGGCGATCTACACGTCCTCCCAAGAGGGAAAAGAGATCGCCCTGAAGTTGTGAGTGGCACGGGTCTCCGACCCGTGGGCGGCGCCTTCGACCATAAGGGTCGAGCTCGCGTTTAGGCGCGGATGGGCCCCCCGCTCACGGGTCGGAGACCCGTGCCACTTTGGAAATGGGCTTTCATTTGCCGGGGCGAACCCTAATTTCCTGCCGTGGTCCCGCCGAAAACCAGAGTCGCGCTGTCGCCGCTCCTATGGCTGATCTCCCTGGCGATCCCCGCTTTCTGGTGCGCGCTGAGCCAGTTCGGGGTGCTGGATTCGCTCGAGGAGAGACTTCTCGACTGGCGTTACGAGGAGCGCGGGGAGATCGAGGCGCCGGTCAAGATCGTGTACGTCGACATCGACGCGCACTCCTTGGACGAGATCGGCGGGTGGCCGTGGAGCCGCGCCCATTTTGCGCAGGTGGCGGCGGCGCTGATCGGACGGGGCGGCGCGCGCGCGGTGGGGATCGACATCGTGTTTTCCGACCGCAACCGGCCCGACCGCTCGCGCAAGCTGCTCGATGGCAATGTCGAGCTGGTCCGCTACCTCGAGACGAAGCCGCCGGTCGTCCTGGCCGCCTCCTACGCCGAGGCGCAGTTCCGGGATTTCGGGACGCAGCAGACGACGGTCGGACAGCTGCCGATGATGATCGTGCGGACGCTCTTCACCTCGGGGAGCTCGGCCCCGGCGCCGCGCCGCAATTCGCACGACGTTCCCCTGCTCGGCGAGGGCGCGTGGCCCGGAGCGCAGTTCGAGCCGCCGGAGATGTCGGCCTTGAACGTGGGCAAGAAGGATCCGTGGATTCCGGCGCGTCTCGGACTGCTCGATACGGTGGAAGGCGGCACGCGCTGGGTTCCGGCGTACACGCCGACGGTCATGCGCTCGTTTCGCGCGATGGCGGTCGAGCTGGCGCTGGCCTACTGGGGGTTGAACGGCGACAGCGTGAAGACCTATGAGGACCGCATCGAGATCGTGACTCCCGGCGGCCGGCGCATGGCAGTCATCCCGCTCAGCAGCCGCCAGCTCATCGAGGTGAACTGGTTTTCCGCGTGGAATTCGGGGCGCAATCCCCGCTTCGGATTCTCGACGGTGCTGAAGCACGCCAGCCTGCTCGATTCCGTGCGGCGGGCCGACAAGACCCGCGCGGCGGAATTTTTTGCACAACCGGTCTTCCAGGATGCCATCGTGCTTATCGGTCCGGTGGATCCGCTGCTCCACGACCTCGCGCCCACGCCCTTCAACCCCGACCCGGTGCCGCGCGTGGGGGTCCAGGGCAACCTGCTGAAGACCATTTTTTCGGGGAAATTCATCCACCGGCTCCCGACCTGGCAGAATTACGTCCTGCTCTTCGGGCTGACGATCCTGATCAGCCAGCTCGCGATCGCGGGCGGCTCGCGGGGCACCGTATTCAAGCTGACGGCGGCGCTCGCGGTCATTCTCTATGTCTGGTTCTCGGTCTGGATTTTCCGGACCCGGCACGTGGTCCTTCCGGTCAGTTACCCGCTCGCGTCGGTGTTCACGACGAGCTTTGTGGCGATGATCTGGCAGCTGGTCTCGGAAGAGCGCCAGAAACGCCGGATCAAGGGGATGTTTGGCGCGTACGTTTCCCCGCAGCTGGTGCAGCGGATGGTCGACTCCGGCGAAGGTCCGCAGCTCGGCGGCCACAAGCAGGACCTGACGGCGTACTTCAGCGACATCGAGTCGTTCTCGAAATTTTCCGAAATGCTCGACTCCGAAAAACTCGTCGAGCTGATGAACGAGTATCTCTCCGCTTGCACCGACATTCTCGAGGAGGAATCCGGCACGGTCGACAAGTACATCGGCGACGCGGTGATGGCGATGTTCGGCGCCCCGGTCCCGATCAATGACCATGCCTATCGCGCCTGCGTCGCGTCCCAGCGGGTCCAGGAACGGCTGGCCGCGCTGCGGCTCAAATGGAAGGCGGAGGGCGACCGGTGGCCCGAGATCGTCTCGCGCATGCAGTCGCGCATCGGGCTGAACAGCGGCGCGACGACGGTGGGCAACATCGGCAGCCGGTCGCGGCTGAATTACACCGTCATGGGGGACAACGTGAATCTCGCTGCGCGCATGGAATCCGGAGCGAAGCAGTATGGGGTGAGGACGATGGCGACGGAGGCGACGAAGCTGGGCTGCGAGCAGCACGGCGGCGACCGCGTGGTGTTCCGTTATCTGGACCGAATCGTCGTCAAGGGCCGTTCGGCGCCCGTGCCGATCTACGAGATCGTCGGCCTGAAGGAGAACCTCACCGAGGAGATGCAGGAGTGCATGGAATGGTTCGACCGCGGGATGAAGCATTACCTGGCGCAGGAATGGGACCGCGCCAAGCAGTGTTTCGAACGCAGCGCGTCCCTCGAGGCGAACCGCCCCGGAGTCACCCCCGGCATCGAGAGCAATCCCTCCCTCGTGTTTCTCGACCGTTGCGCCCGCATGCGCCAGAACCCGCCGGGGCCGGGCTGGGACGGCACCTACATGATGCCGGAGAAATAGCGCGCGACTGCGGGGCGCGGGAAACTTGAAAATCCGGCGCATTCCTCGCACACCGTGACGGATGACAAACGCTCGCCAGTTGATCCTCGTGGTCGAAGACGAGGCGACGATTGCCGAGACGATCCTCTACGCGCTCCAGACGGAAGGGTTTGCCCCGGTGTGGACGTCGACGGGGCGGGAGGCGCTGGCGGCACTGGCCGCACAGGCGGTGGCGCTGGCGGTGCTCGACGTGGGTCTTCCGGACATGAGCGGGTTTGACGTTTGTCGCGAGGCGCAGAAACGAACACCGGTGCCGGTAATTTTCCTGACCGCTCGCAGCAGTGAGGTCGACCGCATCGTCGGATTGGAACTGGGGGCCGATGATTATCTCGCGAAACCCTTCAGCCCCCGCGAACTCACCGCACGGGTTCGCGCGGTATTGCGGCGCACAAACGGGCGCGAACCTGCGGCACCGGATCACCGGACCGCCTGGCAACACGATGAAGCGCGGTGTCTGATCCGCTACCGGGGACATGCGCTCGACCTGGCCCGCAACGAATACCGGCTGATGACCGTGTTGCTGCGCTCTCCGGGACGGGTGTTCAGCCGCGAACAATTGATGGCTGCTGCGTGGGAGGACCCCGGCTCGGCCACCGACCGGACGGTGGATGCACACATCAAGTTGCTTCGGGCGAAGCTTCGGGACGTTGCGCCCTTGTCGGATCCCCTCGTGACGCACCGGGGCATGGGCTATTCGTTGCGGGAGGAAATTTGAAGATCCGCACCGCAATCTTCGCGGTGTACGTCGCGGCCTCCGCCGTGGGCTTTTCGGTGTTGATGCGCTTCGTCCTTGCGGAGGTTCGTCCGAGATATGTGACGGCGGTGCGCCTGAACCTGCAGGACTCCGCGAGGATGGTCGGCGCCGCATTGCGCGGGCGGACCTTGGCGGATGCCAGGGCCGCACTCGCCGGTGAATCAGCATTCCGGGTGCGGCTGGTCGGAACCGACGAAAGAATCCTGTTCGATTCGTCCGAACCCCTCGTCCCGGCGGAACGCGATTACGATTCTGACGGCGCCGGAATGGCGAAGCGTGCCGGAAGCCGCCTCGTCGATGGGACTGCGAACGCCGCCGAACTCGAAGTTTCAACCGTGGCGCCCGTCGCGCTTGCGGATGTCCCGGGCGTTCGACTGGTCCTCTCGCGATCCTTTCGGAGCGTCAACGCCGTGATCTGGTCCGAGCGGAAGAAGCTCGCGGCGATGGGGGTCGCGATCGCCGGCATGATGATCGTCGCGGGCTGGTGGATTGCGGCGCGGCTGACCCATTCGCTCGAACGGCTCGCGGCCTACGTGCGCGAGGTGCGCGACGGCCGGCCCGTCTCGGCTCCGCGTTCGCGCGTGAAGGAGATTGCCGCGCTCGGACAGGCTTTTGAGGAAATGCGCGATGCGGTCGAGGGCCGGAAGCATGTGGAGCGGTACACGCAGGCCTTCGCGCACGAGGTGAAGGCGCCGCTCGCCGCCATCCGCGGCGCTGCCGAGCTGCTGACCGAGGAAATGCCACCGGACCAACGCCGGCGATTCCTCGACAACATCCGGTCGGAAGGCTCGCGCATTCAGCAGATCGTGGAGCGATTGCTTGAGCTTTCCTCGCTCGAGGCGCGCAAGAGGCTCCACGAGACCGAAAACATCGCCGGAGACGAATTGATGTCCGAGGCGGCGGAGATTGTGCGCCCCGCTTATGCCGCCGCACGCGTCAGCCTGATTTTTTCGAGCGCGAAGCTGACGTTGCGGGGAGAGCGGGTGCTCCTCCGCGAGGCCCTCGTGAACCTGCTCCAGAACGCACTGGAATTTTCTCCGGCGGGTGGTTCGGTGGAGTTCGCGGTCGCGGCACGGGAAACCCAGGTGGTGTGGACGGTCGATGACAACGGCCCGGGGGTGCCGGACTACGCGTTGCCGCGGGTGTTTGAGCGGTTCTACTCGCTGCCACGTCCTGGGACGTCGCGAAAGAGCACGGGACTCGGTTTGGCCCTTGTGCGGGAGATCGCGCATCTCCACGGCGGCGAGGCGACGCTCGCAAATCGTCCCGGAGCCGGAGCGCGGGCGACCTTGAGCGTGCCCGGGTCGGCGTCACGAGTCGCGTGAGGCCGACGGTTGCGCGATTTCCGCGCCATTTCATCGTCCCTTCATCAGCATTTCACGGTGAGCGGGTAGGGTGCCGGGCATGGATTCATCGATACCTCCCGTGCTCCTGACCCCGGAGAAACGACGGCTGCATTTGTTTCTCAAGCTCGGCGGCATCTGTCTGCTGGTGCTGCTGCTCCAGATTCCCCTGGCCATGATGCGCGGCGTGCTGAGGGAACGGCAGAATTTCCAGGCGCAGGCCACGAACGAAATCAAGGCGACGTGGGGACAGTCGCAGCTGATCACGGGTCCGGCCCTGGTCGTGCCCTACACCGTCACCCGCCGCTCGTCGCGCGAGGAGAAGGACGCGGAGGGAAAGCCAAAGACGATCGTCGAGACGAGGGTGACATCGGGCACGGTTCATTTCCTGCCGGATACCTTGACGGTGCAGGCGGAAATCGAGCCCGAGGTCCGCTACCGCGGCATCTATGAGGCGGTGGTGTACTCGGCGCGCGTGAACTTGAAGGGCGAATTCAGGACCGATCTGACGGATGCGGGAGTGCGGGACGCCGCTTACGACTGGAGCCGGGCGACCGTGGACTTCGGCGTGACGGACGCCAGGCGATTCCGGGCAGCTCCGCAGCTGAAGGTGGCCGGAATGAAATACGCGGTCGAATCGGCGGGAACGGACGGTCTCGCCCTGGGTTTGACCGCGAAGGTCCCGGTGGGCGGGCCCGACCAGACGATCGCATTCGAGCTGAATCTCGACCTGCAGGGAAGCGAGCGTCTCGAGGTCGCGCCAACGGGCAAGACGACGGTCGTCCAGATGCATTCGTCCTGGACCAATCCCTCCTTTACCGGAGCACAGCTGCCGGCGGCCCGCACGATCAACGCCGATGGATTCAAGGCCAGCTGGCAGCTCGCCCATTACGGCCGCGGGTTTCCCCAGTCGTGGTCGACCGATTCGGCGGGATCGCCCTTGAGAAAAATAACCGAGGCCGGATTCGGCGTGTCGCTCTCGCAGCCGGTGACTGCCTATTCGATGGCCGACCGCGCCCAAAAGTATGCCGTGCTGTTTTTCGTCCTGGTCTTCGCGGTCTTCTTTTTGTTCGAGATCACGGCGGGCTTGAGGGTTCATCCGTTCCAGTACGCGCTGGTCGGCGTGGCGCTCTCCCTGTTTTTCATCGGTTTCCTCTCGCTTTCGGAATTCTGGGCGACCGGCATCGCCTACCTGGTGTCGGCCGCTGCGTGCACGCTCATGGTGTCGCTCTATGCCTGGAATTTCCTGGGGACGGGCTGGCGCACGCTCGTGATTGGCGGCGGACTCGGCGCCACGTATGGATATCTCTACTTTGTGCTCAAGTCGGAGGATTACGCGCTGGTCGCAGGAACGGCGGCGCTGTTTGCCACGCTGGCCCTGGTGATGTTCTGCACGCGGCGGATCAACTGGTACGAACTCGACCTGCCCGGCACTCGAAATGCCGGAGTGGCGAAATGACCGAGGACTGACGGCCGGGCCGGGTGGCAACGCTCTCAAAAAGCGGCGCCATCCGGTTCGGGCTTTTGGCTGGCGGACATTCGCCGCGTGAGGGTCAGGCAATACGCGAGCGGGACGGCGCCGATCACGCCAAATGAGCAATCGACCAGGCGCCAATAGGGTGGAATTCCCCGGAAGTGCCCCGCGATCAGGGCAAGCGGGATCACTCCCGCGCAGCACACCAATCCGCATTTCAAAACCCATTCGCTGCCTTGCGGATAAAACCAGGGCCGGATGAAAAAAACGGCGATTGCGAGATGTCCGAACGCCAACCAGTCGGTTCCATAGGCGAGAAACGGAAAACGCGCATTTGTCTCCTCAAGGCCTGAGAGGACGTATGCGATCCAGTGGCGGAGGCCGATGAGGTTCCGATAATCCGCGGGGTCAGTGATTCCAAGCAGCTCTCCAAGAAAGCGCAGTTCGGCCAAGAGCGGAAAGGCCGTGAGTCCGCTCAACACGAGACCCGTAATAAAAACACCCAGACTCACGCGATATTTCAGGACGGGCGGCATATGAAGCAGGCTGCAAGAAAAAATCTCCGCGTCACCTTGGTGCGATCCAGCGACCTCTCCCCGTGGCCGGCGACGGCGACTAGAGCAACGTGCCTTGGTCGCCGCCGAGAGGTTTCAGGCCGACGGCGGCGTAACCTTTGGCGGTGAGGAGGCGGCCCTGGGGGGTGCGCTGGAGGTAGCCTTCCTGGATCAGGAAGGGCTCGTGGACCTCCTCGAGCGTCTCGGCCTCTTCGCCGACGGCGACGGCGATCGTGCTCATGCCGACCGGTTTTCCGCCGTAGTTTTCGGCCATCACGCGGAGCATGCGCTTGTCCATTTCATCGAG
>JAQGON010000161.1 GCA_028293565.1 Verrucomicrobiota bacterium | reverse complement strand
ATCCTCACGCAAAAAAACCTCAACAAACCAAAACAGAAAGAAACTCGCTCGGGTAACACCAGGTTTTGATGTAACGACTCGGAGCACTGACCGCTTCCGGGTAACAGTAGGTTTTGATGTGGATCGGGGGGACAAGGAGAGGGGGAGACCGAAGCTGCAGACCGCCGTTCTCCCCCTCTCCTTGTCTCCTTGTCTCCCACCCTCCCGCTCGTGCCCCGGCGAAGGGCGGCCCGAGAATTTCCGCTATCGCGTTCCACCCCCCGCGCGTGTACCTTCCACGCCATGGTCCAGTACGAGACTTATCAATCCAACGCCGTGGAGGCGCCCATTATGCGGCGCTGGTTGTTTGCTGGGCTCGTGCTTTCGCTGCTGCTGCACGCCGGCCTGCTCGTCTTCTTTTACACGCACCGCGTCGAGGGATTCAGCGCGCCCGAGGCGCGGATCGAGCCGCCGCCGGTGTTCAGGATGCCGCAGGTTTCCATTCCGCCGATGGAGAATACGGACAAGGCGACGATCACCGAGCAGCCGCAGGGCACCGCGACCATCACCTTGCCGGACGAACGGCCGGAGGTGAAGGAGATCCAGATCGCGCCGCAGATCCAGGAGCAGCCGAAGCCGCTCTTCAATGATAAGCCGAAGGTGGAGGCGAGCGGCTCCGAGAAGATGAACGACGCCGCCTCGCGCGCGGACATCGACAAGACGATGACCAGCATTTCCAACGCGCTCCTCCCCTCGAGCATCGCGATGCCGCGGCAGCCGAAGATCAAAGGCGCCTCCGGGCTGGGTTCGAACGCCGGCGCGGGCGATGCGAACGTGAAGATTCCGGGGCTCGGCAGCGTCGGCGACCTGCTGGAGAAAGCGGGGGCCCTGCGCGCCGGCGACAAGGCCGGCATGCCGGGCGGCGCGCTCTTCGAGTACGACAGCTACGATCTGCGCCCCGAGGCCGTCAATCAGCTCCGGAAGCTCGGCACGCTCATTCAGCGCAACCCGCGCGCGACGTTTTCCATCGAGGGCCACAGCGATTCGTTCGGCTCCAAGGAGTACAACGAGCAGCTCAGCCTGGACCGCGCGGAGGAGGTGAAGAAGTGGCTCGTGCTCAGCTACAACGTCTCGCCCGATCGCATCAAGACCAAGGGCTTCGGCTTCGCGAAACCGATCGTCTCCGCGGATAAATCGAAGGAAGAGCAGGCGCCGAACCGGCGGGTGGAACTGGTGGTGACGAATATCGGCGGGAAGAAGTAGGGATGGGGGCTCGCGCGAAGCGCCCGGTCAGGTTCCACTCCCAACCCATGTCTGAATCCCAGATCGATACGGAGCTGAGCTCCGGCGCGACGCCCGGACGGCGCAGCCAGGGCGCCGCTCCGTCTTCGGGCGGGAACTACTCGAACGACGCGCGCGGGTGGGTTCCGCCGACGCCGGAAGAGCTCGGGGAAATGATCCCGCTTTATCGGATCGAATGCCGCCTCGGCCGGGGCGGCATGGGGGTGGTGTACAAGGCGTGGCAGCCGGCGCTGGAGCGGCCCGTGGCGATCAAACTCCTCTCGGCTGAGCTCGCGGCTAATCAGGATTTCCTCATCCGTTTTCAGCGCGAGGCCCGCACGCTGGCGCGGCTGCAGCATCCCGGCATCGTGACGGTTTACGACTTCGGCCAGACGCCGGACGGCCATCTCTACTTTGTGATGGAGTACGTCGATGGCACCGACCTGCGGCACGTGATGGATACCACCACGCTGAGCGCGGTCGAGACCTGCGACCTGATCGGCCAGATCTGTGATGCGCTGCATTATGCGCACCTCGAGGGCGTGATTCATCGCGACATCAAGCCGGCCAACATCCTCATCAACAAGGCGGGCCGCGCCAAGGTGGTCGACTTCGGCCTCGCGCGCCCGCTGGATGTCGATTACTCGGAGGTGACGCACGCGGGCGCCTTCATGGGGACGCCCGCCTACATGGCGCCCGAGCAGCGGGTCGACGCGGGCAAGGCCGACCAGCGGGCCGACATCTTCGCGCTCGGGATGGTGCTTTACGAAATGCTCACGGGCCGCCGACCGGACCGTTGGCCCGCGACGCCGCCCTCCGAAAAAGCCGAGGTGGATAACACCCTCGACGCCATCGTCCTCAAGGCCCTCGAGCTCGAACCGGCGCACCGCTACCGCGACGTGAGCGAACTGCAGACCGACGTGAATTGGGCCCGCACGCAGATCCTCAATCCGATCCCCGTTGCGCCAGCGCCCGAGATGATGGCACTCCCTGAACCGCCACCTGCGGGACGACGGATGGGGCTGAGGGTCGCGGCGCTGCTTTTGGTCGTCGGCGGTATGGGCGCGTTTGCCATTTGGAAGGGCCGCGCGCCCTTGCGCGCGACCGCAGATCAGCTCGGATCAACGCCGCCGCCCAGCACGCCGGTGGTGATGGTCGCGACGCCCGCCGCCGCGACTCCGATCGCGGTCGCGGAGAAGGCATCCGTGCCAACCCCGCGCCCGGCCACCCCGTCCCCCGCGCCGGTGCGCATCGTCACCCTCACCACGCCAAAGCCGATTCCCGCCACCCCGACTCCGCCCAGCAGCGACGACCCCGTGGTTTTCGAGACCCTGCTGCGCTCGTATGCGTGGGTGAACAAACAGGGCTGGGTCATCCGGTTCGGGGACAACAACACCGCGGCGATCAAGGAGGGGTCGACCAATCTCTCGTACCATTGGTGGGTCGTCGGCACCCGGACGCTGCACGTGCAGTTCGCGGCCATGCCGGCGAAGTTCGATCCGAAGATCGGCGGCACCTGGGTTTTCGATCCTTCGGTTTCGTCTTTCCGCTCCGTGGCCGGCGGCGACGCGACGGGCACGCGCGACCACTTCCTGCCCCTGATCGCGCGGCAACTCATGCTCGTTCCGCCCACGCCCAGCTACGGTCCCGATGAGAAGCTCCGCAAGCGGCGTTGACCCCGCGCCGTGAATGCGCCCGCTCCGCCTTTGCGCTCGTCCAGCGCCACGCGACATTCTTGCCCCACCCTGCGGCGACGCGTCTAATTTTCGCGACCGGCGCAGGTCAGTTTACCCGCTGGACAGCCTCACTGCGCTGACTAGCCTTGCCATCCCTTCCCATATGAATCCCCTCTCTCCTCTCTCCCTCGACCGCCGCACTTTCCTCGGCACCACGGCCGCGGCGGCGTTCGGCACCGCGCTCGCTTCGGGCGTGCAGCCCGGCCGCGAAAAAGACGCCGGCAAGACGCTGAAAATCGCGCTCATCGGCTGCGGCGGGCGCGGCACGGGCGCGGCGAGCCAGGCGCTGAAGGCCGACTCGAATGTCGAGCTGGTCGCCTTTGCGGACATCGCCGCGGACCAGATCGCGAAGAGCGAGGAAAACCTCAAGCGGGTCCCCGGCGCGGGCGAGAAGGTGAAGGTCGACGACGCGCACAAGTTCGTCGGCCTTGACGCCATCGACAAGGTGCTCGCGATCGATGTGGACGTGGTGATCCTCACCACGCCGCCGGGCTTCCGCGCCGAGCATTTTGAAAAGGCGGTCGCGGCCAACAAGCACGCCTTCATCGAAAAGCCGATCGGGACGGATGGGCCGAGCGTGCGCCGTTTCATGGCCGCGGCCGATGAGTCGAAGAAGAAGGGCCT
>JAQGON010000156.1 GCA_028293565.1 Verrucomicrobiota bacterium | reverse complement strand
CGACGAGAATCTTCCGAAGCTGACCGTCGATCTCCACGTAACGCAGCCGGATGATGTCGTCCGTCAGAAACGAGATCGCATAGTGGCTGAATTGAAACGACGTGAACGAGTCCTCGATCTCGACCGTGCTCACGATCGTGACGCCGCTGCCGGTCAGGGCGCCGATCATCCGGTAGAGCGATTCGCGGAAATCCGTGCGGAAACCGGGAGCCAGCGCCATTTCGAAGCCGACCAGCGAGTCGATCACGAGACGCTTGGCGCCCGTCCGTTTCACCGCATCGAGGATTTCCTGCATCGTTTCATCCACCGAGAGGTCGAGCGGACGCAGATAGAGGATTTCGAGTTT
Organism: Verrucomicrobiota bacterium; assembly: GCA_028293565.1. Lineage (GTDB taxonomy): Bacteria > Verrucomicrobiota > Verrucomicrobiia > Opitutales > Opitutaceae > Opi-474. Next base: position 11,672 of record JAQGON010000156.1, on the reverse strand, counting down.
GCCGGTTTGCTGGGGCTTTTTCAGGTTCAGACCCAGGCCCGCGGCGCGGCTGACATAGCCTTCCGGCCGTTCCTCAAAAATCGCGATGATGCCGGCTTCTCCCTTCCGGATGCCCGCGTCGATGAACTGCGTCGCGAGCGCCGATTTTCCGGTGCCGGAGGGACCCGTGATCAACACGCTGTCGCCTTCCGGGATGCCGCCGCCGAGCAGCTTGTCCAATTCCGGAATCCCGGTGGAGAGACGCCGCCGCGAATGCGAGGACGACTTTCTGCCCCCGAGCCCCAGCGTGCGCGAGAAAGCCTGAAGTCCATAGTTGCCGATCCGGATCGTGTGCAGGCCGGGCACCGAAGCCTGACCGCGAAGCTTGATGATCTGGAGTTTCCGCACCACGGAGTTGCGTTCGACCACCTGCGAGAGATAGAGCAGCCCGTCCGCAACCGTGAACACCGGATTGTCACGCATCTCCCCCTCGGTGTATTCGCCGATCAGGAACGTGGTCGCTTGAACGCTCGTGAGCAACATGGCAAGCCGCTGGATGAAGGACTGCAGTTCCATTTCCGCGACCCCGCCCGTTGCGGCGATTTTCCGCTGAACGGTTCGGAACGAGTCCACCACGACGACCCCGGGGTTCGCCGCCTCCACCTGCTTCGTGATCTCCTCCAGGACTCCGTTCAGGTCCTGATCCACGATCGTCTCGCTCAGGTTGATGAAGCGGATCGAGTCGTTCAGCTTCGTCTCGTCGAAAAACGAATACTGCTGCTGGTAGCGCAACATCTTGATCGCGGGTTCTCCCAGCACGGTAAAGTAAAGCGCCGGGCGCTGGGGGGTCGCGTTGGCGAAGACGAATTGATGCGCGAGGGTGGTCTTTCCGCATCCCGGCGTGCCGGCGATGATGTTGAATGAAAACTCCGGCAGGCCGCCGCCCAGGATTTCATCCAGCCCGCGCACGCCGGTCGGCAGTTGGCGGATGGTGACCTTGCCACGAGCCGTGGCGAAGTGTGCGGCGCGGGTGCGCGAGGCGGCGACAGAATTTTTTTTCATAGCGATTTCCCTCCCGGTTTCGAATCCTTGAGCGCCGCCTTCGGCCAGACATCATGCACGAGACGCAGCGTTAAGGCTTCGCCGATAAAGGTAACCAGCAGTCCGAGCAGCTGGTCCGCGAGGGCTGCTCCCGCTCGGGCCGCATCTTCCGTGGCCAGCTGCGCTTCCAGCTCGGCGGCATACCCGAACGATCCATCCGGCTGGATCTGCACCCCCTCCAGCAGGGGAGATTCCACTTTGGCCAGCACCAGGGCCCGGGAAAAAAGCGAGCGAAACCCGGCGGCTCCGGCAAAGGTGGAGAGCGGCCGCCGCAATTTTTCGCAGACGCGAAAGGCCGCGCGGCTTCCCTCATCGGAATCGTTCCCGTTGCGCCGCTCCTCGGCGATCAGACGTTGAGCAAGGCTTCGCATCACTCTGGACGCTCAAAATTCCACCGACATTTATGCGATCCCGCGCGTCGCGCCCCGCTCGGGGAAGGCGCATGATTCAGAGCGCGGTCTTCGATTTGGACTACGGGATTGTTCTTCATCGCAAGCGCTCAATTTCATTGGCCTCGAAAGGCAGATTACCATGAAAACAAAGCACTCCCGGCCTTCAACGGAATTCCCATTTAAATTCTCCCGCTAAAAAGTCAGCCGTGGAGCCTGGAGTCGCCGCGTGGGAGCGCGGAGATTCGAAGGCAAAAAAATTCCCCTCGAATTTCCTCCGGAGTGTAACTTTCGGCCCGACGGCGGGTATTTGGGATATACCCATGAAATCCCACACCCTGATTCTCGCGGCCGGGCTTTTGGCCCTGGCTCCTTTGTCGTCGCAGGCCAAGATCGTGCGCACCGTCGAGAAGACTTTCACCGTCCAGCCGGGCGGCCTGCTGCGCGTCGATACCCAGGGCGGCGACGTGCAGGTCCAGGCTTCATCCGATCCGGTCGTCAAGGTCGTCGCCCGGCAGCGCGTCCGCACGGACCTGGAATCCGAGGCCGACGAAATCCTCCGGAAACTGACGCTGACCATCGAGCAGCAGTCCGAAGGGGTCACGGCGACAGCCGTGTATGAGAAGAAGTCCGCGGGCTTTCATTTTGGCTCCTGGCCGCCGGTGCAGGTCGACTTTCTCGTCACCGTCCCGGCGAACTATAATGTCGATCTCAAGACCTCGGGCGGAAATGTCACGGTCGGCGACCTGATGGGCAAGGTCCACGCCCGCACCTCCGGCGGCGATGTCATATTGGGGAAAATTTCGGGCGAGATCCGCGCGGGCACTTCGGGCGGCAACGTCCGCCTCGAGGAGGGGCTCGGCGTCGTGAAGCTGGGGACCTCCGGCGGGGACATCCGGGTGGGACGCGCCGCCGGGCCGACGGATCTGGATACCTCGGGCGGAAACATCGAGATCAAGTCCGTGGAGAACGCCATTGAGGCGTCGACCAGCGGCGGCGACGTTTCGGCGGCAATTGTCGGCGCGCTCAAGGGCGACTGCCGGCTGCGCACGTCGGGCGGGCGCGTCCGCGTGACGGTCGACAAGGGCGCCGGCTTCGACCTGGATGCGTCAACGAGCGGCGGCGACGTCGAGGCGGCGGGCCTCACGATCATGATCGAAAAGGGCGGGTCGGGCCGCAGCCGGCTCGCCGGCAAGGTGAACGGCGGCGGACCCGAGCTGAAACTTCGCTCGAGCGGCGGGGACATTGAAGTGAAGACCCGGTGACGATGCGCGGTCGTCCTGACCGCGGCTCCGTTTTCGAAAATTATTCCACGCGCGGGCGGTAGAACATGCGTTCGACGCCGTAGAAGGTGACCATCGTCGCGACGAGCGCGGCCGTGAACGTGGCGCCGAGCTGCAGAAGATAATCGCGATTGCCGATGACGACGATCATGAGCCAGGTCGCGAGCATGATCGCGGGAGCGTGCATCGCGTACACGCTGTAGCTGATGCGTCCAGAGTAACGCATCGCCCGGATCAGAGGACGCCCGCGCGCCCCGGGATCTCGCGCCTCCCGGCCGAGGGCCCAGAGCATGCCGAGGGCGCAGACAACCGCCCAGGCGTCCTGGCGAATGATATTGAGCCCATAGAAATGCGGAATGCCTTTCAGCCCGAGGAAACCGAGCCACGACAGGAGAAACCAGATTCCCCGCACGTGCGCGCGACCTTTCACGAACCGGTCCGCGGCCAGCGCCCCCACATACCAGAAAATCCCGAGCATGAGCACGCTGTTGAACACCCAGAAGGGCGTCAGGAAATTCAGGAGCTGGAGCGCGACGACCTGCAGGGCGAGGAAGGCGAGGCCCAGCCCGGTCCAGTGTCCGCGGGAAGCGAAGTAATGAAACGCGGGATAGAGGGCGTACATGACGATCTCCACTGCGACCGTCGTGAGCGGGTAGTTGCCGCCGAAGATCTCGCGGGGATAGAATCCCGACAGGCCCGCGAACCGGAGGCTGATCTCCCCGGGTGAACCGGTGGCATGCTCGCCGAGCAGAATGCTGCCCGACGGATGCCGGGCCTCAACGAGGACGAAGATGAGCCCCAGCAGGCAGGCGGCCCAGAACGCGGGCATGATGCGGCGGAACCGTCGACGAAAATACACCGACCACGCCGGATGCGGCTGACCGTCCAAGGTCCGGAGGGCGGCCGGATAGTGGATGCAGAATCCGCTCAGCACAAAAAAGCAGATCACCGCGGGATGATGTCCGCCCGTCGGCCACGTGAGGTTCACGAACGCCGAGTAACCGTTTTCGAGAAACCCCCGCACAAAACGCTCGAAGGCGCCGCGCGGCGCGAAATCCGACCAGAGGTGCCAGTGGCAGAGAAAAACCGCGAGGGCGCAGGCGCCGCGGAGCACGTCGAGGGACCACAGGCGCGAAGGTGTGACGGCGGGCGGCGACGGCGTGGAATCCACGCCGCCGAGCGTTTCGCCGGAACCGAAGGTCGCAAGCGATTTAGCAGGCGAGCAAACGAACGCGGTGCGGGTTTGAGAATGCGCAGAAGGATCATCCCCCCGAGCCCGAACTCCTTTCGGTCCTCTCCGAGCATTGTGAGGCCGCCGCGGCGTTAAAAGGATCGGGATCGCCAAGATCGGCCGGCGTCGCTGAGGATGCGGCGTGTTTTCGGGAACGGCCTACACCCAGCTGACGGAGTCGCTCCGGCGCGTTCACGCGCTCGGTTCCGTCGGCGAACTGCTCAGCTGGGACGAACAGGTGAACCTTCCGCCCGGCGCCGCGGAGCAGCGGGCCGCGCAGCAGGCGGCGCTGGCCGGCGCGATTCATGCCGCGGCGAGCGACGCCCGGATCGGCGGGTGGCTGGCTGAACTGGAAAAGGCCCTGGCGTCGCTGGACGACGATCAGCGCGCGGTGGTGAGGAACGCGCGGCGCGACTATGATCGCGCGACGAAGCTGCCGGCGGATTTCGTGCGCGAGAAAGCCGCGCAGGGCAGCCGCGGTTATCATGCTTGGGCGAAGGCCAAGGCCGCGGACAATTTCGCGGACTACGCTCCGGTGCTGGAACGAAACCTCGCGCTGTCGAAGCGGGAGGCCGGCTACCTGGGCTGGGAGGGCCGGGAGTACGATTACATGATCGACCGGCACGATCCCGGGATGAACGCCGCGGCGATCGGGCGCCTGTTCGATGAACTCAAGCGCGAGCTCGTCCCGCTGGGCCGGAGCATCGCGCAATCGCCGGTCAGACCCCGCCCCGAAATCCTCCGCGGCTTTCCCGTCGAGGGACAAAGGACTTTTCTCCGCGAGGTGACGGCGCGGCTCGGCTTCGACTACGACCGCGGAAGGATTGACGTTTCGCTGCACCCGTTCTGCACCGGCACCGGATCGGATGTGCGCATGACGACGCGCTTCAAGGAAGATGAACCGCTCGACTCGCTGTTCAGCGCGATCCACGAGACGGGTCACGGGCTTTATGAGCAGGGGCTCTCCCCGCCGGATCTCGGCACCGCGCTCGGGATTCACGCGGGCATGGCGGTGCACGAGTCGCAGAGCCGGCTGTGGGAAAACCAGGTCGCGCGCAGCCGCGGTTTCTGGCGCTGCTTCGAGCCACGGTTCCGCGGGATGTTTCCCACGCAGGTGGCCGGCGTGTCATCGGAGGATCTCCATCTCGCGATCAATGCGGTGGCTCCCACCCTGATCCGCGTCGATGCCGACGAGGTGACGTACAATCTCCACATTATCCTGCGCTTCGAGCTGGAGAAAAAACTTTTTGCCGGCGAGCTGAGGGTGGACAGGCTGCCTTCCGCCTGGCGCGACTCGGCGCAGGCGCTGCTCGGGCTGACGCCGCCGACCGACCGCGAGGGCGTGCTGCAGGACGTCCACTGGAGCGACGGCTCGTTCGGATATTTTCCGAGCTACTGCCTCGGCAACATGCTGGCGGCGCAGCTGTGGTACCGCATCCTTCAGCTTCGCCCGTCGCTGGAGGAGGATTTTACGCGCGGCGATTTCACGTGGCTGCTGGCTTGGCTGCGGGAAAACATCCATGCGCAGGGGCGCCGCTTCGATCTGCTGACCCTGACCCGGCGCGTGACCGGTGAAGAACTCTCGCCCCGGCATCTGGTCCGCTATCTGCGCGAACGGTACGGTCCGCTGTACCGGATTTGAGCGTCCGGACGTCAGCAGTCGGAAAAGAAAGCATGGCACTCTTCGATACCCACACCCATCTCGAGACCTTTGTCCGCGCCGGGACGCTGGAGCCCGCGCTCGCGCGGGCGAGGGACGCGGGCGTGACGGGAATGATCACCATCGGAACCTCGCCGGAGGATTGGGAAGTCTACCGCGGCCTGGCGCGCGATCGTCCGGGCGTCGTCTATTATTCCGCGGGGCTGCATCCGTGCGCCGTCGCGCCGGGCTGGGAATCGGCCCACGCCCAGCTGGAGTCGTTCTGGACGGAAGGCGGGCCCGCGCCGGTCGCGCTCGGCGAAGTCGGGCTCGACCGGTTTCATCTGCCGAAGGACGCGGCGGAAGCGGAAGCGACATTTTCCCGGCAGCAGGAGGCGTTCAGGGCCGGATTGAGCCTGGCGAAAAAATTGGGCTGCCCGATCGTGATCCATTCGCGGGGGGCGTTCGCGGAATGTGTCGAGATGATTGACGCAAGCGGCGTCGATTGGAGGAAGGTGGTGTTTCACTGCTTCACCGAAGGCGAACCCGAGATGGCCGAGCTGACCAGGCGCGGCGGCGTCGGCTCGTTCACCGGCATTCTGACCTACAAGAATGCGGCGAACATCCGCGCTGCGGCCAAGACGCAGGGGCTGGCGCGGTTCATGGTCGAGACCGACGCGCCGTATTTGACTCCGACGCCGCACCGCGGAAAACCGAACGAGCCGGCGTTCGTCCGCCACACGGCGGAGTTTGCCGCGCGGGAAGTGTTCGGCGTGGGCGAGGAGGAACTCGCGGCGGTCAGCACCGCGAACGCGCGGCGGTTTTTCGGGCTTTCGGCCGGTTAGTCTGGAGCATTTTCAACGAAAATGTGTCCGCCAAGGGCCAAGGGAGCCGAGAACGGCGAATCCGGGGCCAAATTCGGGTTCGGAAGGGATGGCCGCAAAAATGCACAGGGGCTCGGCGGCTCCGGAGCGAATCACGCGTGCGCCGATGGGCGCGATGGCAGCTCCGTCGCAGCTCAGCCGCCTGACGGCAGCTGCTACCGGTGGAGCGCGTTGCCCTCAACGCGCGGGAGCGCGAGCTGACTGAAGAGACCGACGGAGCCGGCCAGCGCGTTGGGGCTGTTCCGCCTTTCGAAGCCGGCATCTTCCGGTAGCAGCCGACGTCAGGCGGCTGTCGCCTGAGTTCGACCGGATAAGCGCGATCAGTGCAGCCGCCTGACGGCAGCTGCTACCAGGTGGAGCGCGTTGCCCTCCACGCGCTGGGAGCGCGAGCCGACTGAAGAGACCGACGGAGCCGCCAACGCGTGGGGGACTGCTACCGGAAGGTGGGTGCGACAAAACGCTCCAGCCGCCTCAGGCTTCGTCGAACTTGCGGGCGAAGAGCTGTTCCAGCTCGTCGAGCATCGGCTGGGCGTCGGCGCCGCTGGCGAGGAACTTGACCTTGGAGCCCTTGCCGGCGGCGAGCATCATGAGCCCCATGATGCTCTTCCCGTTGACCTGCTCCTCTTCCTTTTCGACGAAAACGTCCGCTTTGAACCGGTTGGTGATCCGGACGATCATCGCGGCAGGGCGCGCGTGGATGCCCATCTTGTTCTGCACCAAAAGCTCCTTGACGAGCTGAGGGCTGGCAGGCGTGGCATCGCTTTTGTTCATTGAGTGGTCCGGGAAGGACCGGCGTAAATCCGGGATGAGCGCCCGGCTTGCAACCTTAAAAACCGGCCGACAGTCTGCCAAAAAATGACGGCCACCGCGATCATCGTCCCCTGCCGGCTGGAGTCTACCCGTTTCCCGCGCAAGCTCTTACATCGCGTCAAAGGACGTCCGCTGCTCGCCTGGGTCGCGGATCGCATCCGGAGCGAGGCGCCGGAGTTTCCTGCCTATTTTGCGGTGGATCATGAGCTTTTGCGGAACTGCGTCGAGGAGGCGGGCTTCAACGCGATAATGACGGATCCCGCGCACCAAAGCGGGACCGACCGGATCGCCGAGGCGAACCGCATCGTCCGCGCGGATCGCGTGGTGAATGTCCAGGCCGACGAGCCGCTGGTCACCGGCGCGCAGATCCGGGCGCTGGTCTCGTTGCTGGAAAAGGGCGCGGCGATGGCGACCTTGGCCACGCCCTTCCGGACAGCCGCGGATTTTTCGAATTCGAACCAGGTCAAGGTCGTGATGCGCCAGGATGGGCGCGCGCTCTATTTCACGCGGGCCGTTGCGCCCCATCCCCGCGAGCTTGGCGCACGCCTCGACGACGCCTGGGTCCAGGCGAATCCCTGTTTCAAGCACCTCGGATTATACGCCTACCGGGCCGACCTGCTGGAGCGGTTCGCGAAACTTCCGCCGGGCCGGCTCGAACAGATCGAAAGGCTCGAGCAGCTCCGCGTCCTGGAGAACGGCCATGACATCGCCTGCGCGATCACGTCCGAACCCTCGATCGGCGTCGACACGCCCGAAGACGCGGTGAAGTTCGAGGAATGGCTGGGACGCTGAGGGCGAAGTCGGCTGACCCGGTTACGCCTGTTTTTCGAAAAGGCTGACCAGCGTCTCGAGGGTCGTTTCCGCGAGCGTGGGCAGCTTCAGGCTGGCGTGCGCGAAATCATGGTGGGCGGTCGAGGGGTTGGCCACGGCGACGGTCCAGAGATTCGCGCGCCGCGCGGCGAGGCTGCCGGTGTGGGAATCCTCGAACGCAATGGCTTCGTGGCCGCGCAGCCCGAATTCGGTCAACACCAGCCGATAAAGATCGGGGGCGGGTTTCGGCAGGGCGACATCCTCGCGGCAGGCGAGAAATTCAAAACGATCGAGCAGGCCGAAATTCGCCAGATGACGCTCGCAGTGATCGTGCGGGGAATTGGAGGCGAGCGCGACCCGGAGCGGGCGGTCGCGCGCCGCGTCGAGGAGCGCGGCGACTCCGGGCAGCACCGCCAGTTCCAGGTCGCGCTGGCGATTGAACCGGCGGCGTTCCTCCTCGAGCGCCGCGCGGTCGGAGCGTTTCTCGAAAGCATGCCAGGGATCGAAGGCGTAATCGGCGTGTCCGACGGAGCGCAGAAAAAGTTCGCGATCGAACGTGACGCCATGCGCGCGGTGCACGTCCGCATACGCGTTGATCAACGCCGATTCCGTGTCGGCGATCAGGCCGTCGAAGTCGAAGACGAGGGCGCGGATCATGAGAGGGAACGAGCGGCTCGTGAAAGGAGGGGACTCATGGATCCAATGGAACGCGCGGATCCCGTCGCGTTACAATCCCTGCGTGTCCACCAGCCAAACCAGGGACGCGATGGCAGCCGCGCCGAGGTGGAGCTCGCGCGGGTTGACCTTGTCGATGCTGTCGAGCGGGGTGTGATGATAGTCAAAATAACGCTGCGAGTCGGGCGTCAGTCCGGCGACGGTCACGCCCTGGAGGAGCAGGGGATTGACGTCGGCTCCGCCGGCGCCCCGGACGAACCGCCAGATGCCCCACGGTTCGAACAGCGGCCGCCAGCGTTCCGCACGGAGGTGCGCGGTGCCCTGCGTGCTGCCGAGATTGAATCCGGAGGGCGCATAACCGCCGTTGTCGGTTTCGACGGCGAAGAGATGGCGGCCGGGGCCGGCCCTCGCCAGCTCGCCATAACGCGTCGCGCCCGCCAGCCCGTTTTCCTCGTTGGTGAACAGCACGCAGCGCAGCGTATGGCGCGGCTTGACGCCCAGGGCGCGAAACAGGCGGAGCACCTCGATCGCCTGCACGATCCCGGCGCCGTCGTCGTGCGCGCCGGGCGTGACATCCCACGAATCGAGGTGGCCGCCGACCAAGATGATCTGGTCGGGGAATTCGCGGCCGCGAATTTCGCCGATGACATTCTGCGAGGCGGCCGGGCGGAAGGTCTTGGTGTGAATCTTCAGCGCGACCTGCGCCTGCGGGTCGGCGGCGAGCGCGGACGACAGGGCGTCGGCGGAAAGCACGCCGAGCGCCGCGGCGGGGATCGGGTGGACCTCCGGAAGATATGTCGTGCTCCCCGTGTGCGGGACGTCGTCCTGCGCGAGCGTCAGGGATCTCGTGAGCGCGGCCACGGCGCCGTATTTTGCGGCCACGCCGGGCCCCCGGTTCCGTTGATCCCCGGCGTCGGCGTAGGCGTCCATCGTCCGCGGGAACTCGGCCTTCATCGCGCGGTTGAAGAAAACGATCCTGCCCGCGATCGCCGCGCGGCCGAGCCGCTCGACGTCGCCGAGCGAACCGACCTCGATCACTCCGGCCCGGATGCCGCCGAAGGGAGTCGACGGCGAACTGCCGAGCGCAAGGCCGGCGAGGTCCCGACGGGTCCCCTTCGAGATCAGCGTGATCGACGCGGGGGCGCCGCGCTCCCAGTGGCTGACGCTGACTTCCTGGGTGAACACGCGATCGGCGCCGTCGCGCTGCAGCACTTCCTGGCCCCAGTTGACCGCGCCCTGGAGCGATTGCGAACCGGAGAGCCGGCCGGGAAACTTCCCGGTCAGGACGCGGAGATTTTCATAGGCCTGGCCATGGGTCAGCGCCTCGACGAAGAACCGGTTGACCATCGTCTCCGCCGCCTGGTCCCGGTCGGAAACGGGCGGCGGTTGGGCGAGCGCGGCGGTCAGACTCACCGCGAAGGAAACGCAGAAAAGCGGACGCATGAGCGGGGGTTTCGGACCGGCGCCGGCCGGGGCGGTCGGCGTTCAGAACCACTTTCTCTTTTTCAGGTAGAGCACCATCAGCAGGGTGAAAACCACGGTCAGGCCGCTGGCCCACATGTAGCCGTGCGAGGAATGCAGTTCCGGCATATGGTCGAAGTTCATTCCGTACCAGCTGCCGACCAGCATCGCGGGAAGCGTGACGGCGGTGAGCGCTGTCAGGAACTTGATACCTTCGTTGGCTTCGAACGCGGCCTTGTTGAGGTAGATGTCGAAGGCCATCATCAGCCGCTCGTGATAACTCGCGGCCGTGTCTTCGAGGCGCGTGAGGTTGTCGCGCAGGTCGCGGAAGTACGGGAGCAATTTCGGACGGATGAGCTTGCTGTCGCCGCGCGCCAGCCGGTCGATCACATCGCGCTGCGGCCGCACGATCTGGCGGAGCTTGGTGAAATCGCCGCGGACGTGGAGCAGCTCGTTGACGAGGCTCTTCTGGGACGATTCGCGGGCGAGGACATCCTCCTCAAGCTCCTCGAGCTCCGAGCGCAGCTCCTCGATGACGGGAGCATAGTTGTCCATCATGAGGTCGAGCAGCGAGTGGGCGATCCGGTCCGGGCCGCGCGGGCCGCCGCCGATGGACTTGACGGTGCGGTCGACCAGCGTGCTGACGGAGCGCAGCGGATCGGTGTGAAACGTCACGAGGTATTCGCGGCCGAGAAAGAAATCGAGTTCGGTCGTGTTGAATTTCTCGGTGCGCCGGAAGTCGACGGCATGGGTGACGATGAAGAGATAATCGTCGTAGTCCTCGACCTTCGGGAGGGAGTTGGGCGCGACGCAGTCCTCGATGGCGAGCGGGTGGAACTGGAAAACGGTTTCGAGCACGAACTTCGTTTCCTCGTCGGTGGGTTTGTCGAGGTCGACCCAAAGGATGAGGCCTTTGTCCGCGCGGACCAGCCGCAGGGCCTCCCGTTCCAGGTCCTGGCCCACGAGCTTGCCGTCGCTGAAAATGAAGGAACGGATCATCGGCGGCTAACGTGGCGGGCGGGGAGGGCGGCGTCGAGCCGGTTGCGGGCGGGCGGGCAGGCGCGGTCCCGGTCCCAATCGAACATCGAACTTTCAACGCTCAACTTCCAACCTCGAATGCCAATCCGGTGGCACAAATCGTGGCCCCGAGCGTTGGCGCGTGGGTTTTCGGTCATCGCCATTCCAGTCGTTCACGCTCGCAGCCACCACCAGCCGCCGATTGCCGGATCGGCATTCAAGGTTGGAAGTTGAGCGTTGGAAGTTCGACGTTCGTCCGGGAAATTGGTGCGATCAGGACATCCTATCCACTATTGTTTCAAGACATCGTATCCAGGTGGTCTTGGGTTTGAGGTGATGTTGCGGATGAGATTAGGCAGCAAGACCAACCGCTTTGGCGGAGCGGCTTGGCGC
>JAQGON010000155.1 GCA_028293565.1 Verrucomicrobiota bacterium | reverse complement strand
GGGCGCTGATGCTCCGGCCGGGCGTGGGGCCGGAGGACGCGGCGACGGTGCGCCGGATGGTGGCGGAAATCACGAAGGGCGCCGCGCTGACCGAGGCCGGGTTCGCCGAGGCGGCGATGGGCTGGCTGCGGGAGCGCCACGGCTATTCGCTCTCGCCGCAGGTGCCGGACGGGAGCGGCGATCCGCTGGTGCGATGGATGAATTCGCGCGGCTCCGGGCATTGCGAGCTGTTCGCCGGCTCGTTGGTGCTGCTCGCGCGGGTGGCGGGTTATCCGGCGCGGGTCATCACCGGGTTCAAGGGCGGCAGCTGGAACGGGTATTCGAACAATTACACGATCCGGAATTCGGACGCGCATGCGTGGTGCGAGATCTTCGATGCGACGGCCGCCGCGTGGCGCCGGGCGGATCCGACGCCGGGCGCGACGGGTTTGGCGCAGGCGGATGAAGTGCGCGGGGAGGCGGCGCTGGCGCGGCGAACGGACCGGAGCTGGTCGGCGCGACTCGAGAGCCTGCGCGTGTTCTGGTACCGGCGCATCGTGAATTTCGACCAGCGCTCGCAGGTGGAGACGCTGAAGGCGGTGAAGGACGCGACCGAGAATTCCGGCCGGCGGCTGCGCGCGCTGGCGACCGAGTGGATGGTTGCGGCCAAGGCGTGGCTGGCCCGGCCGTGGGGCTGGGGAAGGATTTTCAGCGTGACCGCCGTCATGGCGGCGGCGGCGGGGGCGGCGTGGCTCCTGGACAGGTTTGGCGGGGGATGGCTCCGGGCGGCGCGAGGCGGAGCGTCCCAAAAGGGTCAGGATCCGACGCGGGCCGAAGCGGGACGCTGGCTGTGGAAGATTGCCGGCGATCGAGGGCACGGCGCCGAGCATGGGGCCGTCGTCGACGATCTGCGGCGGATTCGATTTGGACCGCGCGAGACGTGGCCGAACGCGCGGCCGGTGTTTGTGCGGGCCAGGCGCTCGTTCCGGAAGGGCGGGGCGAGAGGGTAGGGTATTTTGGAAAAAACTTTGGCCATGCCGCGGATACACATCGTCGGCGGGAAATTCCGGGGGAGGTTGGCCGCAAAAATGCGCAAGGGCTCCCGGGGTGGCGAAGGAGCTGCCGTCGCGCCCGTAGGCGCGGGGGAGATTCGATTCGGAGCCGCCGGGCCCTTGTGCTTTTTTTGCGGCCAACCCTTCCGAACTCAAATTTGGTCCCGGCTTCCTCGCGGACCCCCTTTTATTGAAAGTGATGTCGCGTCATTTCGTGAAGCCTTCCGAAGGTGGAGCGTGTTGCCCAACGCGCTGGGGATGCGGGCAGGCTTCTTTCGTCGACGGAGGGGCGAACGCGTTCCCACCGCGGGGTCAGCTCGGCTTCACTGGAGCGACGAAGGCGGGCGGGTGGTTCTTCTTCTCGAAATATTTCCGGAGAATCGTGGCGGCGATGGGCGCGGCGTAGCGGCCGCCGCCGTACTCCTCGTTCGGCGTATCGCCTTCGATGGCGACGGCGACGGCGATCTCGGGATTCTCGAGCGGCGCGAAGGTGATGAACCAGGCGACGTTTTTCTTGCCGGGGACCTGGGCCGTGCCCGTTTTCCCTCCGAATCGCACGCCGGGAATCTGGTAATCGGGCAATGCGAGCGTCTTCGCCGCCGTTCCGTGGGTCACGCATCCTTCCATTCCATCGAGCAGCGCAGCGCGCTGGTGAGCCGTAAGCCCGATGGGATCGGAGTGCTGGGCGGGAGCATCGGCCCGGTGCAGCAGGGTCGGCGTGGTGTAGACTTCATTCCTCGCAACCGACGCCGCGAAACATGCCATCTCCAGCGGCGTCACGAGCACGTCGCCCTGGCCGATCGCCATGTTCGCCGTGTCTCCGGGATACCATTTTTCCCCGCGGACCTTCTGCTTGTACGCGTCGTCGGGAATCACCATCCGGTGGGTTTCATTGGGAAGCTCGATCCCGGTCCGGCGATCGAGGTGGAAGCGCCGGGCCTCGTTCGCCAGCACCGCGGGGCTGGCGCGCCAGCCGGCCTCGTAGAAATAAATGTCGCAGCTGTCGGCGATCGCCTCGGCGAGCAGCACCTCGCCATGATGGCCCTTGCCGTTGTAGCAGACGAAGGAGCGGTTGAATTTTCGCAGGGTGCCCTCGCAGTCCACAATGGGCTCGTCGGGATTGATCGCCCCGCTGCGCATCGCGGCGATGGAGGTCAGGATCTTGAAGGTCGATCCCGGCGGATACGCGCTGCTGACGGGGCGGTTGGCCCACGCCTGGCGCGCCTCGATGTCGGCGATCGTGTCATGGTTCGGGCGCGGCGTGAAACGCGTGAGGTCGTAGTCGGGCTTGCTCGCCATGACGAGGACCTCGCCGGTCTTCACGTCGAGGGCGATGGCGGAGCCGATCATGTCGTCGCCGGCGATCTTGGTGATGGCGTCCTCGGTGGCGCGCTGGAGGTCGATGTCGATCGAGGTGACGAGATTCCTTCCCTGCACCGGGAGGCGTTTTTCGAGCGGAGGGTTGATTTTGTAGCCGGCGGGGCTGACGCGGAAAATCGTGCCGCCGGCCTCGCCCTGGAGTTTTCCGTCGAACGTCTTTTCCAGGCCGTCGCGCCCGATGGTGCCCTTCATCTTGAAGGTCTTGAGGTCCTCGCCCGGGAAATCCTCGGCATCGATGTCGGATTCGACGCCGACGTAGCCGAGGGTGTGGGCGAGCGCGGAGCCGTAGGGATAGAAGCGCGTGCTGGAAGCGTAGAGCTGCAGCGGCGAGCGCACGGGAAGCCGTTCGAGGAGCTTCGCGTAATCCGAGGGATCGAGGTCGTCGATCAGCGTGTAGGGAAGGAGCAGCTGCCGCGCGAAGTGCTTCCGGAGGTCGGCGCGGTCGACGGTGGCGTCGCGCCCGAGGATCTGGTTCACCTGGCCGAGGTATTTCTGCACGACGCTGGCGCGCGCGATCTGGTTGAACTGGTCCCGGGTCGGGAGATCCTTGTCGCCCGCCTCGGCGTAATTCCGCCGGATCACGCGGGCCTCGCTGATGAACTCGGCCTTGAGCTCGTCGAGGTAGAGCACGACGGCGAAGCGGGGACGATTTCCCACGAGCAGCCGTCCGTCGCGATCGAAGATGTTGCCGCGCGGGCCGGGCACGAGGATGCGCCGCTGGTTCTGGACGCGCTCGGAGTCGCGGTGGCGGGCGCCGTTGAACAGCTGCTGGTATGCCAGCCCGCCGGCGAGCGTGGCGAGCAGGGCGAAGATCACGAAGTAGAAAAAGATGACGCGCGGCTGATAGCTCTTGTGCGACTCGACGAGGCTGCCGGAACGGTCGGCGAGATTGGTGTCGGAGGAGGCCATGTCGGTCAGGCGAGCGGATCCCGGTCCACGCCGGCGAGCACGAGCGTGCGCGCCTGCAGCGCCAGGAACCACGGGGCGACCAGGGCGAGGAGCAGCTGCGAGCCCACGAGGTCGGCCAGCAGCCGCGGCCAGGCCGAGGCGGGCGCGGGGCTGCGGCCGACCAAGGCGAACGACAGCGCGAGGAACAGGGCGAGGTTGACGAGAAGCGCGACGATGACGCGCGCCACGGTTTCGTCGCGCGGCACGCGGTCGCGGATGTTGAACACCACGGCGTGCGCGAGGGCGAAGAGGAGCACATGCGTCCCGAATGGCACCGGCGAGTCCGCGTCGCAGAGCGCGCCGGCGAGGAGGACCGCCGCGAGCCCGCCCCGCAGCGGCAGCACGAGAGCCGCATAGGTCACGAACAGGCCGCCGACAAAAAAATACAGGTGCGCCGCCGACGCGGCGTGGTTCACCTGCGCGACGATCACCCACAGCAGGAGGAGCGTGAGGAAGGTGACGAGGGTGCGGCGCATGGGTGGAGTGGGAAGAGTGGAAAGCCAGGAGTTGAAAGAGGCCGGATCGCGGGCGGTGCCCGTTCCCCGGCTTTCAACCTGCTGCCTCAACCTGGGTTCATTCGGGATTCAGGGGGACCAGCACCGTGACTTCGACCAGCGAACTCAGCCGGGGGTCCAGCTGAACTTCGCCGGTCTTGAACAATCCGTCGGTGCTGGGCTCGACCTTGGTGACGGTGCCCAGGCTGAGGCCCGGCGGAAACACGCCGCCCAGGCCGGAGGTGACGAGGCGCTTCGGGTTGCTGGCGTTGGCGAAGACATTGAGCGGGACGAACTCGACCACGCCCTTCGGGACCTCGAAGGTGGAGTTCACTCCGCCCTGGAAGCTGATCGGCTGGGTTTCGCCCTCGACGAAGGCGGCGAGACGGACTCCGGGGTTGCTGACCATCTCGACGACGGAGGTGTAGGCGTGGACCTCGGTCACGCGACCGACGACCCCGCCGCTGAAGATGACGGGCGCGCCGGCGGGGATGCCGTAGTTTTTCCCCTTCCGGATGACGAGCCGCTGCCACCACCCGGAAAAATCGCGGCGGACGACGCGCGCGTGTTCGGAGCGATAGTTGGCGTAGGCCGGGAGCCGCAGCAGCTCCTCGAGCCGCGCGATCTCGGCCTGCAGGCTCAGGTTTTGGGAAACGGACTCCTCGAACGAGGCGTTGAGGCGCGCGAGGTCGCGGCCGGCCTCGATCAGCTCGCTGTTCGAGTGCAGCCGGAGCGTCCAATATTCCTTGAGGTCGCGGGCGTACGACGCCGCGACGCCGAGCGGCGCCTGCAGTTCGAAGAAACTGGCGCGCGCAAACGTCTTCACCACCACCGGAAGGACGAGCCACGCAAGGACGACGAGGGCGAGGGTCAGGAACGGGCGGGCCTGGTCGAAGCGTTTGGGAAGCACGGTGGGAGCAGAGGCGAGTGGCGAGGGACCAGTGACGAGTGACGTGGGACGCGGGACGAGACAAGTCCGACGTGCATGATCCTCCGTTTACCGGTCACACCCCGCGCGTCGCTGGTCGCGGCGTCCCGCGCCCCTCAGACGTGCTGCATCAGCCACGCGAGGTCGTTCAGCACGGCGCCGGTGCCGTTGGCGACGGCGGAAAGGGGATCGTCGGCCACGGTGACAGGCAGGCCGGTCTTTTCGCTGAGGAGACGGTCGATCCCGCGGATGAGCGCGCCGCCGCCGGCCATGACGAAGCCGCGGTCGACGAGGTCGGCGGAAAGTTCCGGCGGGCACCGCTCCAGGGTGACGCGGACCGCATCGACGATCGCCGCGATGGTGTCGCTCAGCGCCTCGCGGATTTCCTGCGAGGTGATGTGGATCGTCTTGGGCAGGCCGGCCACGGAATCGCGGCCCTTGACCTCCATCGTGAGCTCGTCGTCGAGGGGGTAGGCCGAGCCCACGCGCATCTTGATTTCCTCCGCGGTCCGCTCGCCGATGAGCAGATTGTACGCGCGCTTCATGTAGTTGATGATCGCGGCGTCGAGTTCGTCGCCGGCGACGCGGATGGATTTCGAGAAGACGATGCCGTTGAGGGAAATGATCGCGATCTCCGTCGTGCCGCCGCCGATGTCGACGATCATGTTGGCCGCGGGTTCGTCGATCGGCAGGCCGACGCCGATGGCGGCGGCCATGGGCTCGGGGATGGTGATGACGTCGCGGGCGCCGGCGTGGAGGGCGGAGTCCTTCACCGCGCGTTTTTCCACTTCAGTGATGCCGGACGGAATGGCGATCACGACCCGGGGCGGCGCGCGGAAGGAGCCGCTGCTGACCTTGCGGATGAAATAGCGGAGCATCGCCTCGGTGACGTCGAAGTCGGCGATGACGCCGTCCTTCATCGGACGGATGGCGGTGATGT
Source organism: Verrucomicrobiota bacterium (assembly GCA_028293565.1). Taxonomy (GTDB): domain Bacteria; phylum Verrucomicrobiota; class Verrucomicrobiia; order Opitutales; family Opitutaceae; genus Opi-474. The sequence goes on along the minus strand of JAQGON010000155.1, from coordinate 10,268 downwards.
TGCCGGGCGTGCGGCCGAGCATGCGTTTCGCTTCATCGCCGACGGCGCGGACCTTGCGGCTGACGGTGTCGAGCGCGACGACGGAGGGTTCGCGGAGGACGATTCCCTTATCCTTGACGTAGACGAGCGTGTTGGCGGTGCCCAGATCGATGCCGATGTCGTTGGAAAAGTAACCGAGAAGGTTGGCCATGATTGCGAGTTGGGGCTGTTTCCGCCGACGGAAACGAATCGGCGAGCGCGCAGGGTGTCAACGACGTAGCACGGGTCTCCGACCCGTGAGGGGGGACGTCGCCTGCCGGGGAGGCTGAGAATTTGTTGTGCTCGAGTTCAGGCAGACGGGTCGGAAGAGGTGCGCGGGGAGGCGTCGCCTGCTGGGAAGGCAGAGTGACGTTGTTGTGCTCGAGTCCAGCCACACGGGTCGGGAGACCCGTGCTACTCCTCGGGCTTGACGATCTGCGCGGTTCGCCGCGTCCTTGCACGGACCCCCATGCACGGCATTCATTTCATCCAGGATCTCGCGGTGATACTTGTGGTGGCCGGGGTGGTCGGCTGGATCTGCCAGCGGCTCGGGCTGTCGGTGGTCGTGGGCTTCCTCGCGGCCGGCATGGTGGTCGGGCCGTATACGCCGCCTTTTTCGCTCGTCTCGGATCCGTCGCGCATCGAGACCCTCGCGCAGGTCGGGCTGGTCTTCCTGATGTTCTCGATCGGGCTGCGACTCAGCGTGCGCAAACTGCGGAGGCTCGGGATGTCGCTCATGGTCGCGACGTTTGGCGGCGCGGTGCTGGTTTATTACCTGACGCGGCTGCTCGGGGCGGCGCTGCGCTGGAGTCCGACGGAGACGCTTTTCCTCGCCGGGATGCTGATGGTTTCGTCGTCGGCGATCATCAGCAAGATCCTCCACGAGACCGGCGAGAATCACGAGCGCTCGGGACAGCTGGCGATGGGCATCTCGGTGCTCGAGGACGTGGTGGCGGTCGTGATGCTCACACTGCTCAACTCCCTGGTGCAGCTCGGCGAGGCCGAGGGCGGCGGGCATGCGTCGCTGGGGCAGACGCTGACGCTGCTGGGCGCCTTCGTCGCCTTGGCCGGCGTGGGCGGGCTGCTGCTGGTGCCCTGGCTGCTGCGGCGGATGAGCATCTCGGCGGACGAGGAGCTGCAGACGCTGGGAATCGCGGCGCTCCTGTTCGGGCTCGCGGTGGTCGCGCAGCATGCGGGGTACTCGCTCGCGCTGGGGGCGTTTCTGCTGGGGACGATTGTCGCGGAGACGCCGCATCGGCACCAGGTGGAGCGGACCTTCGAGGGGATGCGCGACGTGTTCAGCGCGGTTTTTTTCGTGGCGATCGGCATGCAGATCGACGTGCACGAGCTTTTCGCCTCGGCGGGGCTCATCGCCGGCGTGGCGCTCTTCACGCTGTTCGCGCGGTTTGCCGCGTCGTCGACGGCGCTGGTGCTGATCGGCACGGCGCCAAAGGAGGCGCTGCGCACGGGGCTCGCGGTGACGCCGATCGGCGAATTTTCGTTCATCATCGCGCAGCTGGGGGTGACGTACGCGGTCGTCCCGCAGAATTTCTATCCCCTTGCCGTCGGCGTCTCGCTGCTGACGACGCTGGTCGCGCCGCTGCTGGTGCGGAAGTCGGCGGCGATCGCCGACGTGCTGCTGGCGCGCCAGCCGCACTGGCTCGCGGCGTTCCTGCGGGTTTACCGCGACTGGCTGGACCGGCTGCAGTCCCACGCGAAGCGCAACAAGCTCTGGCAGCTGAGCCGGAAGCGTTTTCTCCAGGTGGGGATCGAGGTGATGCTGGTGACGGGGCTGCTGGTGTTTTCGGGACAGATGTTCACGACGGCGGAGAGGTGGCTGGGGCGGGACTGGATGTTTCCGAACGGCCTGCAGATCCTTTTCTGGGTCGCGCTCTGCCTGGTGCTCCTCGCGCCGCTGGTGGCGATCTGGCGGAACTGCTCGGCGCTGGCGCTGCTTTATTCGCAGGTCGCGACGTCGGGACATCCGCGGGCGAGCCGGCTGGCGCCGATGCTCGAGACGGGGCTGAAGTCGCTGGCGGCGACGGGGATATTCCTGTGGCTGTTCGGTCTGCTGCCCGCCGAGGGAAATGCGCGGTGGCTGCTGCTGGGCAGCGTGCTGATCGCGATGGTGGCGCTGGCGATCCTGTGGCGGAAACTGGTTTTCTGGCACAGCCAGCTGGAAGTCGAGCTGCAGGAGGTGATCTCGTCGGCGGAGGGGAAAATGACCGCGACCTCCGCGCCATGGCTGCAGCCGCACGGGGACTGGAACCTGCACATGATCGACTGCGTGCTGCCGGATCTCGCGGACGCGCAGGGCCGGCGGATCGCGGAGCTGGACCTGCGCGCGAAGTTCGGCTGCTCCGTCGTCGGGATCGAGCGGCAGGGTTTCATGATCCCGTTGCCCCCGCCGGACGCGGTGCTTTATCCGCGTGACCGGGTATTGCTGATGGGAACGACCGAGCAGGTGAAGGCGGGCAAGGCCTTCCTTGGCGCGGTGTCGGGAGTGGCCGATTCGCTCTATGAGGAGCTGCTGATGGAGTCGATCACGCTGCCGATGGCCAGCCGTGCGGCGGGGCAGAGCCTCGCCGAGCTGGCGCCGGCGCGGGTCCATGGCGTGCAGATCGCGGGAGTGAACCGGCGCGGATTGCGGATCCTGAATCCGTCCGCGGACGAACGTCTTCAGGTCGGTGACGAAGTTCTCGTGCTGGGCGCGCCGCCGCAGATCCGCGAATTCAAGATCTGGGTGCACCAGTCCGCCGATGAGCCGCCGGCGCTCGGGGATTAGGCCGGAAAGCGGTCAGCGATCCGCTTTCAACTGTCCGCCCGGTCGACCAATGCGGGAAGCCGGGCGCCGAAAGCCAGGCGCTGACTCCTCAGTTCGAGCCGTGCGTCTTGGGGACCTCGGGACTCTTCTTGGCGGCCTCGGTCTTTTCTTCCTCGGCATCGTCGCGGCTGGCTTTCTTGAATTCCTTGAGCGACTGCCCAAGTCCGCGGGCGAGTGACGGCAGTTTCGTGCCGCCGAAAAGCAGGAGCGCCAGGGCCAGAATGATGAGCAGCTCGGTGCCACCGATGCCGAATGCGGCGAAAAATGCGGGAATGGGAGCCATGGCGCGCACCCTACGCCGGTGTCACGGACTGTAAAGCTGTAAAGCGAGAGGCCGTCAGGGCCAATCTCCTCCGGCGCCCGTTACGGCTTGGTCGGCATCGGGAAGCCGGCGGGGATCGGGGGCATGCCGGGGATGAGCTGGCGCGGGAGGCCGCTGGTCGCGGCGACCTTCATCAGGTTCTGGGCATTGTCGATCTGCTCGGCGTCGAAGAAGCCGTGGAGCTGCCGGATGCGCGTCGGATGGCGCATCTTGCGCAGCGCCTTGGCCTCGATCTGCCGGATGCGTTCACGGGTGACCTTGAACTGCTTGCCGACTTCCTCGAGGGTGCGGTTGTAACCGTCGACCAGGCCGAAGCGCAGGGACAGCACGCGACGCTCGCGCTCGGTGAGGGAATCGAGGACGTCGATGATCTTTTCGCGGAGAAGCGAAAACGCGGTCATGTCGTAGGGATTCTCGGCGGACTTGTCCTCGATGAAATCGCCGAAGCTGGTGTCGTCGCCGTCGCCGACCGGCGACTGGAGGGAGATCGGCTGCTGCGCCATCTTCATGATCTGCTGCACGCGTTCGACGGGCAGGTTCATCTCGTCGGCGACCTCCTCCGGGGTCGGCTCGTGGCCGAATTCCTGGAGCAGCTGTTTCTGCACCTGCATGACCTTGTTCAGCGTCTCGATCATGTGGACCGGGATCCGGATGGTGCGCGCCTGGTCGGCGATCGAGCGGGTGATCGCCTGGCGGATCCACCAGGTGGCGTAGGTCGAGAACTTGTAGCCGCGGCGGTACTCGAATTTTTCGACAGCCTTCATCAGGCCCATGTTGCCCTCCTGGATGAGGTCGAGGAACGAGAGGCCGCGGTTCGTGTATTTCTTGGCGATCGAAATCACGAGGCGGAGATTGGCCTCGACCATCTCGGTCTTGGCCTGGTGCGCTTCGCGGACGTGGACGCGGGTCTGGGCGACGACGGCGAGGAGGGCGGTCGGGGAGATCCGCTGGCCGGCCTCGAGCTGCTTGAGCCGGTGGTTGATCGCGCGGACGTCGAGCGTCGTGTCCTTCTTCGTCTTCGGATGCTTGGCGCGCTCCAGCTGCGCGTGCAGCGTCTCGATTTCCTCGAGGGTGGGGCGGAGGTTCTCGAGGTATTCCTCGTAGACCTTCAGCTTGAAGAAGAACTTGCCGAAATTCGCGCGCAGGACGTTCTCGCGCTTCCGGTGCTTCGTGAGAATCTTCTTCCGCTCGTTGTCGCTCTTGGCCTTGAGGTATTCCTGCCACGATTCCGCGACCGCCTTCTCCGACTTCTGGGTGTTCTCGACGAGTTTGGGCAGGCCCTTGAAATAGGCCTCGCGGCTGTCGATTTTCTTGTCGATGACGATGCGGTCGAAGCGTTCCTCGCGGTTGAGAAGCTTCGCCCCGAGCGTGCCGATGTAGGCGCCGACGGCGGCCGCCTCGAACAGGGCGGTCTGGGCCTTCAGCTCGGCGTTCTCGATGCGCTTCGAGATTTCGACTTCCTGTTCCCGCGTGAGCAGGGGCACCTGGCCCATCTGCTTGAGGTACATCCGGACGGGGTCGTCGAGGATGTCGTGCTGCGAGGAGCGGCTTTCCTCCTCCTCGGCCTCCTCCATGCGCTGCTTGTAATCGTCGACCTGGTCGGGCTCGAGGATCTCGATCTCGAGGTTCTGCAGGATCGAAAGGACGTTATCGATCTCCTCCTGGTTTTCGACCGACTCCGGCAGCGCCTCGTTGATGTCGTCGAACGTGAGATAGCCCTGCTCCTTCGACAACCGGATCAGGTGGCGGATCTTGTCGTTGATTCCACCGGCGGGAATGTCACCCGGCGCGACTTCGGCCCCGGCATGCGGCTGGTTCTTGGCGATGGCGGCCTCAACGGCTTCGGATTGGGTGTCGTCAGGTGAGGACTTGGCTTTGCGCGGCATGGAATGAGTGGTCTCTACTATAAGGCTAACGGCTAAACCGCAACGGGCATTTGGAGCGGTTGGCGGAGCTGTCGTTGAAGTTCGGAGCGTTCTTTTAAGAGTGAAATTGGGTCAGAATTACTGTCCGCACCGTGGTTGGCTAAAGCAAGTTCTATTTGCCGCAGCCGCGGCTCGAGCGCCCGCAGCCGGAGCTGGGAGAGGCCTTCGTTCGCGATCTTCACCGGATCGTCGATCGCGGGACGGTCAAAAAGGAGCGATGCGGCAAGCGTCTTTTCCTCAGGAGTTTCAAGCAGGGCGTCAAGATGGTCGCGGCCCGGCCAGGTGTCGTGCTCGAATTCGGCGAGGAACCGGTTCAGCAGGCGCCCGGGGACGTGGCTCGCGTCGATCCAGTGGTGCGGCAGCGCGGAGCTGAGCGGTTTGCCGAGCGCCTCGAAATGCAGGCAGACGAGAAGGAGATGATGCTCCGGGCTCTGGGCGCCGGTGGCCGCGGCGGAGGGCGCGGGCGCCGCCGCGGGCGGCGCGGGCCGGGCGGCGGCCTGCCGGTTCTGGCGGGCGACGTAGGTCTGGAAATCGCGCTGCAGCGCGGACGAAGCCAGCCGCAGGTGGCCCGCGGCTTCCGCGAGGAACTCGGAGCGCGCGACTTCGCTTTCCGCGGCGGCGACAAGTTCCACGACCGACTGCGCGGCGCGCGTTTTCAATTCCGAGGAGGCCGTCGCCGGATCCGGAAGAAAGGCGCGGCAGGCGAACGCCATCGCGGAGAGCCCGCCGCGGCGGACTTCGTCGTAGGCGGAGAGACCGCGCTCGCGGAAGAGCGAATCCGGGTCCTCGCCTTTCGCGAGGCCGAGAAACTTCACTTCCAATCCCGCCTTCAGCGCCATCGGCAGGAAGCGTAGCGCGGCCTTCTGGCCGGCGCTGTCGCCGTCGAGAAAGCACTCCACCTGGGTGTGATACCGGCGCAGGAGCACCAGCTGCGGCTCGGTGATCGACGTGCCCTGGGGCGCGATGACCGACTGGAGCCCGACGCTCCAGCAGCGCAGCGCGTCGAGCTGGCCTTCCACCATCACGAACGGCCGGCCTTCGCCGACGTGCGTGCGTGCGCGATCGAGGTTGAACAGCAGGTTCCCCTTCGTGAACACGGGCGTCTCGGGCGAGTTGACGTACTTGGCCTCGCGCGCCGGGTCGTCGCCGGGAGTCAGCTCCGTCTGCCGCGCGGTGAACGCGACGACGCGCGCCTGGTGGTCGCGGATCGGGATCATCAGCCGTCCGCGGAAGCGCGGCTTGAGCGCGCCGAGCGAGAGCATCGCGCCGTCGCGCAGGAAGAACAGGCCGCACTGCCGGATCGCCTCCTCGGAAAACGCGCGTTTCAGCAGCAGCGCGCCGAGGCCCTCGTCGGTCGGCGCCGCGGCGCCGACCTTGAATTCGTCGGCGAGCTCCAGGGTGAAGCGCCGCTGCCCGGTCCAGTAGGCGCGCATGAAATCGCCGGTGGTCCCCGCGGCCTTGAACGCCTGGTGAAAATGCGCCGCGGCGAGGTCGTGGATCTCGAAGATCTCCTGGCGCAGCGAACGCTCCTCCCGGCTGGGACCGCCGGAGCCGGCCTCGTATTCGATCACGACGTTGAAGCGCTGGCCGAGGGCCTCAACGGCCTCGGTGAAGCCCAGCTGCTCGGTCTCGCGCACGAAGGAAATCAGGTCCCCCGCCTTGCCGCAGCCGAAGCACTTGTAGTAGCCCTTGTCGGCATCGACGTTGAAGGAGGGCGTCTTCTCGTTGTGGAACGGGCAGAGGCCCTTCAGCCGGCCCGCGCCGGCCTTTTTCAGCGTCACCACGCGGGACACCACATCGGCCAGGTTCACGCGCAACTTGAGGTCGCGGACGCAGGTGGGCTTGATGGCGGGCATGAGCGGCGGGCGGGGGGCGGAGCGGGAAGAATGCACTTTCAACCCGGCGGAGGGGCTGTCAAGTTTCCCGGCTCGCCGATGAAACATTCGCGGGTTTTGGGCCACTCATCACATCCTATGCGCATTCCTTTTCTGGCGGCGGTCCTGATCGCGACGTCGTTCACGCTCCGGGCGACGGAGGTCGCGGTCCCCCGGACGCCCTCCAACGAACCGGTGCTGCAGGCGCAGCTGACGGCGTTCGACGAAGCGACCTACACCCAGGATGTGGAGGCCCTGATCACGCGGTTCGAGCAGCAGTCGGGCAAGAAGCTCGTCCCCGGCTCGAAGAAAAAGGTCGGGCTCAAGATCTACACCGACTCGGGTCCCGGGATGGCGACGCCGATCCCGCTGGTGAAGGCGGTGATCGCCGCGCTGCGGCACCGGGGCTTCGAGAAAAAGAACATCTTCCTCGTCGGGCTCAACCAGCTGCGGCTGCGCATGACCGGTTACCTGCCGTCGCTGGTGACGGGCGAGACGCCGTTCCAGGGGCATCCGGTGTTCGTGCTGGAGTCGGGAAAATTCTACGACCCGGTGTGGTTCTACGACAGCCCGCTGCCGCAGCGCTTCGACCCGATCCTGGCCGAGCAGCAGACGAAGGACTATCCGAACAACTCGACGAAGGACGAGGACCGCAAGAGCTTCCTCGCGACGCCGCTGTTTCTGGATTCCGATTTCTGGATCAACCTTCCGGTCTACACCGACCATCCCATGCTCGGCGTGAACGGATCGCTGGTGAACGCGACCCTGTGGAACGCGTCGAACACCGGCCGTTTTTTCCGCTCGCCCGCGAACGCGCCGGCGGCGGTCGCCGAAATGAGCGCGATCCCCGAGCTGCGCCAGACGTGGATGTTCACGCTGGTGAGCCTCGAGCATTACCAGTTCATCGGCGGGCCGTATTTCAATTCGCTGTACTCCGCCTCGGAGCCGCTGCTCTGGCTGAGCACGGACCCGGTGATGCTCGACGCGCTGATGCGGAGCCGGATCAACGGGCTCCGCAAGCAGTCGGGATTCGAGCCGATCTCGGAGGAGATCCGCACGCTGGAGTTCGCCGAGACGCTCGGCGTGGGCTCGACGCACATCTCGTCGGCGCGGTTTATTCCGGTGGTTCAATAAAACCGCTTGTCAGTCGCGCGCCGGTCCGCCCAATTCAAGGCCGCATGACGTCCGCCGCGTATCTCCCGTTTCTGATCCAGGCCGCCTTGGCGGCGGGCATCACGGCGGGGATCATCCTTGCCAGCCATCTCCTCGGCCAGCGGAGCCGGCACTCGAAGATCAAGGACTCGGCCTACGAATGCGGCGTGCCCGGCGAGGGCATCGTGCACACGCGCTTTTCGGTGAAGTTTTTCCTGACGGCGCTCCTCTTCATGCTCTTCGATCTGGAGATCGTGATCCTCGTGCCGTGGACGTTCATCTACCGGGAATTCCTGGCGTACAATATTTCGATCCTCGGCCCGATCCTGTTCTTCATCGGCGTGCTCGTGCTCGGCTTGGTCTACGAGATCAAGAAGGGCGCGCTCGAGTGGGAAAAGTAAAACCGCGCGCCGGCGCGCGGAAATTCCAGCCTCCCAATCCCAGCGCGGCAGAAAAGAACGATGCGCCTTGACCGGATCATTTCGCGGGGCCGGGTGATTGACCTGCGCAGCCTCGACCTCGAGGGCGCGCTCCAGGAGCTGCTGGCCGTTTCGGTTGAGCGGTTTCCCGACCTCAAGCCGGAGGCGCTCCTGCGCGGGCTGCTCGCGCGCGAGAGCACGATGACCACCTATCTCGGCCTCGGCGTGGCCCTCCCGCACGTCCGCGTGAAGATGCGCCGGCGCTACGTCCTCGCGATCGGCCGCAGCCGGGTGGGTGTCCGTCACGACGGCGCCGTGGGCGACGAGCGCGTGCACCTGATCGTCATGCTCATCGCCGGCGAGAGCGCGCGGGATTACCTGCAGGTCCTCGCCTCGATCGCCCGCCAGGTGAAGGAGCCCGAGCTCGTCGACAAGCTCGTCAACGCGCCCGACCTCGACGCGCTGTACGAGCGGCTGATCGGCGGATTCGGCGGCGTCCGGCCGGTGCAGACGCAGCAGAACCGGGTGAACCGGCTGATGTTTCGCGAAGCCGAGCGCGTCGCCCGCGGCGCGGACTGCGGGGCGATCATGATTTTTGGCGACACGTTCATCGGCGGGATCGAGGCCGATTCGGTGCGCTCCAAGCTGAAGACGATCCTCGTGACGCGGAATCCGATCGAGCAGAGCGAGGAGGCGAACGCCTTCACCGAGACGATCCAGGTGCGCTCGTTCTCGAGCCAGCGGCTGGCGCAGCTGCGCAGCGCGATGCTGGTCGCGCTGACGCGCGGCGTGATCACCTTCACGGACCGGATCTGCTGCGTCGGCGGCATGACCGGGAGCAACCAGTTCGACACGCTGGTGGTGGTGGACGTCGAGCGGGAGTTCCAGACGCTGCTGACCGGCCAGACGGCGGACCTGCTGCCGCCCGACGTGAAACCGGAGGTGCTGGAACGGGTGATCGCCGTCGCGACCGAGCTGGCGGTGGAGGGCCGCGAAGGCCGCCCGGTGGGGTGCCTCTTCGTCGTGGGCGACATCGAGAAGGTGGAATCGTTCACCAAGCCGCTCGTGCTGAATCCGTTCTACGGGTACAAGGAAGAGGACCGGAACATCCTGAATCCGTTCATGGACGAGACGGTGAAGGAATTTTCATCGATCGACGGCGCGTTTGTCATTCGCGGCGACGGGGTGGTGGAGTCGGCGGGCAGCCTGATCCAGGCGACGGACAGCGACCATACGCTGCCGAGCGGGCTCGGCAGTCGTCACGCGGCGGCGGCGGCAATCAGCGTGGCGGCCAACTGCATCGCGATCGTCGTGTCGTCGAGCACCGGGCAGGTCACGCTGTTCCGGCGGGGAGTGATGCTGCCGTTGACGGAGAAAAGACGGTAGGGAGAGTCCTTCGGACCCGGGCGAACATCGAACTTTCAACGCTCAACTTCCAACCTTGAATGCCGATCCTCCTCACGAGCGTGAGCCATTGGAACGGCGATGATCAAAGGCCCGCGCGCTGATGCTCGTTGCGGAGAGTGGATAGGATGTCTTGGTACCAACGGATTGGCATTCAATGTTGGGAGTTGAGCGTTGGAAGTTCGAAGTTCAGACAGTTCCGGGGTGCGATCAGGACATCCTATCCACTATTGTTTCAAGACATCGTATCCAGGTGGTCTTGGGTTTGAGGTGATGTTGCGGATGAGATTAGGCAGCAAGACCAACCGCTTTGGCGGAGCGGCTTGGCGC
>JAQGON010000153.1 GCA_028293565.1 Verrucomicrobiota bacterium | reverse complement strand
CCGGGCGTCGTGTAGCCTTCGACGCAGGGGTCGGGGCGGAGCGTGTCGAGGTTCACGCTGGTCACGCTGCGGATCGTGTTGATCGCGCTGAGGCCGGTGGCTCCGCCGCGGAGGGCGGCGCGGCCGGGCTCCTCGATGTGCGTGATGTTGGGCGTCATTTTCGCCCAGACCGGTTTCCTCGTGGCGGCTTTCACCCAGCCGCAGACCTCCTCGAGGATGTCCGGGTCCTGGCCCATCGCGGCGCCCATTTTTCGTTCCGGCAGGCCGTGTGGGCAGGAAAAATTCAGCTCGAAGGCGTCGACGCCCACCGCTTCGCAGCGCTGCACCAGCTCGGTCCAGGCGTCGCGGTTGTACTCCTCCATGATCGAGGCGATCAGCGCGCCGGGCGGCTGCGCGTCCTTGCACTTCTTGAATTCGTCCTCCCACAGGCGGAACGGCCGGTCGCTGATCAGCTCGATGTTCTCCCAGCCGATGACCTCGCCGTCGTTGGCGTGAAGCTTGGCGTAGCGGGGCGACACATTGACGACCTTCGAGGCATCGAGGCTCACGGTCTTGGCGATCACGGCGCCCCAGCCTTCGCGGAAGGCGCGGTTGATGACGCTGAGGTTGGTGCCCGGGGGACCCGAGCCGATCACGAAGGGGTTGGGGAGCGTGAGGCCGTCGACGTGCGTGGTGAGCGAGGGCATGGTGTGGAGGCGGGGACTTTTCGTGCGCCGCGCCGCATCCGAGGGAGGTCAGTCAACTCTGGCCGGCCATTCCCCGGGGTCGCAACGCGAGCGCCGTCAGGAACGAGGTGGTGATTGGTGGATTGAATAGAGTGGGGACGACGCTAGTTTCCAAGCTGCAAATATGCGGAGGACTTCCAGATGGACCGCCGCGCCGCTCCCGTGAACTTGCTGAATCCCCAACGCACCGTCGCCGAACTGCGGGAGCTGCGCTCGCTGACCGCCGACGCGAACGGCGCGCAGCGCGTGGCGTTCACGCCGACGTGGGTACGGACGCGGGCCTGGCTGCGGCAGAAGCTCGAGGGGCTTCCGGTGGAAATCCACACCGATGCCGCGGGCAACCTCTGGGCCACGCTGCGGGGCGCTTCGCCGAAGGAGCTGGTGATTGGCGGGCACATGGATTCGGTTCCGAACGGCGGCTGGCTCGATGGCTGCCTGAACGTCATGGCGGGCGTCGAAATCCTCCGGCGGATCAACGCCGAGTTCCATGGCCGGCCGCCCGTGACGATCCGGCTGGTGGACTGGGCCGACGAGGAGGGCGCGCGTTTTGGCAAGAGCCTGTTCGGCTCGTCGGCGTGCGCCGGCGATCTCGACATGGCGGAGGCGCGCAAGCTGAAGGACCGCGACGGCGTGACGCTCCCCGACGCGCTCAAGGCGGTGGGGATCGATTTCGAACATGTGAAGGACAGCGGCCGCGAACTGAAACAGGCGGCGGCGTATCTCGAGCTGCACATTGAACAGGGGCCCGTGCTCCTCGACCTTGACCTGCCGCTCGGCGCGGTGCTGGGGACGTTCGGGGTCGAGCGGCATGCAATCACGTTTCACGGGCAGGCGGCGCATTCCGGGAGCACGCCGATGAACCGGCGGAAGGATGCGTTCCTCGCGGCGGGAAAGATGAGCCAGGAGATTTATGCGATCGCCGCGCGCAGCGGCGGCGGCGTGTGCACGATCGGCTCGTGCACGACGAAACCGGGAATCGTCACGAGCGTGGTGGAGGAATGCCGAATCACGCTTGACCAGCGCCATCTCGATGCCGCTGCGCTCGCGCGAATGCTCGCCGAGGCCAGGTCCGTCAGCGAGCGCTTCGCCCAGGAGGGCGGCGTTCGCGTGGCCTGGGAACGTCTCTGGCAGATTGCGCCGCGGCCTTTTCACCCGGCGCTGATCGGGATGTGCGACTCAGCCATCGGCGAAACGTGCGGGAAATCGCACCGGCTTCCGTCCGGGCCCCTCCACGACGCGGCGGAGATCAGCGGCGCCGGGGTGCCGACGGTGATGATGTTCGTGCAGAGCCTGCACGGGATCAGTCACAACAAGATCGAGGACACGAGGGAAGAACACCTCGAGCTGTGCGTCCGCGCCTTCGACAAACTCGCCGACAAGGCGATGAAATGGATCGCGGCCGGAAGCTGACCCATGCTGCAGCGCGTTGTCACAGGCCAGCCCACAAGAATATCGTATCCGCAAGCTAGCTCGTGGGTGGAGCGCATTGCCCCAATGCGCTGGAGGGTCGAGCTCAACCAAGAGGTCTGCGGAGTCCCCAGCGCGTTGGGGGCCCGTTCGACAGGCTCAGGGTCTGTGACAACGCGCTCCACCGGTCAGCCGATGAAAAATTTCAGCGTGCGGCGCAGCGAGGCCACCAGCAGGTCGATTTCCTCGGCCGTGTTGTAGAGGTAGAAGCTCGCGCGGGTCGTGCTGGTGAGGCCGAGCTTGCGCATCAGCGGCTGGTTGCAGTGATGGCCGCCGCGCAGCGCGACGCCGTCCTCGTCGGCGAACGTCACCACGTCGTGCGCGTGCACGCCCTCGAAGGCAAAGCTCACCAGTCCGCCGCGCTCGCCCGTGGGGCCGATCAGGCGGATGCCGGGAAGCGTCGCGAGTTTCTCGTAGGCCACGCGCGCGAGTTCGTCGTCGTGCTGGCGGATCGCGACGCGGTCGAGCGAGTCAAGGTAGTCGCACGCCGCCCCGAGCCCGATCGCGCCGGCGACATTCGGCGTGCCCGCCTCGAAGCGCTCCGGCGCGGGTTTCCATTTCGCACCCTCGAAGTCGACGCTCACGACCATCCCGCCGCCGGTCTCGTCGGGCGAGAGCTGGTCGAGCAGCGCGAAGCGCCCATAGAGCACGCCGATGCCGGTGGGCCCGCACATCTTGTGGCCGGAAAAGGCGAGGAAGTCGCAGCCGAGCAGCCGGACATCCAGCGGCGCGTGGCCGGCGGATTGCGCGGCATCGATCACGGTGACGGCGCCCACGGCGCGGGCGCGGCGGCACAGCTCGGCCACGGGGTTGATCGTGCCGAGGGTGTTCGAGATATGGGTGAAGGCGAAGACCTTGACCTGGGGCGTGAGCAGCCGGTCGAGCGCCTCGAGGTCGAGCCCGCCTTCCGCATTCGCGCCGATGAAGGGCACGAATTTGAGCGTCGCCCCGCTCGCCTTCGCCGCCTGCTGCCAGGGCACGAGATTGGAGTGATGCTCCATCTCGGTGCAGAGGATCACGTCGCCGCGCCCCAGCTTTCCGCCATAGCTGCGGGCGACGAGGTTGATGCTCTCGGTCGTGCCGCGCGTGAAGATGATCTCGGCGGGATCCGCGGCGTTGACGAATTTTGCGACGCGGGCGCGCGCCCCCTCGTAGGCATCCGTGGCGCGCATCGAGAGCGTGTGCAGCCCGCGGTGAACGTTGCTGTTGTCGCGCTCATAGTAGCGGACGAGCGCATCGATCACCGCGCGCGGCTTCTGCGTGGTCGCGCCGTTGTCGAGGTAAACGAGCGGCCGCCCGTTGACCTGCTGGTGCAGGATGGGGAAGTCGGCGCGGACGTCTTTCCAGGAAGGCATTTGAGAGGGTGAAAGGAGAGGGTTGAAAGTTGAAAGCGCGGACGCGCGGCAACGGGCGTGATTCCGTGAGCGGGTCGTTTCGCAGTCGGTCAGGGGCCTGTTCCTTCAGCGTTCAACGGATCGGGCGCGGCTCAGTCAGTGTGGCTTTCGGTCGTCGCCGTAGTGGCGTCGGCCTTCAGCGCGTTGAGCGCGGCGTGCCAGCCGAGCGTGGCGCACTTGATGCGCGCGGGAAAGGCGTGCACGCCAGCGAACGCGGCGACGTCGCTGATTTCCGCCGGCTCCTTGCCGGTCGTCACGATGTCGTGAAACTCCTGATAGAGGGTCTCGGCCTCGGCGGCGGTTTTTCCCTTCAGCTGCGTCGTCATCAGCGACGCGCTGGCCTGCGAGATCGCGCAGCCCGAGCCGTCGAACGAGATCTCCGCGATGCGGTCGCCATCAAGGCGCAGGAAGACGTCGCACTGGTCGCCGCAGCTCGGATTGTCCCCGTGCGCCACGCGGTTGGCGGTCGGCAGCCGGCCCCGGTTTCGCGGACGACGGTTGTGGTCGAGGATGACCTGTTGATAGAGCTCGGTGAGATCGGCGGACATGGCAGGAGCCCATATTGGTTATCGCTTATCCCGGATTGGCAACTGCGACCTGCGGCATGCCTCGGGGGCGCGTGAGGGCGGAGGCGCGGGTTGCGCTTTCATTGGAGCTTGGATGTTCGAATTCGGCGCTCTAATCCGGTTCCGTGTCGCTCGCTCGTTTTCTTGGCCAGGATCTGGTGGTGGCGCTGGGAAACCTGGACGCCGGCCGCGTGCTCGGACCGTGGCGCGGAGCCCGTCCGCACGAACGCCGGCGGGCGATGCGATTTTCGCCGGTGCTCTATGGGGAGAACCACGCGCACGGGCATCCGGAGCTTTGCCTGCTGGTCGAGGGGCGCTGCCGCTTCAGCTTCGACCACCGCGGGTCGGTGCTGAAGGCGGGCGACCTGGTCGTCTGCCCGGCGGGGCTGGCGCATGCCGAGGCGTATGTGCGCGGGGGCGAAGGGTACCGGCTCGCGTGGTGGAATCTCGGCGAGACGGAGCCGCGGCTGCACGTCACGCGTTATGCGCGGCGCGGCGGCTTCGCGATGGAGCACGCGATGGACCTGGCGTTGTTGCCGGCGGAGGGCCGGGGCCGGCTCATGGAGATCCGCAGGATGGTCGAGGGTTCCAAGCCACCGGAGGTGGACGTGCTGCGCGAAGCGATGCTGACCGTCACGCTGGCGTTGTACCGGCGGGCGCTGGAGGGCGGCGACGCCCGGCTCGACACCCGGCCGGAGCTGGTCCGGCGTGCGGTCGAGTTCGTGGGGGCGCACGCCCATCGCGCGCTGAGTCTGGCGGACGTCGCCCGGGCGGTGCAGGTGTCGCCGAATTATCTCACCAGCCTATTTCGCGCCGAGACGGGCCGGCCGCTGGGCCGGTTTATTCTCGAGGAGCGGATTGCGCTGGCGCAACGCCAGCTGCGGATGCCCGATGCGAGCGTGAAGGCGGTGGCCCTCGGGCTCGGATTCGCCGACCCTTTCACTTTCAGCCGCGCCTTCAAGCGGATCGCCGGGCGTTCGCCGCGGGCCTGGATCGCAGGCGCCCGGCGCTGATTGATTCGTGTAGCAGCCGACGTCAGGAGGCTTGGAGAGGAGAGGAACAGCCTCGTGACCTCGGCTGCTACCTGACCTCGGCTGCTACGCGAATCACGAGGTAGCGGCCGACGTCAGGAGGCCGGCCCGCAAACGGAAATGCGCCATGAAGTGGCAGAGTGCGCTCTTGGAACGGGCTGGAGAAATGCCTTTTTGGGCGGATGCTGCCAACGAACGCTCCGTTTGATTCCGTCGGATACCTTCCGCGGCTGGCTCGGGAATTTTATCGGGGACTGGCTCATGTCTTCTGGACCCACACCATCGAAGATCGCGGCAAGGGCTGGCTGACGCGTTCGTTTCACCAGGCATTTCGGGAGATCATGGTCCACGCCTGTGTGCGCGAACAATTGGTTTGCCCGGTATATTCACTGATCCCCGATCATTTCCACATCATGTGGCTTGGCACCGGCGCGCCGTCCGATCAGCTGCGAGCCAGTCCGTTCCTGCGTGTGCACCTGCAGCCTTTGCTCGCGCCTTTTTCGCTGCAGCACCAGGCCTACGATCACGTTCTGACGGAGGCGGAACGCGAGCGGGGCGCGTTTATGGACACGGTGGCCTATATCGCGACAATCCGGTAAGGGCCGGACTTGCCAAGGAGCGCAGGGAATGGGAATTCAATGGAGCCATCGTTCCCGGGTATCCGACCCTCAATCCATGCGATGCGAACTTCTGGGACCGGTTTTGGCGGATTTATTTTGCGATGGTGAACCGGCCGCAGATTCCACGGCTGGATGTGAAGAAACCGGGATAGGAGATCCAGGGCGAACAGCCTCGTGACCTCGGCTGCTACGTGACCTCGGCTGCTACGCGATCTGACGACGTAGCGGCCGACGTCAGGAGGCCGGAGCGTTATCCCCAGCGCTGTTCCGGCGGGTCGAAGACGAATCCGTGGAAAAGTTTCCGCTGCGCGGGCGAGAGCCGCTGGTTATAAAATTCCTTCCCGTAATTCCAGTGCTCCGCCGAGCCGATCATCCAGGGATGCTCGTAGGCGTAGTAGAGCATGATGCGCCCCGCGTCCGGCCGATTGAAGGGCGCCGCCGTGTGCCAGAGCGCATTGTGGAAGAGGATCGCGCTGCCCGGAGGAGCGCAGACCTGGAGCGCGCCCGGAAAAAAATCGCGGCGCTGCAGGTCCTCCGGAGCCGGCGGCACGTCGGCCTTGTGGCTGCCCGGCACCACCGTGAGATTGCCCTGCCACGGCTGCGTCATGTCCGAGAGATAATAGCCCACCTTCAGCTGCAGCAGCGGGATCGGGTGCTTCAGGTTGCGGTAGCCGCTGTCGTGGCCGTCGATGTGCCACTCGCCTTTGCGCTGCGGAAAATCGGCGCCGCATTCGGTGATGCCGTCGCTGGCGTGATGATGCGGCATCGGATTGAGCAGGCCGTGCACGTACGGCAGCAGCGCGGGCCAGTCGAGGAGCTCGAGGAAAAGCGGGTCGTCGTCGAGGAGGTAGAAAAGGCGCGTGCTCCGCTCGCTCTTCGCCTGGAGGAAACCCGTCTGTTTTTTCCCGAGCTTCTCGTTCTCCCGGCGCCGGACGTTCGCGCGCTCGAGCGCCGTGAGCAGGCGGGCGACGTGGTCGCGCTTCAGGAAATTTTCGAGGACGAGGTAGCCGTTGCTGTCGAAGAAAAACCGCTCGGCGGCGGTCACGCTGCCGGCGGACGAAGCGGCCGGGGCAGGAGCGGTGAGGGTCTCGGCCATGGGAGGGAGAGGGGTGACCGGTGAATGGGGAAACGCGGTCGAACGTTCAACTTCCAACTTCCACGCGCCCGCTCCGCCCCGGTGCGACGCCGGAAGTTGAATGTTCAAGCCCCGATCTTCGACCCGCTCCGGGGACATTCGTAAGTTTAGCCATCGCATTGTAAGCGCGGACATTCCCGCCGTCCCGGGCTTGTGCTAGACTCCGGGACGATGAGCACCACCCTGGCCCCGGCCGCCGCCAAGCTCGCCCTGCTGGGCGGGACGCCGGTCGGCCAAGTCACCTCTCCGAAATTTCCGACCTTCACCGACCGGGCCGTCAGCCGCGCGGCGGACATGCTGCGGCAGGGGAAACTTTTCGGCCTCGGCCGCAAACACGCCCCGGAAATCGGCGAGGCTGAGGCGGTGATCTCCCGCTATCACGCGAACCGCCACGTGCTCGCCACGAGCTCCGGACACGCCGCGCTCCAATCCGCGCTCGCCGGCCTGGAGATCTGTTGCGGCGACGAGGTCATCACCACGCCTTACACCTGGGGAGCATCGATCTCGTGCATCCTCCACCAGAACGCCGTGCCGGTCTTCGTCGACGTCGAACGCGACACCGGCCTGATCGATCCCGCGCAGATCGAAGCGGCCATCACGCCGCGCACGCGGGCGATCCTCGCGGTGCACCTCTTTGGACAACCCGCGAACCTGAAGCGGCTGCGCGCCTTGGCGGACAAGCATCGCCTGATGCTGATCGAGGACGGCAGCCAGGCGCACGGCGCCGAGATCGACGGCGCGCGGGTGGGCACGATCGGCGACGCGGCGGGATTCTCCTGCATGGGCGGAAAGGTCCTGGCGACGACCGAGGCGGGCTACCTGGTCACGCCGCACGAGCGGGTTTACTGGAAAGGTGCGATGATCGGCCAGCACATGGGGCGCTCGACGGACGAGGGGATGCCCGACGACCTGAAGCCTTATCTCGACTCGCTGGTGTACACGTACCGCGTCACTCCGTTCAACGCGGTCCTGCTGACGGAGCAGTTCGGCAAGCTCGACGCCGAGCTCGCGGAGCGCCGGCGCCATGCGGATCTTCTGCGGGCGCGGTTGTCCGGCGCAAAATATCTCAAACTGCCCAGCTATGCCGCGGGCGTGAAACCGTCGTATCACCTGATGTCGTTCACCTTCGACTCCGACGCCGCCGGAATTTCGCGCGACACGTTCGCCGCCGCGCTGCAGGCCGAGGGCTTGCGGGCGGTGGGCTATGTGCCTTCGGTGATTTCCGACTGGAAGCGACTGCACTGGCAGGATTATCGCGGGCCGCGCGTGTCGTGGCTGTCGACGCTGGAGACGGCGAAGGTGGATTATCGAAACCAGCCGCTGCCGAACGCGCGGTGGCGCGTGGCTCACGCGCTGGAGACGGGCTTTGACATGGTTGCTCCGAACGAGCCAATGATTGCGCGCATGGCCGAGATCATCCTGAAGGTGGAGGCGAACGTCGCGGCGCTGCGCGATCACGAGCGCACCGCGGGTCCCGCCTCTCCGGCCGTGCGGAAATGAAGGCGGGTTTCGCCCAGGCCGACATCACGCCGCGCCTGGGCGTTCAGCTTTGCGGTTACGGTCCGTACCGGAACCGCGCGGCGCAGGGCATCCTCGCGCCGCTGTCGGCCCGCGCGATGGCGCTGGGGCACGGACGCGAACGCGCGGTGCTCGTCAATCTCGAGCTGTGCGGGACGCCGCGCGGCCTCGCGGCGCGGATTCGCGCCGCGGTGGCGGAACGCGCGGGCTGCGGCGCGGACCAGGTGTTCGTCACCTCCACGCACACGCACAGCGCCCCCGCGACGGGCGGGATGCTCGGGTGGGGCGAGCCCGACGCGATTTACGTCGAGACCCTGCCGGCGCGGATTGCAGAGGCGGCCAAGGCGGCGTGCGACGCGCTGCAGCCGGTCGAGTGGAGGCACGCCGAAGTCCCCTGCGAGGGAATTGCCATCAATCGCGAGACGGATCGCGGCGGCTGGATGCACGATCCGATCGGCGTGCGGCTGAGCCCGAAATGGCGGCCGGCCCATCCGGAGGAAACGGATCCGACGGCGCGCGTGCTGGTCGCCGAGGCGGGAGGAAAAGTTGTCGGCGTGCTCCATCATTTCGGGTGTCATCCCGTCGTGGGCAGCGAACAGACGTTCGACGTGCACGGGGACTTCGTCGGCCTGGCCTCGCGCGAGATCGAGCGGGTCCATCCGGGGGCGACGGCGATTTTCCTGCCCGGCGCGTTGGGCGACATCAATCCGCCCGTTTGCCACCGCGGCGAACAGGAGACGCACCGCGCGCTGCGGGTGCTGGCGCGGCGGTATGCTTCGGCGATCGAGCGCGGGATCCGGGCGGCGGAGCCGATCGCGGTCAGGGAATTCAAGTCGGTGCGCCGCGACGTGAGGTTTTCGCGGAAGCGATGGAGCCGCGCGTTCGTGCAGCGGCGCATCCGCGAGCTCGAACGGATTTTCGCTTCTCCCGGCGTGAGCGACCTCACGACCGTGGGCGTGGCACCGCTGCAGACCCACGGCCTCCAGATGGTGCGGCTGCAGGGTTTCCGGGAGGTGCTTGAACAATTCAAAGGCGGGCAGGGGCCGAATCCTCCGGTATCGCTGCACGGATTGAGGATGGGCCCGGTCATGCTGCTCGGCGTGGGCCTGGAGGTCTTTCACAGTTTGCAGGCGCCCATCCTGCGTTCCAGCCCGCAGGCGCGGACATGGGTGGTGAGTTTGGCCGGCGGGATCGGCTATGCGCCCGACGCCCGCGCCTGCGCGAAGACGGGGTACACAGACGATCTGGTCCCGGCGATCCTCGGGGAGCGGCCGTACGCACGGATTTATGCGGAGCTGCCGCAGGCGATGGCGCGATTGGCGCGGGAACTCCAAACCAAGGCAGTTTGAACAGAAGGTAATGGAGGTAACAAAGAGCCGTCCGTTCGCCGGATCTGGATTTACAAACAGAGCCCATTTCCAATCCGTTTTGATCGCCGACCTGCGCTGATCCAGATTGGCGATTGCCGAAGGCAAGCCCAAGGAGGTTGAACGGTTCGGAGCAGGTTCCGCCTGCAACTTGGACTCCGTCTGGGGACGGCTCTTCGTTTCCTCGGTTACCTTCTGTTCAAATCCGAACTCAGGTGAAGGTCACGGGTCCGTCCGACTCCGCGGAGGCGTAAATGGCGTCGGCGATCCGCGCGAAGAGGAGCGCGTCCTGCAGCGACGTCTGCGGTTTTCTCTTCTGCAGGATCGCGTCGGCGAAATCGGCGGCGACTCCGTCGTGTTCGGTGGTCAGCGCGGATTCGTCGCCCTCCCAGATCACGCGCGTGCGGGTGCCTTTTTCCGGATCGGGTTCCGTGAGGACCACGTTGGCGCCCGGCGCCTTGAGCATCTGCAGCGTGAGCGTGCCGCGCTCGCCGGTGATCTGCCAGCGGTTATCCCGGGGCAACGTCGAAAATTCCGCGCGCTCGTAATTCAGCACGCAGCCCTCGGCAAACGTGACCAGCGCGGCGACATGGGTTTCGGCGTCGGAGCCCGGCGCCGCGTAGGCCGCGTAGGGCGCGCCGACGGTCCACGTGCGCGCGAGCGCGAACTTCGGCGTGAGCTTGAAATCGAGCAGCCCGAGGAGGTAGTCGAGATCGTAGCAGCCCCAGTTGACGAAGATGCCGCCGCCGTTGAGATCCTTGCGCAGGCGCCAGGCGGGCGGGTTCGCGGGCGGGGCGCCGGCGGGATTCACCCCGCGGCAGGTGATCGTGCGCAGCTTTCCGAGTGCGCCGGTGCGGAGGAATTCGGTGGCCGCCCTGGCCGAGGCGAAGAAACGGTAGCGCGACGAGCAGACCGCCCCGACGCGGTCTCCCTGGACCGCCAGCAGGGTGCGGACCTCGGCGGCGCTCATGGCGACGGGCTTTTCCGTCAGGACATGCTTGCCGTGCTGGAACGCCTCGAGGGCGAGCGCGGTGCGGAGGTTGGCGGGGAGCGCGAGGATGACGGCGTCGATCGACGGATCGGCGAAGAGCTCGGACGCGCGCGTGGTCCAGCGCGGGACCTGGAATTCCGCGGCCGTTTTTTGGGCGACGTCGGGGCGAACGTCGCAGACGGCGGCCGCGCGGGCGGTGGTCAGTTTGGCGAGGGCGCGAAGGTGATATTGGGCGATGACGCCGCAGCCGATGACAGCGATGTTGATCACGATATTTTTGCGAACCGGGCCGGCGCCGATGAACGCCGCTTCAGGCCGAGGGAGTTTCGGACCGGCGGGAATTGGCGAAGAGGAGCGGCTTAGATTCCGAGGTATTTATCGCGGCCGAGGACGAGAGCCTCCATTTTCCGGTCGGCGATGCTGCGCTTGAGCATCCAGAAACCGCAGTCGGGATGGACCCAGCGCACGCGGCCGGGGCCGACTTTTTTCTCGACCGCTTCGATGCGCGCCGCGACCTCGTCGGGAGTCTCGATGTGGTTGACCTTGATGTCGACGACGCCGATGCCGAGGGCGATCTTCTTGTCGATGTGCCTGAGCGCATCGATGTCGCTCTTGGGACGGTGCGCGAGTTCGAGCACGAGGTGATCGCAATGCAGGGCGTTGAGGAAATCCACCAGCTTCTGCCAGTTTCCCTTCTGGATCGTCTGGCCGCCGTAATTGCCGAAGCAGAAATGGACGGCGCGCTCGCCGTCGATCCGGTCGAGCAGAAGGTTCATCGACGCCGCGGCCAGCGGGGCGTCGTCGGGGTTGCCGGGGATGTTCGCCTCGTCGACCTGGATGCACGGCGCGGGAAGGCCCGGCATCTGCGCGGCGAGAACTTCGCCGAGCGCCATCGTCAGTTTTTCGAAACTGCCGTAGTGATGATCGAGCAGCGTGCGGGCCAGCATGTAGGGGCTGGTGACGGTGAATTTGAACGGCCCGCCGGCGACGGCCGCCGCGCGCTGGCAGTCGGCGAGGAGATTGAGCGAACCTTCGCCGAGCTTGCCGGTGACAACGCCGGCCGGCTTCCGCCGGAAGCCCATCGGGTGATGCCGCGAGAATTGCTCGGTGATGGAGCGGCCGACCACGGAGGAAATTCCCGCCATGGGGCGGATGAAATATTCGATCATCCCGTTCGTGTCGGGGTGGTTGACGTCAAAACGGTAGAGCTCGCCGTCGGTCGGCAGGTCGATCCCCGCCTGGCGCTGGAGGTCGAACACGACCCGCGTGGCGTCGATCACGGCCTGCTCGCTCGGCAGCGCCGCGAGCCAGTCGGGAACCGGATACGAACCGACGGTGGTGGTGAGAATGCGGGGCTTGGAGGGGATTTTGGACATGACGGGGAGAAGGGAAAGGAGCCGACAATGGGAAAT
>JAQGON010000130.1 GCA_028293565.1 Verrucomicrobiota bacterium | reverse complement strand
ATTTCCCTTCGAGCACGCGTCCATCAACGGGGATTTTCTCGCCGGGGCGGACGCGGAGGCGGTCGCCGGATAGTACTTCCTCCAGCGGAACGTCGCGCTCGGTTCCATCGCGAACGACGCGGGCGGTCGGCGGTGCGAGATCGAGCAGTGCGCGGATCGCCTGTCCCGTGCGGCTGCGGGCCCGCAATTCCAGCACTTGTCCGAAGAGCACCAGCACGGTGATCACCGCGGCGGCTTCAAAATAGATCCCGATTTTTCCGTGATGCTGGAGGGATGCCGGAAAGAGGCCCGGCGCCAGCATGACCACCGCGCTGTAAAGCCACGCGATCCCGACGCCGATCGCGATGAGCGTGAACATATTCAGGTGCCGATTGACCACTGATTGCCAGCCGCGGACGAAGAACGGGCAGCCGGCCCAGAGCGCCACCGGGGTGCTGAGTGCGAACGGGAGCCCGCGCGCGGGCTCGCTGTCGGCCCACGCCGCGGCCGAGGGGAAAAGATGCGCCATGGCGAGGAGGAAGACCGGCAGCGCGAGGGCCGCGCCCCAACGGAGCCGGCGCGTCATGTCGTGAAGCTCCGCGTTCTCGTCCTCGTCGGCCGCGGCGATCGTCTTCGGCTCGAGCGCCATTCCGCACTTCGGACAGGTGCCGGGATGATCCTGCTCGATCTCGGGATGCATCGGGCAGGTGTAGATCGCCTTCGCCGCCGGTTTCCAGGCGGGGTTCCGCTCCAACGCCATGCCGCACTTGGGACAAGTGCCCGGGCGGTCCGACTCCACGCCGGGGCACATGGGGCAAAAGTATTTCGCCGCCGCCGGCGGCTTTACATCGTGGCCGTCGTCATGGCTGCAGCAGGAATGCGCGTGGCTCTCGGGATGATGCTGAGGGTCGCTCATGCTTCTGATTCGGCGGATGTCCCGTGTTCAGACGAGACAAAAAAGTAGCCGCTGGAAGCCGCCTCCACCTGGCGGGCTACTTGCCTGCGAGCGTCACCGGTTGAACCGGGACGGGCGTCAGCGATTTGATCAGCTTGGCGGTCGTGGTGTCCCAGACCTGGACGACGCCCGTTTTGCTGCCGAGAATGAGGCGGCTGCCATCCTGGTTGAGTGCCACGCTGAGGACAGGGGCGGGGACGTTCGGAAGGGTGATCTTGAGCGCGCGGGTGTCGGTGAGGTAGATGCGAATCTCCGGTGAACGGGTGGCGACGGCCAGGAGCTTGCGGTCGCCGCTGGTGGCGATCGCCATGACGGCTTCGGTCTGGGCAGGGAACGGGCGGACGTACTGGGCCTTGTTGTTGACCGGCTTGGCGCCGTTGCCGGAGCCGCCGACTTCCACGCCGGCGAGGGCGAGCTTGAGGTCATAGCCGGAAAGGGTGCGGGCGTTGCCCCCGGCGATGGCATCGAGGGGACCGGTGGCGACCGCATTGATGACTTCGGTGGAGTCGTCGATCGAGCGCAGCAGGTTCAGACCCGCGACGTTGCTCAGCTTGATGGTTTTGTCGCGGCTGCCGCTGACGAGTTGCGTGCCATCGGCCGTGAAGGCGACGGCGGTGACCCAGTCGCTGTGCAGGTCGACTTTCTTGAGCGGCGCCGCCTCGTCGATGGGGATGAGATGGACCGCGCCGTCAGCCCCGCCGAGCGCGATGGTCTTGCCATCCGGAGCGAAGTTTCCTTTGAAAAACGTATCGGTGCCGAGATGGCGGAGCGCCTGCCGCTTGCCGTCGGCGGGATCGAAGAAAGCGACGCCGCCGAATTGCTGGGGCGAGCCTCCCGAGGCGGCGAGGCGCGTGCCGTCGGGGCTGAACTCGACGTGGGTGATGAGGTCGAAGTCCGTCGGCAGGCGGCGCGGCGCGGTCTCGTCGTCGACCTTGAAAAGGGCCACTTCGCTGCGACAGGCGGCGGCGGCGGAGAGGCCATCGGGGCTGATGGTGACGCTGGCGACGGCGGGGGCGCTGGGATAGATCTCCGGAATGACGACGGGCGGCACGTCGGACTTCGGCGGGCCGTCGATTTTTGCGCCCTGAGTGACCCAATCGCGCAGCACCTTGACCTTCGCATGGGAGAGCGGCGCTTCGTTCTGCGGCATCTCCGGTTCGTCGCCCGAGATCTGGTCGATGAGCAGGCTGTCGTCCGGCTTGCCCGCGATGAAGAGCGGCCCCGTTTTGCCGCCCTTGAGCAAGGCCGCGATATCATCCACTCGCAGCCGGCCTTTGGTTTTTTGCGCGCTATGGCAGCCGACGCAATGGCGCTTGAGGATCGGCCAGACGTCGTGCTGGAAACTGATTTCGGCCGCGCCGGCATGCGCAACCATAAGCACGAGGATGAAGAGGGAATTACGCATGACGAGCTCGGAAGGAAGGCAAAGGAATAAGGGCAAAGGAATCTGAAGAAGGCAAAGACTGGGAATCATTCCTCTGCCTTATTCCTTTGCCTTCTCAATTCGGCGATAGCTGCGACTCGGCTACTCGAGCATCGTGAAGTCGCGGCTGTTCAGCAGCGCCCACATGAGATCCTGGGCGGCTTCGGCGCGCTTGTCGCCGTAGCCGGCGATGAACTTGACCGCCAGCTCGCGCTCGGTGGGGACGGGGCGGCGCGCGAGCGACCAGAGATAGAGCTGATCGATCAGCTCATCGTCGCTGGGCTTTTTCGCGAGGAGGAGGGCGGGGCGGCCGGCGGCGCTCGTGACGCGGTTGAGGATTGATTGCCCGTTGATGAAGTTGAGCGCCTGCAGCATGTTCGTGCCGAGGTCGCGCTCGCATTCGCAGGCCTCCATGCGCTGCGGTTTGCCAAACAGGCCGAGGAAGGGGCTCGTGACGTTGCCGTCCGGCAGTTGTGCCGCGGTGAATCCAGCGGGAATGCCGCCGCCGAAATTCTCCTTCACGGCGGTCGCCTGGACCAGCGAATCGAGCATCGCTTCCGCCGGGAGCCGGCGCGGAATGGCGCGCGAGAAGTTCAGGTCGTCGTAGCCGTTGGTTTCGTTCGGCACCGAGCTGCGCTGGTAGGTGCGCGAGCTCACGATGACCTGCATGAGATGGCGCATGTCGAATTTATGGTCGACGAATTCCTTCGTCAGGGCGTCGAGGAGCGCGCCGTTGATCGGCGGATTCGTGGAGCGCAGGTCATCGACGGGGTCGATGATTCCGCGATGGAAGAAATAGCTCCAGATGCGGTTGACGAGGCTGCGCGCGAAGTGCGGATTCTCCGGCGCCGTCAGCCAACGGGCGTACTCGGTGCGGCGATCGGTGCCGGGGTCGAGCTTCGGCTCGCCGCCGCCGAGGTAGCGGGGCGGCTGGGGCTTCGCCGTGCGGGGGTTGACCGAGTCCGGCGTGTTGAGTTTGACGAGGATGCTCTTGGCGTTGAGGACGCCGGTCTGCCGCGGATCGGGTTTGATCGAGACCTGATTGAAGAAGCTGTGCAGGCCGTAATAATCGCCCTGCGTCCAGTGCTCGAAGGGATGCGGATGGCAGCGTGCGCAGAGCATGCGGACGCCGCAGAAAACCTGGGTCACGCGCTGGATCGTCTCGTCGGGATCCTTGCTGACGGCGTAGTACGCGGCCGCGGGGTTCTCCGCCGAGCTTCCTCGGGCCGTGAGAATTTCGCGCGCAAATTCGTCGAGCGGCATGTTGGCGGAGATCGAAGCGCGAATCCACTCGCGGAAGGCGTACACCGCGCGGTCGCTGGAGGTGTTGCGCGAGTTCTGCAAGAGGTCGGCCCACTTGAGCGACCACCAATCCGTGAACTCGCCGCGCTGCATCATGGTTTCGATCAGCTTGCCGCGCTTGCCGGGATCCAGATCGGCGACGAAGGCCAGCACCTGCTCGGGCGCGGGCTGCACGCCGGTCATGTCGACCGAGAGCCGCCGGAGAAAGTGCTCATCATCGGTGACGTCGGACGGTCGGATGCGGAGGTCGTTGAGCTTCGCGATGACGTGCCGGTCGACGAGATTGTCCTCCGGAATGGCGGTCGACTTAAAGCCCTTGTCCGGCGGCAGAACGATCAAGTTCGCCACCGCGAAGATGCCTTCGTAGCGCGCCACGATCGCCGTTTCGCCCAGACCCGTGACGGAGACCAATCCCGCGTCGTCGACCTTCGCGACGCGCTCGATGTTCACGTTGAAAATGCCGGTGCGCGAGACGTCGCGGACGGTGCCGTCGCTGTATTGCGCGACGAGCTGGAACTGCTGCTTCGCCTTCGGGAGCGAGACGATCTTTTCCGGTTGGATGCTGACCGAGACGAGCTTGGGCCGCGTCGGCAAATCGTCCTTCGCGCTCTCCACGATCCAG
>JAQGON010000120.1 GCA_028293565.1 Verrucomicrobiota bacterium | reverse complement strand
GCAGGCGCTTGGCGCGGTTTGCGGTCTGGGGAGTTGTGGGGGTGGACGGGACGTGCCGAGTCTTGTTTTATGCGGACCGCGCTGATCATGTTTCCAACGAGCGAGGGCGATTCGCTCTATCATCTGATGACACGCACGGTGAACGGGGAGTTTCTGTTCGATGACACAGACAAGGAAATGCTCCGAAAAATCATCATCCAGGTCGCTGACTATTGCGGCGTGGATGCCCTGACGTACGCCCTCCTCTGCAACCATCTCCATCTCCTCCTGATGATTTTCCGCGCGGCGCCGGTCGCCGACGCCGAATTGCTCCGCCGCTACGGCGTCCTGTACCCCACGCCCACGAAATATCAGGCCGCGCGACTCGAGGTCATCCAGGCGCAGCTCGAAACCAACGGCCCCGAGGCCGTCGCCTGGCGCCAGCGCCAGCTCAGGCTCATGGGCGATGTCTCGTCCTTCATGAAACTCGTGAAGCAGCGGTTCACGATCTGGTACAACCGCACCCACCACCGCTTCGGCACGTTGTGGGCCGAACGCTACAAGAGCGTGCTGCTCGAAAACGATGCCCCCGCCATCCTGCCGACCGCCGTCTACATTGATCTCAATGCCGTGCGCGCCGGCATCGTCGAGGATCCCAAGGATTATCATTTCTGCGGGTATGCGGCGGCGGTGGCCGGCGACCTCCGCGCGCAACGGGGAATCATGGCGATCACCCGTTGCGCGACCTGGGCCGACGCGCAAGCGGTCTACCGCCAGGTCATGTTCGGCACCGCCGCCGGCGCGCGCGAACACGGGAAGGTGCTCTCAGTCGAAGCCTTCGAGAAAGTGGCGAAAGAAGGCGGAAAACTCCCGCTCGCCACCGTCCTGCGCTGCCGGCTCCGGTATCTCACCGCCACCGCTGTCCTCGGCAGCCGGTTGTTCGTCGAAGCCCAACTTGCGGCTTACCGACGAAATACGGGCCTGCGGCTAAACAGGGGCCCGCGTCCACTTCCCGGTTTTACGGATTGGAAGGGACTCGTCGCTCTCCGCGGCCTTCGTCGTCGTGCGTTTACGTAGCGCTTACGCCGGTCTGATCACAACTTCAAGGAGCCGAGAGACGGCGACGTTCGCCGGGTCGGACTAGCAAGTTCGCCAAATGGTGACGGAGAATGGTGCCGGCTTACGGTTCCTTGAGGGCGAGCTTTGGGAACCATCGCCGGAAATCGGACGGATTGCGGTCTCATCGGGCCCAGCTGCATGGCCGCGGACAAGAAAGGGCTTTGGTTCGAACTCCTTTGCCTCACGCGTTGGCCAAGGCGTCGGCGACGAATTGATTCAGGCTCTCGCCTCGGGCCATCGCCTTGACGACCGCCTGTTGGTGCAGGGCCGGGGAAACGCGCACCAGAAATTTGCCGCTGTACGTCTTTCCGGCCGACGGCGGCGGCAGCGTTTTATCGTTACGCAGGAATATTTCCACCCACTCGTTGACGATCACGTTAAGTTGCTTCAACACCTCGGCTTCGCTGCTGCCGTGACAGCTTTGTCCGATAATCGGAGGGGCGCTGCCAATGTAGCAACCGTCCTCGTCGCTCCATTCGACGACTTTAAGATAACGGCGCGCCTGGGCCTTGATCTGGCTGGAGGTGGGTTTCATTGGAGGGATTCTGCGATGGATTGGCGGACCTGCCGTTCCTGATAGCGTTGCGCGTCGGCGCCGGGCTTTCCGGAAACGGTGACCCGTGGACCTTTCGGATGAAGGTAATTGCGATGGCTGCCTTTTCCGCCGCGATTGACGAACCCCGCTTTCTCGAGGTCGTCAATCAATTGGCGAACTTTTCGCGGCACTCTGATATCAGAGTGATACTAGAGTTGGAGTCAAGCGCCGTCCACGCGTTGAAGATCATCCACCGCGTCGTGGAGATCAGGATATACGAACCGGAATCAAGGGTTTCGCGGCCCTCGTCGTCGTGCGTTTACGTAGCAGCGGACCGACTCCGGTGAAAAAAACCGAGCGCGGCCAGGCCGGCGACCAGGAGCAGGGACGTGCTTGGGACGTCGGGCACACCGGACGAAGTCGCGGAATCGACGGTGCAGTCGAGCGCGGTAATCACATTGTGGTCGAGCGTGACCGCCGCGATGCGGGCGAGCGCGCTGCCATCGAGAGTGGCGTAGGCCCCCATCGTGATCGATTGGTCGGCCAGGATGTGGCCGGCGAAATCGGCGTAGGTTCCGATCGTCGCGGAACTGCCGACCTGCCAGAAAAGATCGCACGCATCGGCGCCGTTGATCAGCACGACGCGGCTGCCGGGTGTTCCCGCGCCGCCCGCGGCCGTGACCAGGTCCGACGTGGCCTGGAAAATCCACACCGGGTTTTCCTCGCCGTTGGCGTCGAGCGTCAGCGTGCCGATCAGGTTGGCGGTCGCCGCATGGCCGAAACGATACACGCCAGGGAAAAGGGTTTTTCCCCCGAGCTGGTTGTCCGTCGCGCCGAAATCGATCGTCGCCGTCCGCGCGGCGGCGTCATTGTAGGCCTCCGTCAGGTCGTGTTTCGCCAAGGTCAGGAGGCCGGGATTGTTGGCCGAACCGGCCGGGCCCGCGGCGTCGACGGCGTAGATTGTCCCGCCGAAGACCTGCGTGGCAGTCAGCCCGATGGCGGCGCCGGTGGTCGGGCTCAGGCCGACATCGCCGCCGACGATCGCGGACAGTCCGCCCGCGTCGGTGATTTTCGAACCCGCCAGGATTGAAAACCCCGAGGCCGCGCCAAGATCGACCGTGCTGTCGGCGCGAGCGTGAAGGCTCGCCAGGGCGAGCGCAATGAAGAGAGCGGCGCCGCGCGAAATCTCGCGGGAGCTGCGGAAAAATGACTTCGTTGAAGGGAATTTCATAAAGCTGCGCCTTTCAGTCTGGGTGTGTGTCTGGGCCGACCGACATTCCTCCACCGCGTTCCGACGAGGATGTGCTCCGCGTTGCCCTGATACGCGGTTAGACTTTTAAGAAATGTTTTGGAGGCCGCGCGCTCGCGTCCCGGCGGCCCGCCGGCCGTGAATGGGTCGGCGTGACAAAAGTAACCCCGCCTGCCGGTCCGCGGTCAGGCAAAACGCGAGCGCCCAGCCTGCCATTTTGCCTGGGGATCGGCCCGGGGCCGGATCACGGGCGCAGCAGCGCCTGCAGGTCGGCGAGCGACAATTTGGCGGCGGCGGCGTCGCTGGCTTCGAAGACTTCGGCGAGCAGCGCGCGCTTGGTGTCCTGCAGGGCGAGAACCTTTTCCTCGACGGTGCCGGAGGCGATCAGCTTGTAGCTCGTGACCGTTTTCAACTGCCCGATCCGGTGGGCGCGGTCGGTGGCCTGCGCTTCCGCGGCGGGATTCCACCATGGGTCGAAATGGATGACGGTGTCGGCGCCAGTGAGGTTCAGACCCGTGCCGCCCGCTTTCAGCGAGATCAGGAAAACCGGAATCTCCGCGCCTTCCTGGAAACGATCGACTTCCGCCTGCCGCGCCTTGGGCGACATCGAGCCGTCGAGATAACAATACGGCGTCTGCTGGCCCTCGAGTTCGACGCACAGCAGCGCGAGCAGCGAGGTGAACTGCGAGAACACCAGCACGCGATGGCCGTCGTCGATCGCCTCCGCGAGGAGCTCACGGAAAGCGTCGAGCTTGGCGGAATGGGCGTAGGGGGCCGCCTCGCCGGCCGACGCCGGCAGGGTGCCTGCGCTCCTCTCGACGAGACGCGGGTCGCAGCACACCTGCCGCAGGCGCAGCAGCTGCGTGAGCGCGGCGAGCTGGAGCCGACCCTCGTTCGCGCCGGACGCGGCGAGGTCGATGAGTTCGCGTTCGCTCGATTCCTGCTGCTGACGATAGAGGGCGCCCTGCGCGGGAGTGAGCTCGCACCAGACGATCTGCTCGAGCTTCGGCGGCAGTTCCGGAGCGACCGCCGCCTTCGTGCGGCGAAGGATGTATGGCGCGACCTGCGCCCGCAGGCGCTGGTCGAACCACTGGCGTTCGTCCCCGCGAATTCCCGCCGGCACCGGCGTGACGCAGCCCGGCAGCAGGAATTCGAAGAGCGAGCGCAGGTCCTCGAGAGAGTTCTCGAGCGGCGTGCCGGTCAGCAGAAAACGGCTCTCCGCCCGCAGCGACCGCAGCGCCGCGGCGTTTTGGGAGCGCCGGTTCTTGATGTGCTGCGCCTCGTCGGCGACGATCGAACGGAAGGGGATCGCGCTGAACATCTCGCGGTCGCGGGCCAGCGTCCCGTACGACGTGATGACCAGGTCGAAGGCCGAGACCTCCGCCGGTCCCAGCCGCTGCGCGCCGTGGTGCACAAACACGCGGAGCCGAGGCGTGAATCGCGCCGCTTCCCGCCGCCAGTTTTCGAGCAGCGAGGCGGGGCAGACCACCAGCGAGCTGGTGGAGTTGAAAACTGAAGGTGAGCGGTTGAAAGTCCGCGGCGCGGAATCCGCGCGGATCGGATCCTTCGACTTCGCTCCTTCCTCTTTCAACGGCGCTTCCGGGGCGCCATGCGCGCTGAGCAGCGCGAGCGCCTGCAGAGTTTTGCCAAGGCCCATCTCGTCGGCGAGCACGCCGCCGAGGCCGTGACGATGGAGATGCCACAGCCACGCCACACCGAGGCGCTGATAGGGCCGCAGCTGGGCATGAAGCGCGTCCTCGAGTGGGGCGGGTACGAGTTTTTCCAGCTGCCGCAGTCCGGCGCTGCGTTCGCGCCAGGTGTCGGGTGGCTGGAAATCTGGCGAGACCGACTCGATGATCTCCTGGACCTCCGCAGCGCGGGCGGCGCTCACGCGGTGCGAGCGCCGCGTGGATACCCCGCCGTGCGGGTCGCCGGCAATCGCGGCCTGCGCCTCGGCGAGATCGTTCAGCTGCGCCTGGTCGAGCAGGAACACCTTGCCGTCCACCTCGATGTAACCGCGATTTCCGGCGAGGGCCGCGCGCATCGCGGCGTCGTCGGCGTTGCCGGCGCGCAACCCGAGCGTCACCTCGAAGCCGTCGCCGGCCGCGGCCGCGCTGACCGCAACTTCCGCCGGGTGAAGATGAGCGGTCCGCCCCTCGAAGGCCTCGGTGAACTGCGCGTCGAGCCGATCGCGCAGGCGCGCGCGGTGGGCGGCGAGGAAGTTCAGCGTCTTGTGGCGGTCGCGCAGCCACCATTTCCGGTTGGAAGGCTCAAGCGTGAAGCCGTTCTGCTTGAGCAGCTCGAGGGCCGGCTCGTACGCCGGGTGTTCCCGGGAGGGGAGGGTGATGGCGAGAAAATGTTCGGTGCCGTCGACGACCATCGGCGCCGGTGGCGAATCGGAGGCGACGCGTCGCGTCGGCGGCGAAACGCCGCGGATGCCCGCCGCTGCCGGAGCGGGCGGCGGCGCGGCCGCGGCCTCGCGCAGGTGCTCCGACACGCCGGCGAGGAGCGGCCCGACCCAGAGGAGGGCCTTGGCCGGCGCGCTGGCGAAGAAGAAAACGGGCTGGCGCAGGAGGACGCCGATCAGTTCGCGCAGCTGCGCCCGGCTCAGCTGGAGGAGGAATGGCGGCTTCGCGGCCGGACCGCACCAGCGCTGGAGCAGGGCGAGCGCGGGCAGCAGCTCCGGCGGCGGCGCCGGCAGGGGGTCGATCTCCACCTTCACGGCGATGGCGTCGCGCGGCGCGGCGGCGGCCAGGTTCGGGGGAAGGAGGAGGCGAAGCATATTGCGGACTGCGATGTTTCCGGGAATAAATCGCGCCGGACGCAACTCTGAAAACCAGCATGAGCTCCGAAGTCTTCACGCAATTGGTCGATGCGCACTATGCGGCGCTGTACCGTTTTGCGCTGAGCCTGGCGAAGAGTCCCGCGGACGCGGGCGACCTCGTGCAGCAGACTTTTTTTATCTGGGCGACCAAGGGGCACGGCCTGCGGGAGTCGTCGAAGGCGAAGTCCTGGCTGTTCACCACGCTCTACCGCGAGTTTCTGCACGGGCGCCGGCGGAACGCGCGGGCGATGTCGATCGAGGACCTTCCGCCCGGCGAATCGGACGTGGCGGCGGAGGATGTCGACCGCGCGGCGCGGATGGATGCGGCGGCCGTGGTCGCGGCGCTGCAGTCGGTGGATGACGTTTTTCGGGCGCCGCTGACGCTCTTTTATCTCGAGGATCTTTCCTACGCGGAGATCGCCGGGACGCTCGACGTGCCGGTCGGCACGGTCATGTCGCGGCTCTCGCGCGGCAAGGCCCAGCTGCGCGCCGCGCTGGCGCGGGAGGAGACGGCGGCGAGGAGCAAGGTCGTTTCATTCGAGGCCGCGCAGGGGAGGCACCAAGCATGAGCAACAACGAGGCCAAATTCACCCTCGGCGCGTACCGGCCGAACGGCCGCGATGCCGGCGATGCGATGTTCGGCGAGCCGCTGCGGCAAGCGCGCACCGATCCGGCGCTTGGCGCGTGGTTCGAGCGCGCGCAGGCGCACGACGCCGCGATGGCGGCGAAGCTGCGGGAGATCGCGCCGCCGGCGGCGTTGCGCGAGGCGATCCTCGCCGGCGCGCGCGCGAGCCGGACCAGGCG
>JAQGON010000208.1 GCA_028293565.1 Verrucomicrobiota bacterium | reverse complement strand
AAATGGTTTCGCCTATTTCGGCCGGAGGTTGGTGGCGGCGCGAGGGTTTGGGCGGGCGCGGCGTGGGAGAAACGGGGCATAACGCGGAAACCGTGGCGCCAGCGATGCCAGAAAAATCCGAAACTCGCAAGCCGCGACCGCTGGAGGTGTTGCGCCGCGGTTGCGGGTGAAGCATTCCAGTCTGCGCACGGAGGAGGCGTACAGCCCGTGGGGGCGGGCGCTTCATCGCCTTTCACGGGCGGCGGCAGCGGCGCGAAACCGGCCAAAACGCCGTCCGCGCCAAATTTTTTTCGCCCCTCCCAACAGAAGCAAATTCCCGCAGAGTGATGAATGAAACATCGCGACAATAGGTGTTGTGAGAAATGACTCTACGGTTGAGGCATGAGCTCCTCATCCACCACTTCATCCACTGCTTTCGTCACCGTCATCCCCATCGAAGATGCGCCACTGGGCCGTGGCCGGCCGCAGCTCCTCACGGTCGAGCTCATGCACGAAATCGCCAAGCGCATCCGGGTCTTTGGGCTCAGCGATTCACACGCCGGGCTGCTGACGGGGGTGAGCTCTTCGAGCGTTTCGCGCTGGAGGCAGGCGTCCGAAGAATTCAGGGACGTGCTGGAAAGGGCGCGCGCCGAGTTCGAGCGCGACCGCGTGCTCGCGTTGCTCGAGGCGGTCCGGCCCGATGGCCTGACCGACTGGCGCGCACACGCCTGGTTGCTGCGCAATGCCTCGCGCGAGGGCGGCTACGGCAAGGCGGCCAACCCGCTGCCGAACACCGCTCCGAAAAACCTCGAAAACCTTCCCAAAAATACGCTGGGAGCGGGCGGCGGTGATGCAGAGGGCGAGGGCGGGTCGAAGAAACCCGAAAACCTTCCCAAAAATACCTCCCTCCCTGGGCTCCCTCCTGCGCCGGCCGAGCCGGCGGCCGCGGAAGGCGACGCCACGAATGCCCTCCTCAGCGTGGTCCCAGCGTCTCCAGACTCCGCCTCCCGCCCGCCATGCGGGGCGACCAACCCGAATTCTGTCCCAAAAATCGTTCCCGGCGAACCTCGGGCGGTGGCGTCGCATGCCGGAGGCTCCGCAGACGGGGCAACGCAGTTGCTTTCGCGAGTCGCATAACTATGCCCGAAACGCAAAGGCCTCTTCCATCAGCCCATCGCCACTTTTGGGGAAAGTGGCAACGCAGGGATCGAACCCACAGACGGGCTATCATCCGCCAGAGCACCAGCTCCGATTGCCATAACACGTTTCCGGGGGGCGGAGAAAATGCATGCACAGGTCTGGGTTGTCAAGGAGTGGTCCCGCCGCGGAGCACAGGCTTCCGAGGCTGATTCAGAGCCCGGCAAACCTCACCACTTCCCCCTTTTCCCTCCCCGCCGGCTCGCGCACGATGCGGGATCACGCGTCGATGAAAACTCCCACCGGTAAACCCATCGTCGATGACGGCGCCGGCGAACCGCGCGACGCGACTTCCTATGAAGCTTTGCCTCATTGGCCTCGATTGCCTCGAACCGTCGCTCGTGGATCGCTGGCTCGTGGATTTGCCGACCTTCGCGCGGTTGCGCGCGCTCGGCGCGTGGGGGCGGATGCGGAGCTGCACGCCGCCGATCACGTTGCCCGCGTGGTCGTGCATGATGAGCGGGCTCGATCCCGGCTCGCTCGGCATCTACGGCTTTCGCAATCGCACCGGCTACGGCTACGACGCGCTCGGCTTCGCGACGGGGGACTGGGTGAAGGCGGAGCGGCTCTGGGACATTCTCGGCGCCCGGGGAAAAACCTGCGCGGTTCTCGGCGTGCCGGGCACGTATCCGGTGCGGCCGGTGAATGGGACCATGATCGCCGACTTCATGACGCCGTCGATCGAGAGCGCGTGGGCGCATCCGCCGGAGCTGCGGGAGCAGGTCCGCGAGTGGCTCGGCGGCGCGGATTATCTCTTCGATGTGTCCGATTTCCGCAGCGCGGACAAGGCGCGCATCCTGGCGGACATCCATGAGATGACGCGCCGCCGCTTCACCGTCGCGCGCGCGCTGATCAACCGCGGGCAGCCGGATTTTTTCGCAATGGTCGAGATGGGGAGCGACCGCATTCACCACGGCTTCTGGCACTACATGGACCCGCAGCATCGCAAGCACGAGCCCGGCCACGCGCTCGGTCCGGCGATCCACGATTACTACGTCGCGCTCGATCGCGAGATCGCCGGCCTCCTCGAGTGTCTCGATCTGCGCGAGACGATGGTGCTGCTGGTCTCGGACCATGGCGGGCAGCGGCTCGACGGCGGCATTTGCGTCAACGACTGGCTGCGCCGCGAAGGTCTGCTCGTGCTGAAAAGCGAGCCGCCCGCGCCCGGCGCGCCGCCGGCGAAGTGCGACGTCGACTGGGCGCGCACGACGGCCTGGGCGGAGGGCGGCTACTACGCGCGCATCTTCCTGAATGTGAAAGGGCGCGAACCGCAGGGCCTCGTCGACCCGGCTGCCTACGAGCGGACTCGCGGCGAGATCGCGCACCGGCTCGCCCGCATCCCCGACGATCGCGGCGCGGCGATCCCGACCGTGTCGCATCGGCCGCAGCAGCTCTACCCGCGCGTCGAGGGGATCGCGCCGGATCTCATCACGATCTTCGGCGGTTTATATTGGCGCGCCGTCGGCACGCTCGGCTGGCCGGCGCTGCACCTTTTCGAAAACGACACCGGCCCGGACGAGGCGAACCACGCGCAGTACGGCTTCTTCCAGCTCGTCGTCCCCGGCGTGCCCGCGACGCCCGGCCCGCAGGACATTGACATCCTCGACGTCGCGCCCACGCTGCTCACGCACCTCGAAGTCCCCGTGCCCGCGCAGATGCGCGGAAGGGTGACATTCCGCGAGGCCGCGCCGGTCGCGGCACC
>JAQGON010000107.1 GCA_028293565.1 Verrucomicrobiota bacterium | reverse complement strand
TCATCCGCGGGAAAAGTACTTGGCATGACACCTGCATTATGCATGTTCGCAGCTCGTTGCTCCCATGACCGTCCAGCAGAAACATCTCCGCGGCTCCGCCGGCACTTCGATTACGAAGGCCGTCGTCGCTATTTGCCGCGCCCAGATGCGACCGGTCGTTGTCCTTAATTGGGGCAAACATCAGACCGGCTCGGGCTTCCAGGCCTAAACCTCCGTTTAACGGAAGACGTTTAGAAAACTCCTGAAGCCCGGCGGCCCACCAGCCCCGAGGCTCTACCTCCATTTTTCCCATGCACACCATCATCCACCCCCTCCGTCCGGCGCTCCGGACACGTCGCGCCGATGTTCCGCCTTCCGTGGCCGAGCACCGCAAGCCGTGTTACGACTGCCGCGAGCAACCGGACGCGGTGAAGCTGACCGTCTACGTCCCCGGCGTCGAAGCCGCGGGCGTGGAAATCGAGGTCCGCGGCCCCGACGTCGTCGTCACGGCCCGCAAGGTTCATTTCGTCCGCGTCAACTGGCAGGCTCTGCACCTCGAAAGCGCGCAACGCGACTACCAGCTCCGGCTGCGCCTGGGCCATGGGTTCGATTACGGGGCCCTGCAGGCTGAAATCCACAGCGGCATCCTCACGATCGTGATCCCGAAACGGGTCCCGCACGCGGCGGTCCTGCCGGTCCGCCGCGTCGCCTGACGCAGCAGGTCCCGCGGATCGGCACGGATTCGGCGCATGCGCGCACATCGCATCCGCGCCGCTCCATCCGTCCGCGGGAAAAATTTTCTCCAGCCGGAAATTTTTCCAACATTTCCGGCACATTGTGCGCCGAACGTGGTCAACAATTGCTCAGACATGAACCTCACCCACACCCATTTTCGCCCGCCGCCGGAGCGCGAGGTTCCCGCCATCGTCCGCATCATCCCGCGGGAGGATGTGCAGTGGAATCGCCCGCTCTTCAAGGCGCCGCAGCTCGTCGTGATCGTTCCGACGGAAAACCAGCCGTTCGCCCGCGAATCCGCCCGCGCGCCTGGAAGCGTCCGCTAACGGCGCCTCACGCCTGAAATTTCCCGGGCGGGGTCGATCTGACCCCGCCCTTTTTGTTTCTATTTCCCGGGGACCAGCCAGCGGATGCGGCCTGATCCTCCCGGCTCCTGGGCGAGCACCGGCGCGAGCCAGTCGAGAATCCGCGCGGCCTGCGCTTCGAAGCCCCAGGGCGGGTTGATCACCACCACCCCGCAGCCCTTGAGCTTCCGCACCGACCGCTCGCCGGCCACCGTGAGCTCGAGCTCCAGCGCCGGGGGAAGCTTGAGCGCGAGCAGCTCGCTGAAAAAGGCGTCGACCCGCGCCCGCTCGGTGAGCGGATACCAGATCGCGAACACGGCCGACGGCAATCGCGCCAGGCCCTCGCCCACCGCCGTGGCGATGCGCGCGAACTCATCCTCCGATTCAAACGGCGGGTCGATCAGCACCAGCGCCCGCCGCTCGATCGGCGGCAGCATCGCGCGCGGCGCACCATAGCCGTCCATGGCCTCGACGCGCACGCGGCTCTCGCGGCCGAATTCGATGTCGAGCAGCTCCGCCTCCCCTTCGTGGCGCTCGCAGAGCACGATCCGATCCTGCGGGCGCGCCAGCCGGCGCGCGATCCAAGGCGAGCCGGGATAAAACCGCGGAGGTCCGCCCAGGTTGCCGCGTTCGCGGTCGAACGACCGCACGAGTCCGACGTAAGCCGCGATTTCCTCCGGGAAATCGGAACGGTCCCAGAGCCGGCCGATTCCGAGAGGATGTTCCGGCTCGCGGACGAGCGAGTCGCCCTTCGCGGCCGCCGCCAGGTCATAGCTGCCCCGGCCCGCATGCGTGTCGAGATAGAGGAAGCCCTTTTCCTTGCGCTGCAGCGCCGCGAACAGGCGGACCAGCATCACGTGCTTCATCACATCGGCGAAATTTCCGGCGTGATACTGGTGGCGGTAGTTCATGGCGAAAGGGAAAGTCGAGCGTGCTCACGCACCCGGGCGACGCCGGTTCTGGTGGAGCGTGTTGCCCTCAACGCGCTGGGGACGCGAGCAGGCTTTTTTTGCCGACGGAGTCACCGGCGCGCCAACGGGGGCCGCGTTCCGCCTTTTAGCGCTTTCGCTTCCGCCAAATCCCGATTCCGTCTCATCCGTGGCGTCCGAGCTCATCCGCATCTTCTCCGATCTCCATTACGGCGACCGGGGCAGTCGCGCGCGGACGCTTTCCTCGATCCAACCGCTGCTCGACGGCGCCACCACGGTGGTGATGAACGGCGACACGATCGACACGCGTCCGAGCCGGACTCCGCACCGGACCGATGAATTGCGCGAGGAGACGATGCGGTTTTTCGCAGAGTCCGCGCCGTCCACCGTTTTCCTCACCGGGAATCACGATCCCGACATCTCGCTGCGCCACACCCTCGATCTTGCCGGCGGCCGGATTTTTGTGACGCATGGCGACATCATCTTCGACGACCTCGTCCCCTGGGGGCAGGATGCCCCGATCCTGCGGCAAAAGATCGCCGCGGAGCTGGCGGCGCTGCCGGCCGGTGCGCGCGACGAGCTGGACTCGCGATTCACGGCGTATCGCCGCGTCGCCGCGTCGATCCCCCAGCGGCACCAATCGGAGCGCAACGGCCTCAAATACATCGCCGGTTTCCTCTCCGACACCGTCTGGCCGCCCACCCGGATTTACCGGGTCCTCGACGCCTGGAGCCGCGCGCCGGGGCTCGCCGCGGACTTGATCCGCCGCCACCGTCCCGAAGCGCGCTTCATGGTGATGGGACATATCCACCATCCCGGATTCTGGCGCAGGCCGGACGGTCTCGTGGTGATCAACACCGGGTCGTTCAGTCCCCCGCTCGGCGCCGCGATGGTGGAAATCTCCCCGGAATGGCTCGCCCTGCGTTCCATCGACCAGCGGAACAACGCGTTTTATCCCGGCCGGGTGCTGGCCAGTTTTCCGCTGGCGGGGTAATTCGCTCGCGCCTGCGGCCGCGTCCTTTTCAATTGCGCGCATGAGCATCGAGTTCGGCTGGTGGAACAAGGACGCGGACGGACGGAAATTCCAGGTCAGCGCGATCGTGCATGGCGGCAACATCGAGTGGACGCGGCACCAGGGTCACCACACCTCCTGGGACCCCTACACGCCCGACGACGACGACCGCGCGCGCCTCCTTTACGAAGCCGAGAAGCGCGTGCCGCGCCGCCTGATCAGCACGAAGCAGTTCGAGGAGATCAAGCGCCTGAGCGAAAACTCCGGTCCGGGAAAAATTTCGGGCCGCCGGGTGACCGGCAACGGCCCGTCGTTCGACTAGGGAGAGCGCATGTCGGAGATCCTGGGCTTGTCGAATGGGCCCATCCGCTGGCTGGCCAACTGTCTGTGATTGCCTCGATTTTGTGGACAGACGGCTGAGTTATTCGGTCCGGTTTCAGGACATCCTACTCACAACTGTTTCAGGACATCGTATCCAGGTTGGTCGCTAAGCATGCGAGCTTTGAAGAGAAGAGCGCATGCCGTGGAGAACCGATACAATGACTAATCAACGA
>JAQGON010000098.1 GCA_028293565.1 Verrucomicrobiota bacterium | reverse complement strand
GTGTCGCCCGCGGCGATCTTGATGAAATTTTTCCGGAGCTTGCCCGAGATGTGCGCGAGCACGACGTGGCCGTTTGCGAGCTGCACCTTGAACATCGTGCCGGGCAGCACGGTGACCACCTTGCCCTCCACTTCGATCGAATTGCTGTCAGCCATGGTCGTGGGTGCGGGGCGAAGGTTGCGTCATAGGTGATTCGGCGAAATAAAAGTCCCTTGTAAGGCGGAAACGCCGCGCGTAAGCAAGGCTTTCCCTCGGGCGCCGGGCCCGCGGATCCCATGGCCGATCCTTCTCCTCCGCTCGCGTGTCCGTTTCCAAAACGCTTTCCGTCCCGGCTTTTGCGGGACGACACCTTCTTCATGAGCCTCGCCTACAACCAGGCGATCGACGCGTGGCGGCAGGACGAGGTGCCGGTCGGCGCCGTGATCGAACTCGGCGGCGAGGTGATCGGGGTCGCGCACAACGGCGTCGAAGGCGCAAAGGATCCGACGGCGCACGCCGAAATTCTCGCGATCACCCAGGCCGCCGCGAAACTCGGCAACTGGCGGCTTGAAGGGGCGACGCTCTTCGTCACCAAGGAGCCCTGCCCGATGTGCTCCGGCGCGACGCTCATGTCGCGGCTCAAGCGGGTCTGTTACGCCGTGCCCGATCCGAAGATGGGCTGCCTCGGCGGCGCCGCGAATCTGAATGACCTGCCGCGCGTGAATCATCGGGTCGAGCTCGCGGCCGGCGGAATCCTGGAGGCCGAATGTCGCGAAATGCTGCAGGCGTTCTTCCGGCTGAAGCGGCAGGAAGAGCCGGGGTAGCACGGGTCTCCGACCCGTGAAGTTGGACCAGAGATAAACAGATAAACCCGTCCTCCCCATTCTCACATTCCCCGAGAAGTCCGGCCTCCGATCCCCGCGATCCCCAATCGAAACCGCCCTCGGCAGTTGACGCCACCCGCGACCCACGGCACGTTCGCGAGGTTTCCCTTCAACCCGAACCCAGAAATATCATCATGGCTTACGAACTTCCGAAACTTCCCTATGCCTACGACGCACTCGTCCCGCATATCGACGCGAAGACGATGGAAATCCATCACGGCAAGCATCACCAGGCTTACATCACCAACGCGAACAACCTCCTCAAGGACCAGGCCGCCCTTGCGGCCCTCGACGTCAATGCGTTGATCGCCGATCTCGGCAAGGTTCCCGAGGCCATTCGTGCTGGCGTCCGCAACAATGCCGGCGGCCACTCGAACCACTCGTTCTTCTGGACCATTCTCGGACCCGGCAAAGGCGGCGCGCCGAAAGGAAAACTCGCCGAGACCATCAGCTCCACGTTCGGCGGCTTCGACAAGTTCAAGGAGGAGTTCGCCAAGGCCGCCACGACCCGTTTCGGCTCGGGCTGGGCCTGGCTGTACCTCGGCGCGGATAAAAAACTCGCGATCGGCTCGACCGCCAACCAAGACAGCCCGCTGATGGGCAAGGGCGTCGCCGGCATCGAAGGCAAGCCGGTCCTCGGACTGGATGTCTGGGAGCACGCCTACTACCTTAACTACCAGAACCGCCGCCCGGATTACATCGCGGCTTTCTGGAATGTCGTGAACTGGGACGCCGCCGAGGCGAACTACGTCGCCGCGACGAAGTAATCCCATCCGATCCCCGTCAACCGAGCCGCGCCGCCAGGCGCGGCTTTTTATTTATTGCGTCGGCTGCCGCGCGCGAAACCGAAGCGACTCGGCCTCCTCACGCCGGCTGCTACACAACCCGGTAGCAGCCGAGGTCCCGAGGCTGAAGGCGTGCAGCTGATCCTACGTCGACGCCTCCCTTCACCGCGCCCAGACGCTCGCCTTCATCGCGGAGCCGAAGCTCTTCGGGCTGATCGGCGTGCTCTTGCCCGTCTCGGTGTCGAGGATGCAAAGCACGTTGGTGCTGCGATCGCGCGCGGTGTAGACGACGTGGCGTCCGTCCGCGAGCCAGGCCGGCTCCACTCCGTCGAAGGCGGCCTTGCCGACAATCTCGCTCGTCCGCTTGGCCAGGTCGAGGACCGCGATCTGGAACCGGCTGCCCTGTTTCACCGTGAACGCGATCTTGTTGGGATCGCCGCGGCTCCAGTCCGGCTCGGCACAGTATCCGCTGATCCCCGACGTCACGCGGGTCGGCGTGCCGCCCGCCACGGACATCACATACAGCTGCGGTCCCGGCTCCATCGAAAAGACCAGCCGCGATCCGTCCGGGGAAAAACAGGGCGACGCCTTGACCGCGTCCGAGCGCGTCTTCCGCGAAACCTGCCGGCCCTGCGCGTTCGCCAGGTAGATTTCCGGCGTGCCTTCCCCGCTGAGGACCATCGCCACCTGTCCGCCCGACGGGCTGAAACGCGCCCCGCTGTTCGTCCCCTTGAAACTCACGAACGTCGTCCGCTGGTAGGTGTTCAGGTCGATCAGGAAAATATCGGGAAACCCGGACCGGTAGAAACTGGTGTAGAGGAGCTTCGTGCCGTCGGGCGACCAGCGCGGCGTCAGCGCGAAGGCCTTGTCGTGGGTGACCTGGGTCACGTGGCGGAAGAAAAGATCGCCGGTGTAGATTTCGTTCCGGCCCGAGCTCTCGCCCACGAACGCGATCTTCGCCGTGAAGAAGCCCTTCAGCCCCATCCCGTTGGTTTTCTCGACGGCGATGTCCGCCGCGCGCAGCAGCGCGTCCGCCGCGTCGCGGCCGGTCGCGACATCCGACGAAAACGGCGCGGCGGCGCGCCCCTTCGTGATGTCGACGCGCACCTCCGTCGGCGTCACGAGCGAGAACTTGATGTCGTACGCGAAATCGGACGCCGTCCGCCGGTACCGCCCATGCACCCCGAACGCGCGCACCGCGAGGTCGTTGAGCTCGGGCGTGTTCGCGGAAACGCGGACGGGAATCGTTTTGTTTTCCGCCTGGACCGTGACCTCGCCGATGTTTCGCTGCGCGAGCGCAGGCGATGACGCGGCCACGAGCAGGAGGAAAAGGCGCAGGACTTTTTGCATGGGGTGAAAGAGTGACTTAATGACGAGCGTTCCGGGCATTTCTATTTACACCCCGGCGCCGCATAACAACTTTATTTCCCTTCCGCGCGAATTATTCGACCACCTGTGACCGCCGACGACCTCAAGGAGCACCTGAAGCAAGTGAAGTATCCCGGCTTCAGCCGCGACATCGTGTCGTTCGGCCTCGTGCGCAGCGCCGCCTTGGTCGATGGCACGGCGCGGGTGTCGCTTGCGATCACCACGAGCGACCCGAAGATCCCGCTCCACCTGAAGCAAGAGGTCGAAAAGTGCCTGCGGGCGATTCCGCAGGTGAAGGAGACGGTCATCGATATTGCGGTCGCGCCGGCCAAGACGCCGGGCCCGGGGGGCGGCCAGCCCGGCGCCGCCACCGCGCCGAAAAACATCCGGCATTCCGTGGCGATCGCCTCGGGCAAGGGCGGCGTCGGGAAAAGCACGTTCGCCGTCAATCTCGCGTGCGCGCTGGCCCAGCTGCAGGCCGCCGCCGGGCGGCCCGGCCGGATCGGCCTGATGGACTGCGACATCTACGGGCCGAGCGTGCCGCTGATGATGGGACTGCAGGGGCGGCCGGAAATCGACGGCGAGAATCTCGTGCCGATGGAGCGCCACGGCGTGAAGGTGATGAGCATGGGTTTTCTCGTCGACGACAACACGCCGGTCGTCTGGCGCGGGCCAATGATCATGAAGACGATCCAACAGTTCGTACAAAACGTGAAATGGGGGGAACTCGACGTCCTGCTGGTCGATCTTCCCCCCGGCACCGGCGACGCGCAGCTTTCCCTCGTGCAGACGCTCCCGCTCGACGGCGCCATCCTCGTCACGACGCCGCAGGCGGCGGCCACCAACGTCGCGCGCAAAGGCGGCCTGATGTTTCAAAAAGTGAACGTGCCGCTGCTCGGCGTCGCCGAAAACATGAGCTGGTTCGTGGACCCCGCGGGCCAGAAGCACACGCTCTTCGGCTCCGGCGGAGGGATCGCGACCGCCGAGCGCCTCGGCACGACGCTCCTCGGACAGGTCCCGCTCATCGCCGCGATCCGGGAGGGCGGCGACGCCGGCATGCCGATCGTCGTCAGTGCGCCGGACAGCCCGGCGGGAGCCACCTTTCGGTCGATCGCCGGGACGCTGTTGGAGCGCCTGAGGGCGCCGGCGGCGGCGCGAGTGTGACAGTTGCGAAAATTGCGGGCATTGACACCCTTGGCCGCCTCGCTCTCATCTTTTCCGGCTCCGACCAGCTGCATGACTTCCAGTGCCCAAGAACCCGCGACTACTCGCGACTTCGTCAAACAATCCAGCCTTTATCAGGAATTCCTAGCCGAGCGTGAGGAAATCCTGAAGCACAAGTGGCTGGAATCCGAGCGGCTTGGTTACGACATCGGCTTCGAGCGGGCGTTGCTGGACTGGATCCGCAAGCACCGCGAAAGCTGGCGCGCCGCCCGCCGCCAGCAGGTCGCCGCCGAGAAGAAATAGGGTAGCACGGGTATCCTACCCGTGAAGCTGGACTCCCGCCCGGGGACAGGTCCGCAGCGCTTCGGCTCGCGCGCTGCGGTCACGTTTGCCGCGTCCAGTCCAGTC
Organism: Verrucomicrobiota bacterium; assembly: GCA_028293565.1. Lineage (GTDB taxonomy): Bacteria > Verrucomicrobiota > Verrucomicrobiia > Opitutales > Opitutaceae > Opi-474. The sequence continues at coordinate 752 of JAQGON010000098.1, read as the reverse complement.
ACATGGCTCGGGAGGTCGCCGAGAAGAACAACGCTCAGGAGTAGCATGGGTATCCTACCCGTGAAGCTGGACTCCCGCCCGCGAACAGGTCCGCAGCGTCTTCAGCTCGCGCTCTGCGGTCACGTTTGCCGCGTCCAGTCCAGTAACATGGCTCGGGAGGTCGCCGAGAAGAACAACGCCCAGGAGTAGCACGGGTATCCTACCCGTGAAGCTGGACTCCCGCCCGCGAACAGGTCCGCAGCGTCTTCAACTCGCGCTCTGCAGTCACGTTTGCCGCGTCCAACCACATGGGTCGGGAGACCCATGCTACCCACAAAAAAGGCCGGTCACATGGACCGGCCCAAAGGCGAAAAATCAAAGGAAAAGGCTTACTTGATCTCCTTGTGCAGCGTGTGGCGCTTGAGGAAGGGGTTGTACTTCATCTTCTCGATGCGCTCCGTGACGGTTTTCTTGTTCCGCTTTGTAAGATAACGGGACACGGGCTTGCCCTCTTTCTTGGCCTCGGTGCATTCCAGGGTGACGACTTCGTTCATGGTTTTTAAATGGTTGAAGGGTCAGAACAAGGAACCCTGCCGGAGTGTGCAATCTCAAATTTTGGAGAGCAGGCGGCGACGCGGCGGCCCCGGGGTCCGGTTTCAGGACATCCTACTCACAACTGTTTCAGGACATCGTATCCAGGTTGGTCGCTAAGCATGCGAGCTTTGAAGAGAAGAGCGCATGCCGTGGAGAACCGATACAATGACTAATCAACG
>JAQGON010000085.1 GCA_028293565.1 Verrucomicrobiota bacterium | reverse complement strand
CCGGTCGTCGGCGAGGCTACCGCATAGCGGCGCACGGGATAAATATCCACCCCATAGAGGGCGAGCCCGACGCCGTCCTCCACCTTGGTCTGATTCCAGACATCCGCCAGCGTCAGCACATAAGGTCCTTTCATCCGCCGGGTGATGCGCACGTAGAGTTGGTTGGGCCACCCGTCGGTATCCGGGTGCATCGTCTTGTCCAGCCCGAGCGCGGCGGTTTCTTCGCGGAATGATTCCGGAACGCGGGCATCGGTGCTGAGAAAATAATGCAGGCCGGCAAGATAGTCCTGATGCTGGCGCCAGATCCGGGATCGGACCTCCCGAGTGCCATCCTGATAAAACCGGCTAACCCCCAGCGGCGCGATGGTGACCAGGGATTCCCGTTTATAGTTATATTCGCCGCCATTCATCCAGCCTGGGAAGATCTCGCGCAGGCGTTTCATCAGCGTTTTGTCGTCCCCCGCCGAGGTGCGGACGAGGTGCTCCACGTAACGCGCGACTAACTCGAAATCTTTGGGATCATAGCCGGCGGGTCTGCCGAAGGCGATCCGTTTGGCGGGATCGTTGGTGACGTAATAGCGATAGTTATACGCTTGCGAATAGTCATCGGCGGCGCCCTTCGGCAACCCGTGGTCCGCGTCCACGAGCGGCAGAAGGCCACTCTTCGGGTCGCCGGCTATCACGTAGGGATCGATCGGCGTCCAGTTCGTCGTCGGGCCGACCCCCGCGAGCTTTTCCTGGTACGTCTCGGCCGCTTCGCGCCCCACCGCATAGCGAACGCCGGCGCCCGCCATGACATCGCCCTCGTAGGTGGCATCGATGAAAACTTTCGCCGTGATCGTACGGGCTTCCTTCTTCGTCGCCGTGGCCGCGGGCACGGCATGGTTGTCCGGTGGGGCCAGTTCCAGCACGAGTTTGACGATGGCCGCCCCGGATTTCTCCACCCGCTGCACCCGGTGCTCGAAGATGACCGGAATCTGCTCCTGCTGCAGCCAGGTCGTGAATCCTGCTCGAATCGCGTCCGGCCGGTTGCCGATGCTGAACACGCGAGTCGCGGTGAGCCCGCCCACCGCCTTCGGCTCCGCACAATCCTGCATCGGCTTGATGCCCGCGCCGAGGATGCCGCCGACCCAGCGACTGGGTTCGATCAGCAAAACCGTACACCCCTCCTGTTTCGCTGCCACCGCCGCGAGAATCCCGGCCGGAGTGGCGCCGTACACGCAGACATCCACCGCGTGCGCCGGCTCATCGGCGCGGCTCGGGCAAACGGCCAGTAGCGCGGCGGTCAGCAGGGCGCTCAGTAAGTGATAAGGGTGTTTCATCGTTGCGCTTCCAGCTTAACCGAGTTCGGCGGGCGGGGGGTTCGCGGCGCGCTGCTTGCGGCGAAGGGATCATGGCGCCAACCCGCGTTCCCTTGCGCCGGAGAGCAAGATATTTGCGATTCCGGCAGCCTCGATGCCAGGGCTCCGTTCATCAAAAGCTCTTGCTCAATCCGAGTGCCGCGGCCGCTGCATCGAGATCAGACTGCCTGGAAAAAAACTGTTGGTTCGGATTCGATCCGGGGAAGTACCGAATAACGACGTCGTTATGGTCCGATTCGCCGCTCTTTCCGTTTTGGAAGGGATAGCCAAGGCTCTGGATGAGAGCGAGGGAACCTTCGGCGCCACTGGAATTGCCGGCATCGCCGACGATGCCATAAACGCTCCGGCCGTGCTTTTTGCTGTGGACGGCGACGAAGTCCCCAAGATGAACGCCGTTTTGCCGGGCGAGCGTCCCTCGCACCACGTAATTGATCTTTGAAGCGTCCACGTTCTTGCGTGGGTCCAGGTCATTCGAATTGTGCTTATCCTGAAACGCGGTGGTCGAGATGAAACAGCCTGGAAACGGATCCGCCGGGCCTTGTTGGATTGGAGTCCTGCCGTCGTTGTTTTTCGTTAAATAGCCCACGATCTTCCCGGACGCCACGGCGTCCTCATGCGCGTTCAACTCGAAGTCGAGGGCCGGCATACCGTGGGGACAGTACGCATTAGGCGCTCCATCGACGTCGATTTTCATAGTCACGGTCAGTTCAACTGGGTTGCTCATATGCGAGTGGATTGGGATGTGGGTTGCGTAATTTTGTGTTAGAGCCATCGGCCTTTGCCCCGCGCTCAAATTCTTTGGCGGAGATCGGGCTTGGACGGAAGAGAGAGATGCGTTTCGGATCGCGCGGCGCCCGGCGACCTCTAGGCGGCCGGCAGCGAGTTTTGCCACTGATTCAGAGAGGATGTAGGATCGAACAGATCTTTGCGGCGCATGAACGGCACCCCGCCGCGCTGAGCCGATTTCGACGATTCCGCAACCGTCAGGGGACCGCTCGCGCTCTTGTCGTAGAGCTCAAAATGCAGCATATCGCTCGGCACGGTGATGCCGACCAGATGCCCAACCGAGGCGATCCTTTCGCCTGCGGAAACCCGATCGCCGGCACGCTTCAGCGTGGCCTCCTGGATTTCGCCGTAGCGCGCGATGAAGGCTCCATGATCGACCTCCAAGGCGAAAGTCTGCGCGTAAAAAGAGTAGGGCCCGCGCACCACCACGCCGTCCGCCACGGCGTGGATGGGCGTTCCGCGCGGGAAATAAAGGTCGCAACCTGCATGCAGGCGGCTGCCGCCGTTACGGTTCGATGCGAAAGAGCGAGGCGAACTGGTCCAGTTTTGTGCGGGCACGCTAGTAAAAGGGAAAAGACAGGCCCCGGCGGCGACCGGGCCGGCTGGGGTGGGAGCGCTCTCCGCTTCCCCAGCCGCATCCAGGAGCGCCGGGAAGGTTTGTCCATGGACATCGACGACGCCGTCCGCCGAGCCGGTGAAGCGAGCCTGGAAGGCTTCGATCGCCTTGACCGTATTTGAGTCGGCGGCGTTAGACCCGACTGATCCATCGAT
>JAQGON010000078.1 GCA_028293565.1 Verrucomicrobiota bacterium | reverse complement strand
TTGTCGCCGTCGAGCGCTTAGTGTGTCCCCGAGCCCGCCTGGGGAACGCCGTCGCTGAACCGGCGCCCGCCGGGGGCCTTGCCGGACCCGTCGTTGGTGGCCAGGACGTGTTTCCCGCGCGCGCGCGCGAGCGCCGATTTCACGGTCTTCACCTCGATGGCGTTCGCGGGCCACTTGGCCGCGAGGCGGAAACACAGCCGGCCCAGTTCGGAGGGTTTTCCCTCGCCGTCGAGATAAAGTCCCCAGCCGCGCCCGTCCGCCGTCGAGTCGGCGCGCGCGAGAATCGTGCCGAAGGGTGGCGTCAGCGACGCGCCGTCCTCGTATTGCGGCATGAGCCACGTTCCCACGGAAAAGGCCTGCCGCGCTTCCATGTTTCCGCATTCCGGCAGTTCGACGCGGGTGGTCGGTGCCATGCGGAACGTCGGCCAGAACCAGGTGTTTTCGCCCCATTCGGGCGCGGCGCCCGTCAGCGTGACGGCGCGCGCCGCCGCGCCGGGCGCGGAGTTCGCGATGTTCGACCCCTGGCCTTCGTCGAGCCGCAGCCGCAGCTCCAGCGCGGCGGAAGAGACATGGCGCGGAGGGGAGTCCGCGGCCTTGAGCCAGGCGGCGACAAGCGCGGGCGCGTCAAGCTGGCGGGCCGCGAGTTCGCGCTGGAGAGCGGCCCGCTCGGCGAGCACGGCGTCGAACGCGGGGCGCTTTTCCTCGCGGGGCACGCGGACGAAGGGCGGCCACTCGGCGGAAATCTTGTTGCTGGGAAATTCGGCGAGGTTGTTGAAAAACGCCGTGAGCCGGTAGAAATCCTTCTGCGTCGTCGGGTCGAACTTGTGATCGTGGCACGTCGCGCAGCCGACGGTCATCCCGAGGTAAACCGCGCCGAACGCCTCGGTCCGCTCCTTCTGCAGCGTGGTCCGGAGCTCCTCCTCGATGGAGCCGCCTTCGGAATTGCTGATGCCGGAGCGGATCATCGCCGTCGCGACGAGCTGCTCGACGTTCTCGGCAGGAAGGAGGTCGCCCGCCAGCTGCTCGCGGGTGAACTGGTCGAAGGGCTTGTTCTGGTTGAACGACCGGATGACGTAGTCGCGGTACGGCCAGACGCTGCGGTACTTGTCCATGTGCAGCCCGTGCGTGTCGGCGTAGCGGACGACATCGAGCCAGTAGTGCGCGCGGTGCTCTCCGTAGCGGGGGCTGGCGAGCAGCCGGTCGACGACTTTTTCATAGGCATCAGGTGACGGATCGCGGACGAAGGCGTTGGCTTCCTCCGGCGTCGGCGGCAGGCCGGTGAGGTCGTAGGAGACCCGGCGCAGCAGCGTGCGCCGATCCGCCTCGGGGGAAGGGGAAAGCCCCTCGCGCTCGAGCCGGGCGAGAACGAAGCGGTCGATGTCGTTGCGCGCCCAGCCGGAAATTTTTGTCGCCGGCGGGGCCGCGCGCAGCGGCGGGATGAACGACCAGTGTTCCTGGTACTCGGCGCCCTCCTGGACCCAGCGCCGCAGCCGGGCAACCTGCGCGGGCTTGAGCGTCCTGTGGGCCTCGGGCGGCGGCATGAAATGCTTCGGGTCGGGCGATTCGACGCGCTCGACCAGCGGACTCTGGTCGGGTTTTCCACGCACGATCGCCGGCCCGCTCTTCTCGTGCGGCGCCAGCGCGAATTCCGGCCGGTCGAGCCGCAGCCCCGCCTTGCGCGTGCCGGGATCGGGGCCGTGGCACACATAACAGTTCTCCGAGAGGATCGGCTCGATGTCCTCGTTGAACGACAGCTTCTGGGACGGGGCGAAAGAACCGGCGATGGTTTCCTGCCGAGGGGGATTGGACGCGAGCCTCCGCTGACGGATCTGAAAGACGACCGCGCCTGCGCAGGCGAGGGTGAGGATTGCGCCGGCGGCGATTCGGGAAGACGTCTTCGGATTTCGCATCACAGCAGGGTCAACCGGTCGGGAGAGGAATCAGTTCGCCGGAATCGTCCGCGGCCGGATGATCCACAGCAGGAGCGCGCAAATGGACAATCCAATGGCGCCGCCGTAAAAAACGCGGGTGATATCGACGTGGGCGTCGCGCAGGGCTCCGCCGACATAGATCGTGATTCCGCCGGCGAGGGTTCCGCAGCCGTTCAGCAGGCCGAGCGCGGTGGCGCGGTACCGGTGATCGGTGATCTGAAAGAGGATCGGCATCATGTTCGCGTCGGGAAACGCGCGTGTGAGTCCGTAGACGACGAGGCCCGCCATCGCGACGCCCTGGATGCTGGTGTTCGCCACCAGCAGCACGCAGGGCACGCACACCGCGAGCCCGATCAATCCGACCCAGGCGCGGCCTTCGGGATGCGTGCGGCTCCAGCGGTCCGCCCATGCGCCGCTGACGACCATGCCCACCAGCGCGCCGCTGTAGATGAAACCCGTGGCGATCAGCCCGGCCTTTCCCTGCGGCAGGTTGAAATGTTCGCTGAGATAAGTCGGCATCCAGCCCGTGAACGCCCAGCTGGTGATCCCGAGCAGCGCCCAGAAAAGCAGCGCGAGAATGAAATGTCCGCGGCTGAACAGGCTGCGCAGCGAATCGATCAGCCGGATCGCGGGCTCGGGCGCTCCGGCGGAGGCGGGGGATCCGCGCGTCGCCGAGGTTTCCACCGGCAGGTCGCGCAGGAAGGCGATGAGGATCGCCGAGTAAACCACGCCGATCACGCCAAAGAGCTGGAAGGCGAAGCTCCAGCTGTATTTTTCCGCGAGGAGTCCACCGAGCCCGCCCAGCCCCGAGCCGACCATCACACCGCTCAGGTGGATTCCGTTCGCGAGCGAACGCGTCGCGTTCTTGTGGTAGTTCGCGATCAGCGCGCCCGCCGCCGGGAGATAGCAGGCTTCGCTCACGCCCATCAGCGCGCGTGAAACCAGCAGTTCGCTGAACGTGGTCGCGTGCGCAGTCAGCCAGGTGATGCCCGACCAGGCGCAGAGGGAGAAAATGATGATGCGGCTGCAGCTGTAGCGGTCGGCGAGAAATCCGCCCAGCGGGCAGAGGACGGAGTACACCAGCAGGAACACCGTTGTGAGCAGCCCGAACTGCGCGTCGGTCATCGGGATCGCCTCCTTGATCGACAGACGCATCGTGATCAGCATCACGCGGTCGAGGTAATTGAGGCAGCCGACCACCCACAGGAGTCCGACGATCAGCCAGGCACGTCGGGGAAGGTAGATGTCCGGGAGCATGGCGGCGGGTTACATTCGTCCGATTTGCCCGACGGTGAGTCCGCCGTCGATGGTGACGATCTGGCCGGTCACATACGCGGCGGCCGGAGAAAGCAGGAAGACGACGGCCCCCGCGCAGTCCTCCGGTTCGCCGAGCCGGCCCTGCAGGATCTTCCGTTCGTAGTGCGCGATCTTATCCGGGCTGATCGCGCCGGCGCTCAGCGGCGTGCGGATGAGACCCGGGGCGATGCCGTTGACCCGGATCGCGTGCGGGGCCAGAGCCTGCGCGAGGGTCCGGGTCATCATCACCAGCGCACCCTTGGAAGTGTCGTACGCCGTCGAATTCTCCTCGGGCAGGAACCCGTTGGTCGAGCACGTCGTCACGATGGCGCCGGGGCGCTGGCGCGCCACGAGTTCCCGGGCGAAGGCCTGGGCCAAAAAATAATTGGCGCTGACGTTCAGCTGCAGGGTCCGGTCCCAGTTTTCCCGCGCGATCTCAAGGAACGGCTGGTCAAAAAAACTTCCGGCGTTGCAGACCAGGAGGTCGAGCGCGGGAAAGATCCGGAACGCCTCGCCGACGAGGCGCGCCCCGGCCCCCGCCTCGAGCAGATCCGCGACGAGGCAGGGCGTGGCCACCGGGAAATCCGGCGCGGCCCCGGCCTTGCCATGAAGGACGACGCGGCCGCCGGCTTCGTGAATTCCCCGGGCGATCGCGAGGCCGATCCCCTGCGACGAGCCCGTCACGAGAGCCGCATGTCCGGCGAGTGAGAAATCCGGGGTCATTGGGCGGCCCGCGGCGCGGGGTTCGGAGTGCGCCAGCCCTGCTGCCTCACGGCCGAAAGGAGAGCGCCCGGTCGGGTAAAAGACGGAAGCGGGCCGAGGAAATAGGGACGGTCGATCAGCACGCGCGGGTTCTATTTGCCGGAACATCTGTTTCACATTGTGAAATGAAGGCAAAGCCAAAATACCGGCCGTGGGCGGTCCGGGAAATCGCGCCTTTCGGATTTTGGCGGAACTTCATCGCCAATCCCCTGACGATGGTCCGGTGGACCCGAGGGAAAAATGAAACGACCGAAAACGACGGGAAACCCGTGGAATCCATCACCCATCTCCCCTCCGGTCTCGTGCATCTGCGGGTGGTGATCGAGGGGCCCGATCACGAGCCCCCCTGCACCGTGCGGCTGACCATGCGGGCCGCCGCGCAGATCATTTATGTGGAGCAGACGGCCGAGGATCCGCTCAGCGCCTACGATGCGGCGGTCAAGGCGTTGCTTGGCGAGCTCAATTCGATGAAGAACGCCCTCGGCGGCGGGCCCGCATGACCCGCCGCGAACGCAGTTCCGGGACGCCCCATGATCATGGCGGCGGCCTTCGCACGGCGGACGGCATGCCGTCGGCCGTGGACGAGCTTGCGCTCCTGGCGGAGCGCTACCAGCGGCTGGCGGCGGACTTCGAAAACTTCCGGAAACGCACCGCCCGCGATGCCGAGCGGACGACGGCGGCGCGCAACGATGCGCTCCTGCGCGAGCTGCTGCCGATCGCGGACAATCTCGAGCGGGCGCTGGCGAGCCATCCCTCGACGAAGCCGGAGCAACTGCGGGGCGGCATCGAGCTGACGCAGCAGCAGCTGGCCGCCCTGCTGAAGCGCCACGGCGTCGAAGCCGACGACAACGTCGGCGAGGCCTTTGATCCGCACCGGCACGAGGCGATCAGCGCGCGTTTTGTTGCAGGCGAACCGGACCACGTGGTAGTGGAGGTCATGCAAAGAGGCTATCGCCGGGGAAATGAAATCATCCGCCCGGCGCAGGTGATCGTCAACGACCTGGAGCTGGCGGACCCCGACGCGAATGGCGGTTGAGTTTAAAGATTACTATGCGGTGCTTGGCGTGGCCCGCACCGCCAACGACGACGAAATCAAGAAGGCCTTCCGGAAGCTCGCGCGGAAATATCATCCCGACGTCGCCAAGGACAAGAAGACGGCCGAGGCGAAATTCAAGGAGATCAACGAGGCGCACGAGGTCCTGAGCGACCCGGTGAAGCGCCGGAAATACGACGAGCTCGGGCCGGGCTGGGAATCCGGCGGCGGGCCGCCGCGGACCTCGCCGCGCGGGCCGGCGGCGCGCGGCCAGGAGTTCCACTTCGGCGGCACCGGCTTCAGCGATTTCTTCGAGCAGTTTTTCGGCGGCGGCGGCGGGCTGAATCCGGACTTCGACGCGGCGTTTCGCGAGGCCAACCGCAGCGGCCGGGCCGATCGCGAGCCGGGTTACGTCATGCGCGGCGCGGACATCGAGGGCGATATTCTCGTCACGCTCGACGAGGTGATGCACGGCTCGATCCGTTCCCTGTCCCTCCAGCACGCCGACCCGGGCACCGGCCAGCGGCGCGTCGAGACCTTCAAGGTCCGCATCCCGCCCGGGGCACAGGAAAGTCGCCGGATCCGGGTTCCGGGAAAGGGCGGCCCGGGAATCGGTGGAGGGGAATCCGGAGACCTTTACCTGCGGGTGCGGATCGAGGCGCACCCGGATTTCGAGGTGAAGGGCGCGGATCTTTATCACGAGCTCGAACTGGCCCCGTGGGAGGCGGTGCTCGGGGCGCAGGTTCTGGTCCCCACTCTCACCGGCCGGGTCAAGATGAAGATTCCGGCCGGAACTCCCGCCAATCATCAGCTGCGGGTGCGCAGCCAGGGACTTCCCACAGGCGCGGGTCCCGACCGCGGGGATCTTTATGTGACCACCCGGATCGAAGTCCCGGCGGAGATCACCGCCGAGGAGCGGGAACTCTGGGAAAAACTTTCCAAGACTTCCCGCTTCAACCCCCGCTCAACGTAAGCGCCCCAGACTGGCTCGACCTTCGCGTCCTTCGCGTCCTTTGCGGTAAAAACAGTTGCTCTGCGGTCCCGCAGGCCGAGCTCGCGCGGATTTGTTTACCGCAAAGGGCGCGAAGGACGCGAAGGTCGAGCCGGTCTCGGCGTCACCGCAGGGCGGGGGAGAGGGACACTTCGGTTTCGAAGGACAACCGCACAAGTTCGGCCAGGGCCGGAGCGAGCAACCGCGCCACGAAATAATTTTCGCCCCTCGGCGCAGGGAAATTTCCCGCATATTCGGACCCCGGCGGGAACCGGAACACGATTTCCGCCGGCCGGAGCAGCTTCGCGCTGATTTCAAGCGATTCGGACCGCGCCCGCTGCAGCGCGATCCGGAGACGGATGCGGTCCTTTTCCTGCATGAATTCAATCATGCCCCCCCGCTTCGCAAACTCGGGGATGTCGCTCACGGTCAGAATGGGGCGGTTTTTCAGGCTCTCGAGAATCGCCCCGAGGCGGGCCTCCTCGGAGCGGGCGACGAACAGGATGTGACAGGCGTCGACGTCCTGGACCTGGGCGAAGCGGCGGATCGTGAGCGTCCGGCCGTTCATGCGCTCGCCGCGGACCACTTCGTCAAGCAGCCGTCCGAAGGGATCCTGCCCGATCACGCCGATGACCAGCGGGGCGTCCGGGCCTGGAAACGAGAGGGCCGGCCACGCGACGAACTGCGCGAAGTTAAACAGAAACACCGCCTCGACCTGATAGCGCGAAAACGGCGCCGCCGGCGCGGCGGACGCCCTTTCCCCGGCCAAAAGCACCGCCGCGAACAGCAGCAGGCGCGCGCCAGTCTGACGGACCACACGGCGCAGCGAAGCCCAGCGGGGGAGGCTCAATCGGTCCGCAGGCGGACCCCGGCGGGTGGGTGGGATGTTTTTCAAGGCAATGAACGCGCGCGGGATTTCTTTCCGTCCGGATGTTTCCCGCAAATCATGACCCGAAGGTGTGGTTAAAACGGGCGGCAGCGTAAATTAAATTCCGACGGACGGGCTGGCTGAGGGATGGATCGAGGGTCGGTGCGGCCGCACTTAACCAGACCGCGGCGGACGCCTAGGGTTCACATCGGACGCAATTCCGCTCGCGCAGGACCCCGGTCCGCGTTGAATCGGAATCGGCGGCGGTCTCCACCGCGAACCCCTTGGCTCCGACCTCATTCATGTCCGTTCCCCCGCTGCTGGCCTTTGAAAACATCACCAAGTCGTTTGGCGCCGTGCGCGCCTTGCAGGGCGTCAGCTTCGACCTGCGCCCCGGCGAAGTCCATGCGCTGCTCGGGGAAAACGGCGCCGGCAAGTCGACACTGATCAAGGTCGCAACCGGCGCGCACGTTCCCGATGGCGGCGCGATCGTTGTCGGGCAGCGACGCCATGCGGCGCTGACCCCGTCCACGGCGCGCGCGGCCGGGATCGCGTGCATCTACCAGCAGCCCGCGCTGTTCCCCGACCTCACGGTCGCCGAAAATCTGGGCCTGCGGCTGGAGCCGGCCGGCGCCTTGCGGCGCGTCGACTGGCGTGGCCGCCGGGTCCGCGCGCTGGAGCTGCTGCGCGGGGTCGGCGCGGAATTTTCGGCCGAAGCGGAAGTGCGGGACCTTTCCATGCCGGAACAGCAGCTGGTGGAAATCGCCGCCGCCATCGGATCGGGCGCGCGGATCGTCATCATGGACGAACCGACCTCCTCGCTCACGCGCCGGGAACAGGAGCGGCTCTTCGGCATCGTGCGGAAGCTCCGGGACGACGGCGCCGGGATCGTTTACATCTCCCACCGCCTCGAGGAAATTGCGGAGCTGGCGGATCGCGTCACCGTCCTGCGCGACGGACGGAGCGTCGGCACGTTCGCGGCGGACGCAGTTGATCCGCCGGCGCTGATCCACCTGATGGTGGGGCGCGAACTCTCGCAGCTTTATCCGGCCGCCCAGCCGGCCTCCGACGGGATCGGTGTCGAGGTCTGCGGCGCGGGCTGCGCGGAGGTCGGCGTCGCGGACGTGAGCTTCGCGGTGCGCCGCGGCGAAATTTTCGGCCTGGCCGGACTCGTCGGCGCCGGGCGGACCGAACTCGCGCGGGTTTTGTTCGGCCTGAATCCCGCGGACGCCGGCGAAATCCGGCTGGAGGGCCGCGCGGTGAAGATCGGCTCCCCGATGGCGGCCCTTCGGCACGGCATCGCGTACGTCCCCGAGGATCGGCGCCGCCACGGCGCGGTGCTCGAGCTTCCCGTGAGCCACAACATCACGCTCGCCGCGCACCGGCGGATTTTTCCGCGCGGATGGCTCGACGCCGCGGAGGAGCGAAGAATTGCGGAGGAATTCATTGCACGGCTCGCGATCCGCACCGCCGGCCCCGATGCGGCGGCGGGCACGCTGAGCGGCGGGAACCAGCAGAAGGTCGCGGTCGCGCGGTGGCTGGCGGTCCGGCCGCGGGTGCTGATCCTCGATGAACCGACCCAGGGGGTGGACATCGGCGCCAAGGCGGAACTTCACCGGCTGATCCGCGAGCTCGCCGTCACGGGGCTGGCGGTGATTTTGATTTCGAGCGACCTGCCTGAAATCATCGGCATGAGCGACCGGATCGGCGTGATGCGCGGCGGCAGACTGGCCGGCATCCTGCCCGGGGGCGCTTCCGCGTCCGCGGTGATGACCGCCACGCTCGGTTCGGCGGAACGAAAGGGCGCGGCATGAGGCGCCGCGAACTTGCCGTGGCGGGGGTGCTCGCGGTGCTGCTGCTCGTGCTCGCGCTCCGGGCCCCGTCGTTTTTCCAGGGACAGCCGCTGCGCTCGCTCCTGACCCGCGAGGCTCCGGTGCTGGTGATGGCGTGCGGGATGACCGTGGTCATTCTCACCCGGCAGATCGACATCTCGGTCGGCTCGCAATTTTCGGTCTGCAGCGTGGCTGCCGGGCTGCTCGCCGCCCACGGATGGCCGATCGGCGCCGTGATTCCGTTCGCCGTGTTTTTGGGTTTCTTCCTCGGGGCGGTCAACGGAGCGCTCGTGGCGGGCCTGGGTCTGCCCTCGATCGTCGTGACGCTCGCGACGATGGTGACGCTGCGGCAGGGGTTGAACCTCGTGCAGCAGGGCGAATTCGTGAACCTGCCGGACCGCGTGCAATGGTTCGGACTGGAGCAGACGCCCGGCCAGTGGTCGGTGCTCGCCATCGCGCTGGCCGTGCTGGCGGGATCCGCGTTCGCGCTGCACTCGTTCGCCGCGGGGCGTCATTTTTATGCCGTCGGTTCCGATGCGGAGGCGGCGCGGCTCGCGGGAATTAGGCCGCGCCGCGTGACGTTTGCCGCGTTTGCCGGGATGGGCGCGCTGTGCGGCCTGGCGGCGGTGATGAACATCGTCCAGTCCCCGCAGGTCCAGCCTCTCGCGGGCGCCGGCCTGGAATTGAAGGCGATCGCGGCGGTCGTCGTCGGCGGCGTCGCCATTTCCGGCGGACGCGGCAGCGTGTGGGGCGGGGCGATCGGGCTGCTGCTGCTGGCGTGCATTCCGTCCGCGCTGACGCATCTGCGGATCGAGGCGTATTGGGAGAAGGCGATCCAGGGCGGAATCATTCTCCTGGCTTGCGCCACCGAAATCGCGCGGCCGCGTGCGAAAAAATCTCCACCGGCGAAGGCCGCGGCGGCATGAAGCGCCCGACGACAGGCGCGGCGCCGGGGTGGCGGCGGATCGTTTTCCGCTACGAGACGCTGCTCGTGGTCCTGCTCGTGATCGAGTGGCTGGTGTTTTACCGGTTTGGGACGTCGACCAACCGTCGCGGGATCGTCGTCGGCTTCGGGACGATGGAGCGTCAGTTCGACATCCTCCGCCATTCCTGCGAAATCGGCCTGCTGGCGCTGGCCCTGACGCCCGTGATCCTCACCGCGGGAATCGATCTCTCGGTGGCCTCGGTGCTTGGTTTCTGCGCCGTGGTCTTTGGCCGGCTCTGGCACGATGCCGGCCTGCCGGTCTGGTGCGCGGCGGGGGCGACGCTGCTGGCCGGCGCCGCGGCCGGAGGCGTCAACGCGCTCTTCATCGCGCGCTTCAGGCTCCCGCCCCTGATCGTGACCCTGGGAACGTACTCGCTCTTTCGCGGGCTGGCCGAGGCGTTGACGCGCGGGGCCGTGACCTACACGGATTTTCCCGTGGGATTTCTTTTTCTCGGCCAGGAGCGATGGCTGGGTCTGCCGACGCAGGCGTGGGTCTTCCTCGTGGTCGCGCTGTTCATCTGGACGCTCGTGCATCGGAGAATGACGGGCCGCGTCTTCCGGGTGATCGGATTCTCGCCGGAAGGCGCGCGTTACGCCGGTCTCGCGGTCGGGCGGACGACGGCGCTGGCGTACGTGATGGCGGGAGCGATCGCCGCGCTGGCGGCGCTCATCTACACCGCGCGGCTGGGCCAGGCGAAGGCGGACGCCGCCGTTGGCTACGAGCTTTTCGCGATCACGGCAGTGGTGCTGGGTGGCACGAGTATTTTTGGCGGGCGCGGAACGGTGCCCGGTACCCTGCTCGGCATCGCGGTGATCGCCGTGCTGAAGAACGGACTGGCGGCGCTCCCGGCGGTTATCCGCTTGAACGCGGCCGAGGAATCGGCCGGCCTGCTCACCGGAATGCTGCTCCTGGTCGCGCTGGCCCTGGGTGCGGCCCCGAAACTCCTGTCCGCGCGGCGGCCGCGAACCCCTCTGCCCGAAAATCTCCCCATCCCAAAATCCCCATGAAAATACCCCTTCTCTGCCTGCTCTTCGTTTCCGCGCTGGCCGCCGCCGGTGCGGCCGAACAGAAAGTCGTCGTCGCAATGATGCCCAAGGCCAAGGGCAACGCGTACTTCATTTCGTGCAAGGCCGGCGCGGACATCGCGGCGAAGGAGCTTGGCGCCGAACTGCTCTTCGACGGGCCGGTCGACACCAACGCGGCGAAGCAGAACGAAATCGTGGAGAACTGGATCACCCTCGGCGTGGACGTCATCGCCGTCGCGGCGGAGAACAAGGAAAGCCTTTCGACCGCCCTCCGGAAAGCGCAGCGGCAGGGCATCAAGGTGATCGCGTTCGATTCCGACGCGGCGCCGGACGCGCGGAGCTTTTTCGTGAACCAGGCGACGCCTGAGGGGATCGCGAACACGCTGGCCGACGAGGCGGCGCGGCTGACGGGCGGGGAAGGGGAGATTGCGATCATCACCGCGACGCTGACGGCCTCGAATCAGCGCGAATGGCTGAAGCGCATCGAACCGCGCCTCGCGGAAAAATACCCGCGCATGAAGGTGGTCGCGGTGCGGCCGAGCGACGATCTCAAGGACCGGGCGCAGTCCGAGGCGACCGCGCTGATGAGCGCGTACCCGGACCTGAAGCTCATCATGGCGATCTGCACCCCCGGCGTGCCCGGAGCCGCCGAAGCCGTGAAGCAGGCCGGCAAGGCCGGCAAAGTGAAAGTGATGGGGCTTGGGCTGCCCAACGAAAACCGCCGGTACGTGAAGGAGGGCGTGACCGACTGCGTGATTCTTTGGAACACGGGCGACCTCGGATACCTGACCGCCTACACCGCCGTGAAACTGGTCACGGGCGAACTGAAGCCCGGCGCAACGAGTTTCAAGGCCGGCTCGCTCGGCGAAAAGCGGGTCGTCGGGGACAACGTTCTTCTCGGCGAACCGTTCATCTTCACGCGCGATAATAGCGATCGCTTCAATTTCTGACCTCGACGGAATAAGGCTCCTCGACCCGGACCATCGTGGTGTTGTCCAGCCGGCGGGAAAAGTCGAGGGGATCGCCGACCCCGACGGCGCCGCGCGGGACCTGGTAGGCCCAGACCTGGAAGTACGTCAGCGTGGCTCCTCCATAGATCGTCGAAAATGCGCCGTCGACCGCATCGGCGCCGCAGGAAATCTTGATCCGCCCGATCCGCGGGACGTGAAAACGCGCGTCGGTCGTGTGCCAGTTCCCGCCGACGTGGACCTCTCCGTAGGCGTGGAAGTCCATGTGGTTTTCCGGATCGGGAAACCCGATGTCCGCGAGATGTCCCGTGACGTAGCGCGCCGGAAGGTTGAAGGTCCGGTTCAGCGCGACCGCGAGGTGGGCGAAGTCGCGGCAGACGCCGTAGCCGCGCTGGAGGACGTCCCACGCCGAGAGGTCCGGCCGGCCCGACCCGTAGCGGTATTCGATGTTTTCGTGCAGCCATCGGCTGATCGCCCGCACGCGCGGGAGGCCGTGTTCGATCCGCCCGAATTTTTCCCACGCGAAATTCGAGAGCTTGTCCGAGTCGCAGTAGCGGCTCGGCAGCGTGTAGCGGAGCAATTCCGGCGGCAGTTCGCCGGGCGAGACCGGCGAGCCGGAAGGCACGTCGTGGTTGTCGGGGCCCGACTGCGCCGCGATGATCGCGTCGTGCCGGATGGCGTTGCTGCCGGACGCGAGCCTGACCCGCCAGACGCGGTTCCCGTGGCTGTCGGTGAATTCGTCGGCGGGGAGATTATTTCCCAGGGCGAGGGCCTGGAACACGACCGCGTGGTTGCGCGCGGGCAGGGGCTGCACGTTCAGGAGCACCCAGGCGGGCCCGGTGGCCTCATAGCCCAGGCTGCAGCCGACGCGGAGCGTCAGGTCAAATTTCGGCGTGGGCGGCACAAGTCATCGTCATCCGATCAAGGCGCGCGGTTCCTTTGATTCCAGCCGGCGGAATCGATTCCGGATGCGCGCAAATTTCATGATGAGCTTCCCGGGTAAGCAGCTCCTGCGCCGCGACCCGCGGAATTTCTTCGTCAGGCGCGGCGCGCAAACGGCGCCCTTTCCCGGTGTTCCTCCTCCTCGTGCAGGCGCCTGCGGGCGGCGAGAATGTCGGCGCGGCCGAGGTAACCGACGATTTTGTTCGGATTCGCGCGCTCGACCACGGGCAGGCGACCGACGTCCCGCTTCAGCATTTTCGCGATGGCATCGTGCAGCGTCTCATCGGGGTGAGCCACCGCGAGGTTTTTCTCCGCGATCTCGCCCAGGGGAACGCGGCTGGCGTTTCCGTCCTGGAGGACGCGCATGAGATCGCCCCGGGTGACCACGCCCGCGAGGTTTCCGTCCGGATCGACGAGCAGCGTGCCTTGCCGGCCGGCGAGCGCGGGATCGCCGGCGGCGATCCGGTCGGACAGCGCGGCGACGGACATCGACGCCGGCACGATTGGCGGATGGCGATCCATCACGTCGGCGACGCGGGAGAGCTCGAATACGTCGACGCTGTATTCGCGCGCAATGTGCTGGCCGCGGCGGGCGAGTTTTTCGGTGAGGATCGACCGGCGCAGGAGCAGCACGGTCACGCAGAGCGCGGCCACGCTGCCGATGAGGAGCGCCGGCAGCGCGTTGAGGTCATGCGTCATCTCGAGGACGAAGACCATTCCGGTCAGCGGCGAACGCATCGTTCCGCCCATCATTCCCGCCATGCCCACCATCGCCCACAGTCCCGGATCGCCGATTCCCGAACGCGCGCCCACGAGGGCGCCAATGGCTCCGCCGATCATGAGCAGCGGCGCGAGCACGCCCCCCGAAGTGCCCGAGCCGAGCGCGACGGCCCAGACGAGGCCCTTGGCGACGACCAGCGCCACGAGCGACGCGCCCAGCAGTTGGCCGAGCATCAGATGATGGATCGTGCCGTACCCGACTCCGAGCACGCGCGGGTCGAGGTAGCCGCCGACGCCCACCACGAGGCCGCCGATCGCGGGCCACCACATCCAATGAACCGGCAGCTTCGCGAACAGATCCTCGCAGGCATAGACGAGCCCGGTGAGAAGCCCCGAGCCGAGGCCCGCCGCCACGCCGATCACCACCGCAAAGCCGAGCGCCGCCGGCGCAAGCGACGGATGGGGCGGCACGGGAAAGATCGGTCCTTCGCCCAGAAGGGGAACACGCAGGATTGACGCGGCGATCGCGGCGACGGCCACGGGAATGAAGCTGCGCGGCTTCCACTCGAAAAGCAGGAGTTCGACCGCGAGGAGCACGGCGGCGACCGGCGTCGCGAAAACCGCGGACATCCCCGCGGCGGCTCCGGCCACGAGGAGCGTCTTGCGCTCGGCGGCCGAGAGGTGAAAGCGCTGGGCGAAGATCGATCCCAGCGCCCCCCCGGTCATGATGATCGGCCCTTCCGCGCCGAACGGTCCGCCGGTGCCGATCGAGATCGCGGAGGACACGGGCTTCAGCACGGCGACCTTCGGGTCGATCAGGCTCCTGCCGAGGAGAATCGCCTCGAGCGCCTCCGGGATGCCGTGACCGCGGATTTTTTCGGAACCGTAGCGCGCCATCAGCCCGATCAGCAGGGAGCCGACGGCGGGCACGAGGATGACCGCCAGGCCGAGAGCGTTCGCCTCGGGCGCCGCGGGGGCGGACGAAAACCGGAGGAAGAACGAGGCGTTCGTGATCACGGCGATGAGCCAGAGGAGCGCCTTGGCGATCACGGCGCCGGCTGCGCCGACCGGCAGGGCGAGCGCGCAAAGCAGGAGCACCCGGCGGTCGGTGCTGAAATCGGACAGGGCGGAGGGCGGGTGCGCGGCGGCTTGGGCTGGCATAAAGGGAGACGAGTAATTATATCGTACTACGATACAACTCAAAAGGGTTGTGCCATCCGGCCGACGCGCGTTTGGTCGGGGCCCCGACCATGGCCTCCTCCCGACCGCGGCTTTCGCAATCGCATTACGAGCTCCTGGCCGCATGGCGCCATGCGCTCCGCCGATTCCAGCGTTTCAGCCAGGAAAAGGCGCGCGAGACGGGCCTGACGCCGCAGCAGCACCAGGCCCTGCTGGCGATCAAGGGTTTTCCGGGAAGGGATCCCGCTTCGATCGGGGAAATCGCAGAGCGCCTCCAGTTGCGGCATCACAGCGCCGTCGGGCTGATCGATCGCCTCGCGAAGCGCCAGCTGCTCCGCCGGGTGCCTTCGAAGGCCGATCGACGGAGGATCGAGGTGAAAATCACTCCCAAGGGCGAAAAAATGATCAGCCAGCTGTCCGCCGCGCATCTGGCGGAACTGCGTCACGTCAGTCCCGAACTGCGGCGTCTTTTGGAATCAATCGGCGATAACGACACCTGAACACATGGGCTGGCACCTCAAAGATAAGGGGCTGACCCATTGGTTTTCAGACGAAGGACGGGAGGCAGGAGCGGGTCCCTGGATGAGTGGTCGCGGGTGGGCAGGGCTGAATCGAAGCGCTTGCGCACGGGAGGTGAGTTCTCATGGTTCCACGAGCACCTCGATTTTGACCCCATGAATTCTGCTGTCTCCCCAACCCCGTGGACTCGCATCGTCGGCTGGTCGGCCGTCATTCTGGCCGGCACGGCGTCGATCATCGCGCTCGCGTGGGGCCGGGGCGAGAATGTCAGCGCGCTCTGGATGGTCGTCGCCGCCGTCTGCGTTTTTGCGGTTTCCTACCGCTTTCACTCGGCCTGGCTGATGGCCAAGGTCCTTACGCTCGATGAGCTCCGGGCCACTCCGGCCATGGTTCACGAGGATGGAAAGGACTTCGTCAAAACCAACCGGTGGGTCGTCTTCGGGCACCATTTCGCCGCCATCGCCGGACCTGGGCCGCTCGTCGGCCCCGTCCTTGCGGCCCAATTCGGTTTCCTTCCCGGCATGCTCTGGATCCTCGTCGGCGCCACCCTCGGCGGTGCGGTCCACGATTGCGTCATCCTCTTCTGTTCGGTTCGCCGCCGCGGAAAATCACTCGGGCAGATGGTCGCCGAGGAGGTCGGACCCTTCGCCGGATTCATCGCCCTCGTCAGCATCATCGCGATCATGGTCATCCTCCTCGCCGTGCTGGCGCTGGTGGTCGTCAAGGCGCTCGCGGAAAGTCCGTGGGGCCTCTTCACCATCGCCGCCACCATGCCGATCGCCGTCCTGATGGGGCTGGCCATGAGGAACGGCGGTTCCGGCGCCGGCCGGCTCGGCTGGATCAGCGCCTTCGGCGTCGTCGCGCTGCTCGCCGCGGTTTACGGGGGAAAATTCATCGCGGGCTCGCCGCTCGAGTCCGTGCTCACCCTCAGGGGAAGCACGCTCGCATGGTGGATCATGGGCTATGGCCTGCTCGCCTCGATCCTGCCCGTGTGGCTGCTGCTCGCTCCGCGCGATTACCTGAGCACCTTCATGAAAATCGGCACCGTCGCCGCGCTCGGCGTCGCGATCGTCATCCTCGCCCCGCACCTGCGGATGCCGGCGGTCACGAAATTCATCGACGGCAGCGGCCCCGTCTTCGCGGGCCCCGTCTTCCCGTTCTGTTTCATCACGATCGCGTGCGCGGCGATTTCCGGGTTTCATTCCCTGATCGCCTCGGGCACGACGCCGAAGCTCATCACGCGCGAGAGCGACATCCGGATCATCGGCTATGGCGCCATGATCACCGAGATGTGCGTGGGCATCATGGCGCTGATCGCCGCCTGCGCGATGGAGCCGGGACACTATTTTGCGATCAACATGAGCGGCTCGGCGGCGGAAGTGACCGCGCGCGTGACGGCGCTGGGCTTTCCCGTCACCGCCGCCGACATGTCCGCCCTCGCCGCCAGCGTGGGCGAAAAAACCATGGTCGGCCGGACGGGCGGCGCCCCCACTTTCGCCGTCGGCATGGCGCACATGTTCGCGGGCGTCGTCGGCAGCCAGGCCGCGCTCGCCCTCTGGTATCACTTCGCGATCATGTTCGAGGCGTTGTTCATCCTGACGACCATCGACGCCGGCACGCGGGTCGGGCGTTTTCTGGTCCAGGATCTTCTCGGGATGGCCTGGCGCCCTCTGGCGAACACCCGCTCGTTCGTGGGCAACACCGCGGCCACCACGCTCTTCGTCGCCGCCTGGGGATGGTTTCTCTACCAAGGGGTGGTCGACCCGCTTGGCGGCATCAATTCGCTGTGGCCGATCTTCGGAATTGCCAACCAGCTCCTGGCCGTGCTCGCCCTTTCGCTCGGCACCACGGTCCTGATCAAGATGGGCCGCGCGCGCTATGCCTGGACCACTGTCCTGCCGCTGGTCTGGCTGCTCGCGGTGACGATGTCGGCGGGGTGGATGAAAATTTTCAGCGCCGACCCGCGCCTCGGCTTTCTCTCCGCGGCGGACGCCCTGGCCCGCAACATTTCCGTCGGCGGAACTCCGGCGCAGCTGGCCATCTGGCGGCAGCAGCTTTTCAACCATCACGTGAATGCCGGCGTCACCGGCGCGTTCGTGGTGCTGGTGGCCGTCGTCGTGCTCACCTGCGCCCGCGTGTGGTGGCAGCTCCTGGCCGGCACCCGGACATCGTCGCTGCACGAGGAACCCTACGTGAGCGTCGCCGCCGTCGAAGCCTGAGGCTTCTCCGGATTTGCCCGGGCCTGAATTCGGGACGCGGAAAATCTGGTTCCGCTTCGGCCGGTTTTCGTGTCAGCTCCCGGCGGAATGCCGATCACCACCAGCCAGGTTCAGCAGTTTCACGATGAAGGGTTTTTCATCCTCACGAGCGTGGTCCCGCCGGCGCACCTGGCGATGATGCGGGAGGTCTGCGGGCAGTTCATCTCGGCCTACGATGACGAAATGGAGGCCGCGGGCGAAACACAGCAGGGGTTGAACATCAGGGGCAGCCGGTACTTCATCGCGAACCGCCACAAGGGCAGCCGTCTCGCCGAGTTCATCTACAGCGATGTGATGGCCGAGATCTGCCGCGCGACGCTCGGCGACAACGCCTATCTGTTTTGGGAGCAATTCGTGGTGAAGGGCCCGGAAAAGGGCACCAAGTTCAGCTGGCACCAGGATTCCGCCTACGTCGGCACCGCGCACCGGCCGTACATCACCTGCTGGGTGACGCTGGACGACGTCAACGAGGCCAACGGCACGGTCCACCTGCTGCCTTACTCGCGCGCGGGATCGCGCGAGGTTTTCCCGCACCGGAAAAATCCGGAGAGCCAGGATCTCGAGGGTTATTTTGGCGCCGACCCCGGCGACCCGGTGATCGTCCCGGCCGGGAGCATCGCGGTCTTCTCGAGCACGGTCCTGCACCGCAGCGGGTACAACACGACGCCGCATTGGCGGCGGGTTTATCTCCCGCAGTATTCCGGCGAGCCGCTGCGGCGTCCCAACGGCGAGCTCATCGCGTTTGCCGAACCGTTCATCGTGAACGGCGAGCGACGGAACGGGAAATAAGCGGAGCGCGTTGGCGCCAATATTCCACCCGCAAAAAAGCCGGTCCTTGCGGGACCGGCTTTGAAAGCAGAAGACCTTGCGCGGGATTACGCGACGTATGCCGGCAGGACCTTTTCGACCCGGACCCGATCCAGCCGCGCAAACACCGGCACGCCGCTGTCGTGGGGGATCGTCACTTCTCCCTGGATGAGGGGCTGCGCATAGCGGATGAACTGGAAGTTCATGCTCACGCCGTCCTCGTTGATCCATTCGCGGGGAAGTTTCTTCACGTTGTTCGCGACGTCGGCCAGCGGCGCGAGCCCGGTTTCGCAGGAGTACGTGTCGGTGTCGCCGCGGACGAGCGTGATGAGCTTGTCCGTTTCGCCGTCGATCGCCGCCTTGACCGCTCCCTGGCCGGCGAGGAAGGCCTCGTCCGCATCCGTCTTCGACGCGGCGTGCGCGGCGCAGCGCTGCATCAGGCCGGGCGCCGCCAGGCGCGCCTTCACGCCGGGCAGGTTGGTTTCGACGAGGTCCTTGAGAAATTCGCCGACGCCGCCGAGCTGGGCATGGCCGAACGCGTCGGTCGCCGGATCGGCGGAGACGTAGTTGCCGTCGGCGTCGGTCAGCCCCTCGGCGACGACGATCTGGCAGAACTTCTCGCGCTTGAGCACGCGGCGGATGTCCTCGAGGCACTTTTCCTGGCTGAAGGGAATTTCCGGCAGGTAGATCAGGTGCGGCGAATCGTGCGGCTGGTCGCGGCGTTTCGCGAGGGCGGCGCTGGCGGCGATCCAGCCGGCGCCCCGGCCCATCACCTCGATGATCGAAACCAGGTCGCCCTGGCCCATCGCCTCGTTGTCGGCCGCGAGCTCGCGGACGGTGGTGGCGATGAACTTCGCCGCGCTGCCGTAGCCGGGGCAATGATCCGTCGCCGGCAGGTCGTTGTCGGCGGTTTTCGGGACGCCGATCACGCGCAGCTCGTAGCCCTGCGCCTTGGCGTGCGCCGAGATCTTCGCGGCGGTGTCCTGGGAGTCGTTGCCGCCGATGTAGAAAAAGTAGCGGATGTTGTGCGCCTTGAACACCTCGAGCACGCGGTCGTAGTCGGCCTGTTTCTTGAGCTTGTAGCGGCAGGACCCGAGGGCGGCTCCGGGCGTGTGCCGGAGGGCGCGGATCTGCTGCTGCGACTCCGAAGCCAGGTCGATCAGGTCTTCCTGCAGGAGGCCGAGCACGCCGTTGAGCGAACCGTAAATTTCCTCCACGCAATCGTGGTTCAAGGCCTCGGCGATGATGCCCGCGACACTGGCGTTGACGACGGCGGTGGGGCCACCGGACTGGCCCACCAAAACATTTCCTGCTAGTTCAGCCATGACAGTATGAATAAAGGGTTGGAAACAACGTGA
This sequence comes from Verrucomicrobiota bacterium, assembly GCA_028293565.1. GTDB lineage: Bacteria > Verrucomicrobiota > Verrucomicrobiia > Opitutales > Opitutaceae > Opi-474. The sequence continues at coordinate 12,938 of JAQGON010000078.1, read as the reverse complement.
ACGGGCAAGAAAGCGCGTCGGTCACTAGGTATGCAAACCCAATTTTCGGGCGGCGAAATCCGCCGGAAAAATGACGCGCAATCCGGCCCTTCCCCGGTGCGGCAGTCAGAGCAGCCGCGCCGGACGGTATTCCGCGGCGCCCTTGTGCTTTTTCGCGAGGGGCTTCACTTCGGCCAGGAAGGCGTCGACCTGGTGCGGCGCCGCGCCGACGAAACGCGCGTTCTCCGCGAGGATCGCCTGCAGCGCTTTTTTTCCGAGGCCGACGCGCTTGTCGCCTGCGAGGCGGGTGAGCAGGTCGGCGTCGGCGCCCCCGGAGCGCAGCGCCTTCGCGGCGGCGAGGGCGTGCTCCTTGATCGCCTCGTGCGCCGTCTCGCGCCCGGCGCCATGCTTCACCGCCTCCATCAGGATCGTGGTCGTCGCCAGGAACGGCAGGTTGCGCTGGTTCTCGGCGCCTACCGCGGCGGGAAACACCTCCATCTGGCGGAGGACGGTCAGGTAAGTCTCGAGCAATCCGTCGATCGCAAAAAACGCATCGGGCAGCGCGACGCGGCGGACGACGGAGCAGGACACGTCGCCCTCGTTCCACTGGTGCCCGGCTAGGCCCGCGGTCATCGCGACATAGCCCGCGAGAATCGTCGAGAAGCCGCAGATGCGCTCGCAGTTCCGGGCGTTGACCTTGTGCGGCATCGCGGAGGAGCCGACCTGGCCGTCCTGGAATCCCTCGGTCAGCAGTCCCGCTCCGGCCATGAGGCGCAGCGTCGTGGCGCAGCTCGCGGCGGCGGCGCCGGCCTGATGAAGCGCGGTGACGACTTCAAAATCGAGCGACCGCGGATAAACCTGGCCGACCGCGCCGAGCGACGCGTGAAACCCGAGATGCTTCAGCACGCGCGCCTCGAGCTGGTCGACCTTCGCCGCGTCGCCGCCGAGGAGAGTGAGCTGGTCGAGCTGCGTGCCGACGGCGCCCTTGAGTCCGCGGACCGGATACCGCGCCAGCAGCTCCTCCACCCGCACGAACGCGATGAGCAGTTCCTGTCCGAACATCGCCAGCCGTTTCCCGAACGTCGTCGGCTGGGCCGGGACATTGTGGGTGCGCGCGGTGATCATCAGGTCGCGGTGCGCCTCGGCCTGGCGGGAAAGCGCGAGCAGCGCGGCGGCCGCCTTGAAATGCACCACCTTGAGCGCGCGGAAAATCTGCAGCTGCTCGACGTTCTCGGTCAGGTCGCGGCTCGTGAGGCCGAGGTGGATGAACTGGCGCTTGGCCAGCTCGGAGAATTCCTCGATGCGCGCCTTCACGTCGTGCAGCGTCACGCGCTCGCGCTTCGCGATCGACGCCAGGTCGATCTGGTCCTTCACCTTCTCGTAGTCCCGGATCGCGTCGGCCGGAATCGGCACGCCGAGGTCGCGCTGCGCCTTCATCACTGCGATCCAGAAATCGCGTTCGAGCGCCACGCGGCCGTGCCGCGACCAGACGTCCTTCATCGCCGACGACGCATAACGTTCGGCCAGGACGTTGGGAATCGGGTCGGAGGTCGGCGAGAGGTCGTTCACAGCAAGCCCGCTGAATAAGCAGGGGGCGCGCCCGATGCCAATGTTCAATTGTGGATCGCGGATCGCGAAAAGTTCCAGGCACCTCGCTGGTCGTCGGCAAGACAACCCGAAACCGAACTCCGAACTACGATCTCCGAACTGCGATCGCGATCCGCGATTCCCGATTACAAAAACGAGCAGATGTACTCGCAGGTTCCGTTCGCGACCTTGATCGTGAACCCGCTCTTTCCCGCGACGTCGAAATGCTCGCCGTCGGCGTAGTCCCGCGTGGAGTCCCCATTGTCGAGGGTCACCCGGCATTTTCCGGCGACGATTTCCATCCGTTCCGGGACGCCGGTGTTGAAGTGGAACGAGCCGGGGAAAATCAGCCCAAGCGTTTTCTTCGCGCCGTCGGGAAAGAGCACCGTGTGGCTGACGACCTTGCCGTCGAAGTAGACATTGGCCTTCGCCGTGACGGTCACACCGGAAAATTGCGTGGGGAGGGAGGTCATCGCGGAAGCTCAAGTCGTCCCCGCGTCCGACGCAAGAGCGCGCTCCGGACTCGCCTCGGCCGCGGATTTTTGCAGGGTCGCGGCGTGGCCCATTCGGTTTCCGCGCACCTTCACGTCCGGATCTCGGACTACGACCGGTTCATCCGCACGGTGATTCCGAACTACGACACGATGCGGACCGTGCAGCTGAAGCTGCTGGCCGGCAGGCTGCCGCCCGGCGGCACCGTGCTGGACCTGGGCGGCGGCACCGGCGCGCTGGCCGCGGCCGTCGCGGAGAAATTTCCCGGGGTGCGGGTTGAAATCTGGGACACCGATCCCGCGATGCTCGAGGTGGCGCGGGAACGCTGCGCCCGCTTCGGCGACCGCGTCCGGCTGGTCGAGCGCTCGTTTGCCGAGCCGCTGACGCGCTGCGACGCGGTGGTCGGCTGCATCGCGCTGCACCACGTGAAGGACCTCGCGGCCAAGGGGAAAATCTACGCCAGCATTCATCAGGCGCTGCGGCCCGGCGGGCTGTTCGCGAACGCGGACACGACGATGAGCACCACGCCATGGCTCCGGGACGCGACGTTCCAGTGGTGGGCGGATTTCATGGGCACCCAGGGCATCGCCGAGCGCCAGGCCCGCGACTATTTCGCCGAGTGGGGAAAACAGGATTATTATCCGCCGCTCAGCGTCGAACTCGAGCTGCTGCGGTCGGCCGGTTTCAGCGAGCCCGAGTGCTTTTGGCGCGACGCGCCCTTCACGGTCTTCGGCGGCGTCAGGTGACCGCCAGGCAGCGGACGGTCATCTCCCGGAGGACTTCCTCCTGCTCGTGGGCCCGGCGCGTGATCTCCTCGAAGGCGCCGATGAATTCCTGCTGGTTGTCGATCAGCCGGCGCAGCGTCGGGAGTTTGGCGCTGCCCGCGAGCTTGCCGAGGTACCAGGGGTTCTGGGTGAAAAGATGGTACGAACTCTTCTCGGTGACCCCCGCGAATTTCCCGGCATGCGCTGCCTGGGCCTTCGCGAATCCGTCGAGTCCCCGCGGGCCCACGCGCACGTCGCCCGCATCGACGAGCGCCCGCACCTGCAGGAGGATGCGGTTCCGGTTCTGCAGGGCGGAAATCACCGGCCGCGCATCGCCGCCGGAAAAGAAATGCCGCTGCAGCGCCGCCAGCGTCCACTGCAGGTCGCCGCTGAAAAAGGCCTCGGCCGCCTCGAAGAAATCCCCTTCGGCGACATTGGGCGTGAGCTCGGCGACGTGCGTGTCCTGGATCGTCTCGCCGATGCCGACGTAGGTGGCGAGCTTGTGGACCTCCTCGACGAGAAGCCGGGTGTTGCCGCCGATCTTCGCGAGCAGGAGACGCGCCGCATCGGGCGACAGCGCGGCGCCGACGGCCTGCGCCTCGGCGAGGACCACGGCCTCCAGCGCGCCGTCGCCCTCGTCGCCGCCCACCAGCGTGAAGTCGGCATTCTTCTCGCACCATTTCGGGAAGGAGCGGCGGCGGTCGACGGGCGCGGCGGTGACGAGCACCGCCGTCTCGTCCGGGTTCACCGATTGGAGAACCTGCTGGAGATCCTCCACCAGCTGCAGGGTGCTTTCCGCGCGGCCCGTGACGGTGTCGGCGAGAAAATTCACATCCTTGAGCCAGATGACGCGCCGGCCGCCGAACATCGGGACGGTCTGCACGCTTTCCCGGAACCGGCTGAGGGTGGTCTCGACCTCGCCGACGTTGGCGGCAAACCCGTTCAGCACTTCGCGGGAAAATTCGTCGGACGCCTCCGCCGCGAGCGCGTCGAAGCGCTGCTGGCCGAGGCGGCCGACGAGGAAATCGTCGGAGCCGCAGATGAAGGTGAAATTTTTCGCCGCCGCCATGTCGCCGCCGATTTGGCGCGCAACGCCGCCCGGGCGCACGAAAAAAATCGCCAAACCTCCTGCGCCTTCCAGCCTGCTCCCTTGAACCACGCCGGCCGGCCGGCGACCTTCCGTCATGTTTCGCCCTGAATCCCCCGCCGCGCCGGCCCCCGTCGCCTGGTCGCGCGACCTGCTCTGGCTCGCGCTGCTGTTCGCGCTGCTGTTCGGGTTCCGGCTGGGAAGTTATCCGCTGGGCAATCCCGACGAGGGCCGGTACGCGGAAATCCCGCGCGAGATGATTGCCGCGGGAGACTGGGTGACGCCGCGGCTCAACGGCGTGAACTATTTCGAAAAGCCGCCGCTCATGTATTGGGCGACGGCCGCGGCGCTGCGCGTCCTCGGGCCCGGCGAGTGGTCGGCCCGTGCGCCGGCCGCGCTGTTCGCCCTCGGCGGCGTGCTGCTGACGTACGCCGCGGCGCGCCGGCTCTATGGGCGCGACGCCGGCATCGCGTCGGCGCTCGTGCTCGGCACGTCGCTGCTCTATTTCGCGCTCGCGCACATCCTCCTGCTCGACATGGCGGTGTCGGTCCTGATGAGCGCGGCGCTGTTCTGCTTCATCCTCGGCGTGAACGAGCCCGCCGGTCCGCGCCGGCGCCGGCTCTTTTATGGACTGTATCTGGGAGCGGCCTGCGCGACGCTGACGAAAGGGCTGATCGGCGTGCTGGTGACGGGCGCCGTGATGTTTCTCTGGCTGCTCGTCTTCAACCAATGGAAGCGGCTGCGCCCGTTTTATCTCCCGACCGGGCTGGTCCTTTTTCTCGCGATCACGGTGCCGTGGCATCTCCTGGCGGCCTCGCGCAACGAAACGTGGGCCCACCGGTATTTCGTGTACGAGCATTGGCTGCGGTTCATGACGCCGGCGGCGTCGCGGACCGCCGCCTGGTGGTATTACATCGGAATCGTCTTCGCGGGATTGATTCCCTGGGTCGGATTCCTCGCCCCGGCGCTGCGCGACCATCTGCGGGGCGGCTGGGCGGCGCGCGGCCGGAACGCCGAGGCGTGGTTTCTCGTGACGTGGGTGGTGTTTGTCTTTCTCTTCTTCACGAAGTCGGCGTCGAAGCTGCCGCCGTACATCCTTCCCGTGTTTCCCGCGCTGGCGGTGCTGATCGGCGCGTGGCTCGCGAAGGTAGTGGAGGCCGGCGAGCCGCGCCGGCTCCGCTTCGGCTTCGGGGTCTTTTCGTTTCTCAGCGGCCTGCTGGCGGTGGCGCTGTCGGTCGCCGTGATGCGGCCGGCGGTGTTTCGCCTGGATCCGGCGCAGGCGCTGGCGCTGCGACCGGCCGCATTCGCGATGGCGGCGGTCCTGGTCCTCGGCGGCGTGTTCGCCCCGTGGCTGGCGAAGGTTCGCGGAAGCCTGGCCGCGCTGACCGCGGTGTTTGTCACGATGGCGGCGTTCTTCGCCGTGCTCCAGTTTGCGGCGCCGCACATCATGCGGCCGGGGACGAAGGAACTGGCCCTCCAGGTCCGCGCGCTGGCGCGCGAGGGCGACCGCGTGATGCACTACCATGAATTTTTCCACGATTTCACCTACTACTCGGCGCGCACGGTCGACCTCGTGGATTTCAAGGGCGAGCTCGAGCTCGAGGAGGACGCGGCGGCGCGCGCGAGCGGGCGCTTCATCGGCGAAGCCGAGTTTCGGCGGCTGTGGGACGCACCCGGGCGGATCTGGGTCGTCGCCCGCCGCCGGGATGTGAAGGATCTGCTGGCCGATCCGGCGTTTCATTATCATTTGCTCGGGCAGTCCGCGGGCCATTATCTCTTCAGCAACCAGCCCTGACATGTCCGCCTCCGCCCCAACGAAGCCGCTTCAAGCCACCCAGGCCGCCGCCGCGTTCCTGCCGTTTTCCCGGCCGTCGGTCGACGAGGCCACGATCGCGGGGGTGGTCGAGGTGCTGCGCTCGGGGCAGCTGACGACCGGCCCGCAGGCGCGCGCGTTCGAGGCGAAACTTTCCGAGCATTGCGGCGGTCGTCCGGTGCGCGTCTTCAATTCCGGCACCTGCACGATGGAGATCGCGCTCCGGATCGCCGGCGTGGGGCCGGGGCACGAGGTGATCACCACGCCGCTTTCGTGGGTGGCGACGAGCAACGTGGTGCTGGAGGTCGGGGCGCGGCCGGTGTTCGTCGACATCGATCCGGCGACGCGGAACATCGACCTCGGGCGGATCGAGGCTGCGATCACCCCGGCGACGAGGGCGATCATCCCGGTCGATCTCGGCGGGCTTCCCGTCGATCGCGACCGGCTTTACGCGATTGCGAAGAAACACGGCCTGCGGGTCGTCGAGGACGCCGCGCAGTCCTTCGGGAGCCACTGGAACGGCCGGCGGATCGGCAGCTTTGGGGACTTCGTGTCCTTCAGCTTTCATCCGAACAAGAACATCACGAGCATCGAAGGGGGAGCCCTGGTGCTGAACGACGAGCGCGAGGCCAGGCTGGCCGAGCAATACCGTCTGCAGGGGGTGGTGCGCACGGGCTTTGACGGCATGGAGGTCGAGCTCGTCGGCGGAAAATACAATCTCACGGATGTCGCGGCGCGGGTGGGGCTGGGGCAACTTCCGCACCTGGAGGAGTTCAACGCGAAGCGCGGCGAGCTGGCGCGGGTTTATTTCGAGCTGCTCGCGGCGCCGGCCGTCCGCGGGCTCGGCCTGCGGCTGCCGCCGGCGGATTTCACGCAGACCAACTGGCACATGTTCCAGGTGGTGCTGCCCGAGGAGCGGCTGACGATCAAGCGCGCCGAGGTGATGGCGCTGATGCACGCGGCCGGGATCGGCACAGGCATCCATTATCCGGCGATTCACCTGTTCGCGCTTTACCGGCGCCTTGGCTGGAAGCCCGGCGATTTCCCGCAGGCGGAATACACCGGCCGAAACACGATGACGATCCCGCTGTTCCCGGCGATGACGCGGGCGGACGTGGTCCGGGTCGTCGAGACGCTCGCGTCCATCCTGCGGGGCCATCAAAAATCATGAGCGCGGAATCCCCGGTGCGGCTTTCGGTGGTCATCCCGGTTTATAACGAGGAGCTGAACCTGCCCACCCTGTTTGCGCGCCTGTATCCGGTGCTGGATTCGATCGGGCGGCGCTACGAGGTGATCTTCACGAACGACGGGTCGCAGGATCGTTCGATCGAGTTGCTCAAGGCGCAGCACGCGGCGCGGCCGGATGTCACGCGGGTGATCGATTTCAACGCGAACTACGGCCAGCACATGGCCATCATGGCCGCATTCGAGCGCGTGCGGGGCGACGTCATCGTGACGCTGGATGCCGACCTGCAGAATCCGCCGGAAGAAATCCCCAAGCTGCTCGAGCAAATCGCCGCGGGCCACGATTACGTCGGCGGTTATCGCCTGAATCGCCGGGATTCGTTTTTCCGAAAGTATGCCTCGCGGCTCATCAATTTCGTCCGGGAGCGGACCACGAGCATCGAGATGCGCGACCAGGGATGCATGCTCCGCGCCTATACGCGCCCCATCATCGACGCGATCGTGCGCAGCGGGGCGATCAACACGTTCATCCCCGCGCTGGCCTACAGCTTCGCCGGCAATCCGGCCGAGGTGGGGGTGAAACACGAGGAGCGCCACGCCGGCGTTTCGAACTATTCGTTTTTTTCCCTGATCCGGCTGAATTTCGACCTGATCACCGGATTCTCCCTCGCGCCACTCCAGTATTTCACGATGTTCTCCGGGCTGTGTTCCGTGGGCAGTTTCCTGCTGGTGCTGTACCTCGCCTACCGCCGTATCTTCCTCGGCGCGGAAGCGGAGGGGATCTTCACGCTCTTCGGAATCCTGTTCTTCCTACTCAGCGTCGCGATGGTCGGGATCGGCCTGATCGGCGAATACGTGGGGCGCACCTACCAGGTGGTCCGCGCGCGCCAGCGGTACTTCGTGAAGGAAATCCTCGAGACGAAGGAGTGAGCGCGTGAGTCAGATCGCATGGTGAAGCCGCGAATTCTTTTTTTTGGTTACAGCGAGGTCGGCTACGAATGCCTGTCGCTGCTGCTGGGGCGCGGGGACGATGTCGTGGCCCTGGTGACGCACGAGGACAACCCGGCCGAAAAAATCTGGTTCAAGACGCCTGCGGCCGCCGCGCGGGAGAAAGGCGTTCCGGTTTTCACCCCGGAAAGCGTGAACACCCCGGAGTGGCGGGAGCGGATCGCGGCCCTGGAGCCCGAGCTCATTCTGTCGGTGTATTACCGCCACATGATCGGCACGAAGATCCTCGGCCTGCCGCGGCTCGGCGCGTGGAACCTGCATGGTTCGCTGCTCCCGGCCTACCGCGGACGCGCGCCGATCAACTGGGCCGTGCTGCACGGGGAGGAGCGAATCGGGATGACGCTTCACCGGATGGTGAAGAGCGCCGACGCGGGGGCGATCGTCGACCAGGAGGGCGTGACGATCGGCCCGCGCGACACGGCGGAGCAGGCGTTCCGGAAAGTCCTGCCCTGCGCGCGAACGGTGCTCGCGCGGCAGATCGACGCGCTGCTCGCCGGCACCGCGCGGGAAACTCCGCAGGATGAGGCGAAGGCCACGTATTTCGGCGGACGCACGCCGGAGGACGGCCGGATAAACTGGACGCAGCCGTCGCGGGAGATTTTCAATCTCATCCGCGCCGTGACCGATCCCTATCCGGGCGCCTTCACCGATGTCGGCGGCGCGCGCCTCATGGTCTGGTGGGCTGAGCCGGATTCGCCCGCGGCGCGCGGCCGGCGCGGCGCGCCGGGGGAAGTCCTCTTGGTCTCGCCCCTGGTCGTGGCCACGGCCGATGGCGCGCTGGAACTCACGCGCACTGAATGGCGGGGGACCGCCGGGGCGGCGATGACGATCGGGCAGCGGCTCTGACTATTTTTCCGATCTTCGCGTCCTTCGCGCGCTTTGCGGTGAAATCTTCTGTCGTGTCATTTCCGGATTTTCGTGGTTAATCCCCCCACCATGCCTCTCAAAGTTCTCATTCTCGGCGCGAACGGATTCATCGGCAGCTCCCTGACGCGCGCCATCCTCAAGCAGAAGAACTGGGAGGTCTACGGCATGGATATCGGCAGCCATAAGCTCGAGGACAGCCTCGGCGATCCGCGCTTCAAGTTCGTCGAGGGCGACATCACGATCAACCGCGAGTACATCGAGTATCACGTGAAGAAATGCGACGCGATCATCCCGCTCGTCGCGATCGCGAACCCGATCCAGTACGTCAAGGATCCGCTGCGTGTCTTCGAGCTCGATTTCGAGGCGAACCTCGCGGTCGTCCGCCAGTGCGCGAAATACCGGAAGCGGATCATTTTTCCCTCCACCTCCGAGGTCTACGGCATGAGCACCGACGCCAAGCTCGACGAAGCCACGACGTCGCTGGTGTACGGCCCGATCGACCGCCAGCGCTGGATCTATGCGTGCTCGAAGCAGCTGCTCGACCGGGTGATCTACGCCTACGGCGTGCGCGACAACGTGGACTACACGCTTTTCCGCCCCTTCAACTGGATCGGCCCGAAGCTCGACGACGTGATGGAGCCGAAGGAGGGCAGCTCGCGCCTGTTCACCCAGTTCATCTCCAACGTGATTTTCCAGAAGCCGCTGCAGCTCGTCGATGGCGGGCGCCAGAGCCGCTCCTTCACCTTCATCGACGACGGCGTCGACGCCCTGCTGCGGATCATCGAGAACAAGGACGGCTGCGCCTCGCGCCAGATCTTCAACCTCGGCAATCCGCGGAACGACGTGAGCGTCGCCGAGCTGGCGAAGCTGATCATCGCCGCGTTCAGGAACTATCCCGAGTACCGCGAGCACGCCGCGAAGGCGAAGACGGTCGTTGTGCCCTCGGGCAAGTACTTCGGAAAATACTACCAGGACATCCAGAAGCGGGTCCCCTCGATCGCGAACGCGAAGAAACGGCTCGGCTGGACGCCGAAGGTGAACCTGAAGACGGCCATCAGGCTGACGCTCGACTACCATCTTGCGCACAAGGATTATCAGCTGGAGTGACCGGCCCCTTTCACCGCCCGGAACGCGAAAACTGCAGAGTCGGGCGGCGGCGTGCTCCGGGCGGCCTTCGCGTTCTTCGCGGTAAATCCTGAAACGTATGGCTCCTCGGCTTGCGCTCAAAGTTGACGTCGACACGGACCGCGGCACGCGGATCGGGGTGCCGAACCTGGTTTCGGACTGCCAGGATTTCGATGCGCCGGCGTGTTTTCTTTTCTCGCTCGGGCCGGACCAGACCGGACGGGCGATCACCCGGGTTTTTCGGCCGGGCTTTTTCAGGAAGGTCAGCCGCACGAGCGTCGTCCAGCTCTACGGCGTCCGGACGCTGCTCAACGGCACGCTCCTGCCGGCGCCGCACATCGGCCGCCGCAACGCGCACGTGATGCGCGGCGTCGGCGAGTCGGGCTTCGAGACAGGGATCCACTGCCACAACCATTACCGCTGGCAGGACCACCTGCATCACATGTCGATCGGCGAGGTGCGCGCCGAGTTCATCGCGGCGCGGGCGGAGTTTCTCCGCGTGTTCGGCCGGGAATCCCGGACGGCCGGGGCGGCCGGCTGGCAAAGCAGCGCCCACAGCCGGCAGGCTTACGACGAGGCGGAGTTGCTTTACGCGAGCGACACGCGGGGCGGCCCGCCGTTTTTTCCCCGGATCGGCGGACACGTCTTCAAGACCCTCGAGATCCCCACGACGCTGCCGACGCTGGATGAGCTGATGGGGCGGCCGGAATTTCCGGACCGCGCGATCGTGCCGCACCTGATGTCGCTGCTGCGCGAGGACCGGGCGAACGTGTTCACGCTCCACGCCGAGATCGAGGGAATGGGCCGGCGCAACCTGTTCCGTGACCTGCTGGCAGCCTGCCAGCGGGCGGGAGTGAAATTCATCCGGATGGACGACCTGGCGAACGAGCTTCTGGCCAACCGCGCGGCCCTCCCGGTGCGCGACCAGGTGATGGGAGCGGTCGACGGACGCTCCGGCGCCGTCGCGATGCAGGCGGGATGAAAAACGGCGCAGGCGCCGCGCCCTGCTTCTACTTCCTGTCGATGCGGGAAAACAGCCACACGCCCACCGTGATGATGAGCAGGTTGGGCAGCCAGAGCAGGAGATCGGGACGATACTCGGGGTGGCGATCGAGGGCCTTCACCGCGACCGTCAGCAAATAATATCCCAGCGTCAGCAGCAGGGCGACGCCGAAGTTGGCGGAGGTTTCGCGCCGCGACACCTTTATCCCGAGCGGAATTCCCAGCAGCGCGAGCGAGAAGACGGCGAGGGCGGTGTTGAGCTTGTCGTGGTAAACCAGCTCCAGCTTCATCCGGTCGCGGTCAAACTGCCGGCCTTCCGGACCGCTCGGTCGCGGGAGCGCCGCCACCCGGGCGCGTTCGTCCTGGAGCTGACGCAGCGTCAGCCATTCCTGCTTCACCCGCACGCCGCCATGGCCGAAGAAACGGTCGAGCGACAGCCGCGCGGCCTCGATCTTTCCGAAGGTGGCGACGTACGGGCTGTCGACGAAATTTTCCGGATCCTTCTCGTCGCGGTTTTCGACCCGCGCCTGCGTGAGCGTCACGATCAGCTCGTTGGTCGCCTCCGCGTAGTCGATGTAGCCGGATTCGGCATGGATCAGGGTCTTGACGCGTTTTTCGCCGTCGAGCTTCCAGACCCAGACGTCCTTCATGACCGATCCTTCCTTCTGATCGACGTAGATGACGCAGTTCGAGAAATTGCGGATGAAGGTCTTCGGCACGATCAGCTGGAGGGGATTCGACGCGACCGCGGCGGCGAAGTTCTTCTCGTAGGTGACGCGCGCGCGCGGCATGGCCTCGAAATTACAGTATAACCCGACCGCGCACCCGAGAAACGCGAGCAGGAGAATCGGCCACGAGATCCGCGGCAGGCTCAATCCGACCGAGCGCATGGCGGTGACCTCGCTGTCGGCCGACAAACGCCCAAGGGTCAAGAGAACGCCCGTGAGCAATCCCATTGGCAGCGCCAGCGTGACCGCAAACGGCAGCAGCGTCAGGATGAGTTCGCAGAACATCAGCGGCGACAGGAGTCCCTGCAGGACATAGCTGAGCATGTCGCGGATGACATTCGGCACGAGGACGATGAAGGTGAACACGCCCACCGCCGCGGCGCAGGTGGCCAGGACGCTGCGAAAAATATAGCGGTCGATGAGAGTCATCGCAGCGGTGTTCCTCGCAGACGAACTCATCGCTGACAATCCGCAACGGTCGGCTGAAACCGAAGCGGGCGCGAATTCCGAATTCCCAATTCCGAATTCCGGCTTCTCCTTCCGCCGGCTACCGGCCGAGCAAGGCGGGGAGCTCCCGGATATGACCGAGCTCGAAGAAACGCCCGGGAGCGTCCGGAAGCTCCTCGGTGCGCTCGTGGCCCCACGTGAGAGGGTAGGGGATGTGCGCGCCCGATGCGCCGAGGGCGAGGACCGGCAGGATGTCCGACTTCAACGAGTTTCCGACCATCAGAAAATCCTGGGGTGCGACCTGGTGGCGGCGCAGCACGCTCGCATAGGCGGCTTCATCCTTTTCCGACAGGATCTCCACCTGCTCGAAGTGCGCACCCAGCCCGGATTTCACGAGCTTCCGCTGCTGGTCCCGCAGGTCGCCCTTGGTGATCAGCAGGAGCCGGTGCGACGGAGCGAGCATCGCGAGCGTCTCGGCCACTCCCTCGAGCAGCTCGACGGGATGCGAGAGCATGTCGCGCCCCAGGTTGATCAGCGTCCGGATTTCCTCGGCGCCGATGCGGCCGTCCGTGAGCGCGATGGCCGTCTCGATCGCCGACAAGGTGAATCCTTTCACGCCGTAGCCGTAGAGCTCGAGATTCCTCATCTCCGTCGCGAACAGCGTGCGGTCCACCGTGGCCGCGTCGTGGTGGCGCGCAAGCAGCGCGCGGTACCGTTCGTGGACCTGCTCGAAAATGTTCTCGTTGTGCCAGAGGGTATCGTCGGCATCGAAGCCGAGCACGCGCCGGGATTTCATTGGACCGCGGCCTCCCTCTCGGCCTCGGTCCGGATGTGTTCGAGGACGCGTGCATGGA
>JAQGON010000207.1 GCA_028293565.1 Verrucomicrobiota bacterium | reverse complement strand
GCGTGTCCGGTGTAGGCCCAGCGGTGACGAAACGGATTGGTCTCGCGATCAAACGTCACGCGGACGGACGCGCCGGTGAGACGGGTGACCAGCGCCGTCTTGTCGGTGTTGTCGAAATCGAGGACATGCGTGAAGCGCGCGCGGCGGAGCGACGCAGCAAACGCGGGCCAGCCGGCCGCGCCGGCCGGAAACACCCGCGCGGCGTCGACATCCGGATTGAGCGCGAGAATGCTGGCGTAGGCGCTTTCCGTCAGCACCGTGATGCGCGCATCCGGCCAATGCAGCCGCACGTTGCGGAGGACGCTGCCGAGCAGGACGATGTCACCGAGATAGCGCCGGCGGATGACGAGGACATTGTTCGGCGTGGCGGGCATGCGAAGGTTCAGGGTCGCGGTCCGCGAGAAAGCGACAATCCCGGATTTGCCGCAATGCAATACCCGCGGCGGACGATCCAGGTGGAGCGCATTGCCTCAATGCGCTGGCGGCTCCGTCCGTTTCCGAACGTCGGCTCGCGGCTCCAGCGTGTTGAGGCCCGTTCGACAAGCTCAGGGTCTGCGACAACGCGCTCCACCTCCGGTAGCAGCTGCCGTGAGGCGGCTGAACGGATCGCGCTTACGCAGTCGAACGCGGGCCTCACCCTCCTGACGTCGGCTGCTACGGGAGGATGTTGCTGCGAAAGGTGGAGCGCATTGTCTCAATGCGCTGGCGGCTCCGTCCGTTCCTGAACGTCGGCTCGCGGCTCCAGCGCGTTGAGGCCCGTTCGACAAAGCTCAGGGTCTGCGACAACGCGCTCCGCCTGTGCGCTTGCGGGCGGGAGGGGATTTCCTCCTACTCGCCGCCGAATGGAATCCACCTCGGGACACGTCTTCTGGTTGTTCGGCTTGTCCGGGGCGGGGAAAAGCACGCTGTCGATCGCGCTGCAGCGGGCCTTGAACGAAACGCCGGGAACCGCGGCGCTCCTCCTCGATGGCGACCGCCTGCGTGAAGGACTCTGCCGCGGACTCGGGTTCAGCGACCTGGACCGGACCGAAAACCTGCGCCGTGCCGCCGAAGTCGCGCGGCTCGGGGTCGAAAGCGGGCTCGTCGTGATCGCGGCGTTCATCACGCCGCTCGAGACGCAGCGCCGGATGGTCGAGTCGATCGTCGGCCGCGATTCCATTTCGCTCGTCTACCTCGCCGCCGCGCTCGATGTCTGCCGGCGGCGCGACGTCAAGGGCCTGTACGGCCGCGCAGCCGCGGGCGGAGTCGAGAAGATGACCGGGGTCAGCTCGACGTTCGACGCCGCGCAGGCCTGCGACCTGCGGATCGAGACCGGCGCGGAATCGATCGAGGGATCGACCGGAAAACTCGTCGAATTCGCGCGCGGGCGCCTCGGGAAGCGGCGCCGCGTCTCAGGCTGACAGATACTGCCGGTCGTACAGCGACCGGTAGAGCGCGTTGGATGGATAGAGCTCGCCGTGCGTGCCCGTCGCGATGATCTCACCGCGCTCGAACACGAGGATCATCGAGGCGTCCCGGATCGTGCTGAAACGATGGGCGATGATCAGCACGGTCTTTCCGACGACGAGCTTGCGCAGCGCCTCCTGGACGAACTGCTCGCTCTGCGAATCCAGCGCCGACGTCGCCTCGTCGAGAATGAGGATCGGGGCGTTCCGCAGAAACGCGCGCGCCAGGGCGAGGCGCTGCTTTTGTCCGCCCGAGAGCAGCGCGCCGCGTTCGCCCACGATCGTCTCGTAGCCCTGCGGAAGGGTGCGGATGAAATCGTCGGCATAGGCATCGACCGCCGCGGCCATCACTTCTTCCGGCGTCGCGCCGGCGCGGCCGACGAGGAGGTTCTGGTAAACCGTGTCGTTGAAGAGCACCGGGTCCTGCGAGACCACCGCGATGTTGCGGCGAAGATCGGCGAGCCGCATCGCGCGGACGTCGATGCCGTCGATCGCGACGCGTCCGCTGGTCGCCTCGTAGAAGCGCGGCACGAGGTTGGCGAAGGTGGTCTTGCCCGCGCCGCTGGGACCGACCAGCGCGCAGACGGTGCCGGCCGGAATGGCGGCCGTCACGTGACGGAGCACCGGCTCGCCGGGCTGGTACGCGAACCCGACGCGATCGAACGTGAGGTCGCCCCGCAACCGCGCGGGAATCGCGGCGGGCTTCGGCGGATCGGTGATGGTGACCGGCTCGAGCAGGATCTCCTCGATCCGGTTCAGCGACGCCGCGCCGCGGGCGAACTGCCCGTGCAGGGCGCCGAGTTTCTTGACCGGCTCGTAGCAGGCGAACAGCGCGGTGAGGATCGAAGTGAACACCGCGAGGGAGATTTCGGCGCGGTAGGCGTAGTAGAGGGAGAAGGCGATTCCGAGCGAGGCGATGAACTCGATCGCGGGGGAAAGCATCTGCGAATATTTCACGACCTTCATCTGCACGCGGAACAGCCGGCGGGTCGTCCGCTGGAAGGTGTCGACCTCCTTCTCCTCGAGCCCGAACGCCCGCACTTCCCGGGCGCCCATCAGGTTCTGGTTGGCCAGGTCCGAGATGTCGCCGAGCAGTCGCTGGTTCTCGTCGGCCCGCTTGACGATTTTCTTGCCCACGAACCGCACCGGAAAAACGCAGACGGGGATGATCGCGAGCGAGCCAAGAAACAGCGCCACGCCGTTGTGCCGGAGGGCGATCGTCGCGAGAAAGCTGAAGGCACCGAGCAGCGTGAGCGGCTGGATCACGAGGTCGCTCGCGCTGGTGGTGATCGTCTGCTGCACCACGAGCGTGTCGGCGGTCAGCCGGGAGAGCAGGTCGCCGCTGCGGTTTTTTCCAAAGTAGCTGAGCGGGAGCGACTGGAGCTTCCGGTACAGGTCGACCCGCAGCGCCTCGAGCACGCCGATGCCGCAGTGGCTCATCAGGTAGTTGTTCAAGAAGCCCGCGAGGGCGCGCACAAAGAAGATCAGCGGGATCAGCATCGCATAGCCGACGACCTGGAGCGCCGGCAGCGTGCGCGGCCCGTCGGTGAAGATCCGGGGAAAAACCTCGTTGATGACCACGGGCAGTCCGCGGCCGAACACCAGGCCGCTGATCGCGCCGCAGAGCAGCGCCAGCACGAGATAGGTGCGCCGGCCCCGCATGTACTTGAGGTAGGGAAGAAAGCGTTTCATCAGGACTCCCGCCACACTGTCACAGGCTCGCGAATTCAGGGCAAGGCTGGGCTCGACGAGCCGTCGTTCCGCTAACGGCGCAACTCGGCGCCGTCCGCGGGAACCCTCAGTCCTTCGCCGTCCGCACGTCGAGCGCGTCGCGCAGGCCGTCGCCGAGGAAATTCAGCGAGAAAAGCGTCAGCGAGAAAACCCCGCCGGGAAACACGAGCAGCCACCAGAACTCCTCCATCTTCTCGGCGCCGTCCTTGATCAGCACGCCCCAGGAACTCATCGGCGGCTGCACGCCGAGACCCAGGAAACTGAGGAACGCCTCGAGGAGCATGACTGCGGGAACCGTCAGCGTGGAGTAGACGATGATCGGCCCGAGGATGTTGGGCAGGATGTGGCGGAAGATGATCCGCCGCCGGCCGAAGCCGAGCGACCGCGCGGCCTCGATGAACTCCATGCGCTTGATCGAAAGCACCTGGCCGCGGACGATCCGCGACATCGTCAGCCATTCCACGGCGCCGATCGCCGCAAAGAGGAGCAGCATGTTGCCGAAGCCCTGAAGCCCTTCCAGATGCACGGTGTTCCGCAGCCAGGCGTCGAGTTTTTCCGCCGGCTCCTTCATGAAGACCATCAGGAGAATGACAAAAATCGTGAAGGGCAGCGCGTACATGATGTCGACGATGCGCATCATGACGCGGTCGGTCTTGCCTCCGAGAAAACCCGCGACCGCGCCGTAGGCGACGCCGATGGTCAGCGCCACGACGGTCGCGACGAGTCCGACCATGAGCGAGATCCGGCCGCCATAGAGGAGGCGGGCGAACAGGTCGCGCCCCAGGGTGTCGGTGCCGAGCCAGTGCGCGGCGCCGGGAGCGGTCGCGCCCAGGTCGAGGCTCTGGTCCTGGTAGGATTGCGAGAACAGCGGGCCGAAGACGCAGAGCAGGGTGAGCGCGACGAGAATGATGCCTCCGGAGACGGCGAGGTGGTTCTTCCGCAGCCGCGACCAGGCGTCATGCCACGGCGACGAGCCGTGGTCGGGAGGCTCGAGGTGGATAGCGGCCGGCTTTGGGCTCAGGGACGGTGGCATGGCCTTTGGCGGAGGGGTGTCGGGCCGCTCACTCGAATTTCAGTCTCGGGTTGAGCCACACCTGCGCGACGTCGACGACGAGGTTCAATCCGATGATGAGCGTCGCGTACAGAATCACGGTGCCCAGGACCAGCGTGTAGTCGCGGTTGAACGCGCTGTTCACGAACTCGCGGCCGAGCCCGGGAATCTGAAAGATCGTCTCGATCACAAACGAACCGGTGAGAATCCCGGCGATCGCGGGGCCGAGGAACGAGACCACCGGCAGCAGGCCGCCGCGCAGCGCGTGGCGAAAAATGACGCGGGCCTCGGAGGCGCCTTTCGCGCGGGCGGTGCGGATGTAATCCTGGCTGAGCACCTCGAGCATCCCGCCGCGGGTAAGGCGGGCAATGTAGGCCGCGTACACGCAGCCCAGCGTGAGGCACGGCAGCACGCGATCGACCGGGCTGTACCAGCCGGAGGCGTTCACCCATCCGAAATGGATCGCGAAGAGGAGGACGAGCAGCGGGCCGAGCACAAACGTCGGGACACAGATGCCCACCATGGCGACCGTCGAGCAGAGGTAATCCAGCCAGGTGTTGCGGCGGACGGCGGCGAGGATGCCGAGCGTCAGGCCGAGGGCGAGGGCGACGAGCAGCGAGATCAGGCCCAGCTCGAGCGACGTCGGCAGTTTTTCGGCGATGATTTCGTTGACGGTGCGATTCGGGTATTTGAACGACGGCCCGAGGTCGCCGTGCAGCAGGCTGCCGAGATAATCGAGATACTGCCGGTGGAGGGGCTTGTTCAGTCCGTAGTGCGCCTCGAGGTTGCGGAGAATTTCCGGAGTGACGGCCTTTTCCGCCGTGAACGGCCCGCCCGGCACGAAGCGGATCATGAAGAACGTCGCCGTGATGATGATCAGCAGCACGGGAATCGTCTCCAGCAGTCGGCGGGCAATGAAGCGGAGCATCGGCGGAAGTAGCGGGCGGCGGCCAGGGTGTAGCGAGGAGATTTTCGCGGAAGCCGGGTTTTTCAAACCGGACTCCGGCCCTCCCGCCTTGAACCTCGCGCTTCCAATGGTGAGCGCGGACCCGGCCCTCCCGTCAATTTTCCAGATAGATATATTTGTAGGGATGGTTGTCCAGGAGCGTGGGATAATAGCCCTTCACCCGCGGGCTGACGGCGTGGACGCGCGTGTAGTAGAAGATCGGCATGACGGGGAGCTCGTCGACGAGGATCGCATCCATCTGCTGGTAGATTTCGTAGCGCTCGTGATCGTCCTTCGCCGCGATCGCCGCGGCAAAGAGCCGGTCGTATTCGGCATTCGACCAGAGCGTGTCGTTGTTGCCGTTTCCCGTGGTCCAGATCTCGAGAAACACGTGCGGGTCGACGTAGTCGGCGATCCATCCGCCGCGCGAAATCTGGTAATTCTGGGTGTGCTGCGACGTGAGGTAGACCTTCCATTCCTCGTTCACGAGTTTGACCTCGATCCCGAGATTCCGGCGCCACATCGCCTGGATTGCCTCGGCGACCTGCCGGTGGTTTTCCGAGGTGTTGTAGAGCAGCTCGACGGCCGGAAAATCCTTCCCGTCCGGAAAGCCCGCCTCGGCCAGCAGGCGCTTCGCGTCCTCCACCGTCCCGGTCAGGCGCGCGCGCGGGGTGTAGCCCGCCGTGCCGGGATAGCTGATGGCGTACTCGGGCTGCTGGTCGCCGCGCAGCACGTTCTTCACGATGCTCTCCCGGTCGATCGCCAGCGAAAGCGCGCGGCGCACGCGCTTGTCGTTGAACGGGGGGCGGCTGACATTGAACCGGTAGAAATAAATGCCGAGGTAAGGCTCGATCCGCAATGACTCGGGATATTGCCGCCGATAGGTGTCGAGCTTCGACTGCGGCAGTTCGTACGTCATGTCCACCTGGCCCGTGCGGAACATGCGTTCCTCCGTCGCCGGCTCCTCGGCCGGGAAGAAAATGATCTGGTCCAGCTTGACGTTCGCCGCGTCCCAGTACTTCGGATTCCGCTCGAGGACCACGCGCTGGTTCGGCGTCCACTCCTTGAGGACGAAGGGCCCGCTGCTCACGAGATTCCCGGCCCGCGTCCAGCGGCTGCCGCGCTGCTCGAGCGGACCGAAGCCGGCGATCACTTTCACCGGAAGCGGGCTCCACGTGTTGTGGCTCGCGATGATCTTCAGCAGGAACGGCGTGCGGTGGTGCAGGGTGACCTGAAGCGTCCGGTCATCAAGCGCCCTGACGCCGACCTTGGAAAAATCGCCCAGTTTGCCCCGGTTGTAATCCTCGGCCCCGGCGATGAACCAGAGCAGATACGAATACTCGGACGCGAACGAAGGCGTGAGCCCGCGCCGGTAGGTTTGCACGCAGTCGTCGGCGACCAGCGGATCGCCGTTCGACCATTTCAAGTTGGGCCGCAGGTGAAACGTGTAGACAAGGCCGTCAGCCGAAATGTCCCACGATTCGGCAAGTCCGGGAACCGGATGAAGGTCCTTCGGATCCTCGGTCGCGAGCCCTTCGAAGAGACCGGACACGATCTTGTGCTCCGGAATTCCCGTGATCGTCTGGGGGTCCAGGTCCTGCGGCTCGGCGCCGTTGTTGACGCGCCAGATCTGGGCGGCGGCCGGTCGGGCTGCGGAAACGCCGGATGGGGCCGCCGGTTTTTTCGCGCAGCCCGCTGCGGCGAAAAGGGCGAGGATGGCGATGGCGAAGGAGAGAGATGAGCGGGACGGAAAATAGGGCATGAGGGAAACCTGGTCGTCGTCACCGCCTCCCCGCTGGCCATTGCGAGGAGGCACGGCGACGAGGCAATCCGGGCAGACGGGGGAAGATGAATTGCTTCGGCGCCCCGGCTCGCAACGCCAAACCGGCCTCGGATTCGGGCTTGCTCGCGTTTGAATGGAGGCCGGCATTCGCCGTGCCGGTTCCATGGTGGCGTCCTCCACGGGAGGGTCCGCAGAGGCTAATTTTTATCGTCGAGATAGACGTCCTGATAGAACCGGGTCCACAAGGCGTCCTGGTGCCAGCCGCGGACGTTGGGGCGCATCAGCCAGTTGGTGGTGTTGAAATAAAGCGGGCAGACCGGCGCCTGGTCGACGAGCCGCACCTCGGCTTCGCGGAGGTGGAGCAGCGCCTGCATGGCGTCGACGCTGTGGTCCGCCTCGGCCATGAGCGCGTCGTACCGCGCGTCGGACCATTTGGGATAATTGCCCGGCGATCCCGTGACAAATTCGCCGAGCAGATTCGCCGCGTCGGGCACGTCCGGGATCGCGGTGATGAAGGCGATGTCGTAATTGCCCTCGCGCAGGGCGGCGACGTGCACCTTCGCCTCGCGGGTGAGGAGCTTCACGTTGATGCCCAGCTCCTTTTTCCACATCGCCTGGAGCACCTCGCTGACCGGCGCACTGATGACCCAGGTCGAAAGTTCGAACTCCGGGAAACCGCGTCCGTCCGGAAAGCCGGCCTCCGCCAGCAGCTCCCGCGCGGCGGCGGCGCTCTCGCTCATGGTGCTGTTGAGCCGGTTGGCGGTGTCGTCCGCGCTGCGGAGGGCCGGCGGCACAAAACGGAAGGCCGGCTCCTGGCCGCCGCGCACGACCTTGTCCACGATCCGCGTGCGGTCCAGCGCGAGCCCAAGCGCGCGGCGCACGCGGACGTCGTTCAGCGGCGGACGAGTGGTGTTGAAGGAGAGGTAGCGCGTTTCCGCCAGCGGCGCGTGGTGCGCCTCGTCGGGGCGCTCCTGGCGGTAGGTGTCGAGCTTCGAGTGCGGAATCGCCATGGTGAGGTCGATCTGTCCGGCGCGAAACGCGCGTTCCTCGGCGTCGCCGTTGTCGAAGGCGATGAACTGGATTTCCTCCAGCTGGATCCGCGCGGCGCCGTGGAACGCCGGGTTTTTCCGCACGACGATCCGCTGGTGGGGCCGCCATTCCGCGAGGGTGAACGCCCCGTTGCCCGCGAAATGGGCGGGAGTGGTCCAGGCGCGCCCGAATTCGGCGACGACCCGCGGGTTCACCGGAATCCAGGGTCCGCTCGCCGCGTAGTGCAGGAACTGCGGCGCCGGACGCTCCAGGGTGACGACCAGCGTGAGCGGGTCGGCGGCGCGGATCCCGACCTGGCCGAAGTCCGCGAGCTGCCCGGTCGCGAACGCCCGCGCGTTTTTCACCATGAAAAACAGCGGGGCCTTGGCCGCGGCGGTGGCCGGCGTGAGGACGCGCCGGTACGACGCGACGAAATCGGCGGCGGTCACCGGGTCGCCGTTGGACCATTTCCCCCGCGGACGCAGATGGAACGTGTAGGTGAGATTGTCCGGGGAAATCTCCCAGCTCTCCGCCGCCGCCGGCTGGGGCGGCCCGCGTTCGGGCGACGGCGCCACCAGGCCTTCGCTCAGCGCGCGGATCACGAAAAGCTCGTCCGGCAGCGTGGCTTTGGCGGGATCGAGATCGGACGGCTCGTTGCGCTGGCTGATCCGCAGCACGTGCGCCGACGAAGAGTCGGGTGCCGGGCGCTTCGCGCAGCCGGCGAGCAGAGCCATCACGAGACAGACGGATCGCCCGATCCCCGGTTTTTTTGAACAGAAGGCGGCGAAGGGAACGAAGCGATGCATGCGGGATTGGAACAAAGGTCCTGATCTGCCCGAAAGGGGAGGCTGGAACTGATCGGACTGCGGCGGCTTTGTTCCCTCCGTTGGCTCCGGTCCGGTTTCAGTTTTCATTCCTGCAGCCAGACATCCCGGTACGGGTGATGATCGAGCAACGTGGGGTGCCACCCCCGGACTGAGGGCTGGCAGAGATAGACGTGGGTGTAATGATAGATCGGAATCATCGGCGCCTCGTCGAGCAGCAGCGCCTCCGCCTTTTGAAAAAGCGCGTTCCGCTCCGCCGCGTCCACCGTCCGCGCCGCCTGGAAGAGGAGGCTGTCGTAGGCCGGGTTCGACCACCCCGTGTAGTTGTTGCCGCTGTCGGTCCGCCAGATGTCGAGGAAGGAGCTCGGATCGACATAATCGGCGTTCCAGACGGAACGGAGGATCGAAAAATTCCCGGCCCGGCGCGCCTCGAGCGTGCTCTTCAGCTCCTGGTTCGCGAGGCGGGTCTCGACCCCGAGTTCGCGCCGCCACATTTCCTGCACCGCCTCGGCGATGACGCGATGGGTCTCGGACGAATTGAAGGTCAATTCAAACGGCGGAAGCCCGCGGCCCCCGGGATACCCGGCGTCGGCCAGCAACGCCCGCGCCTGCGCGAAATCGGTGGGCAGCGACGCCGCGGAGGCGTACCCGGCTGTTCCGGGCGGAGTGAACGCGCGCGCCGCGAGCTGTCCGCCGCGGAGGATCTTGCCGACAATCGCGTCGCGATCGACCGCGAGGGCGAGGGCGCGCCGGATGCGGACGTCGTTCAGCAGCGGACGCCTCACGTTCAGCCGATAAAAATACGTGGCGAGCAGCGGATCGATCCGCAGCACCGACGGCGAGGCCTGCCGGTAGGCGGCGATCTTTCCCGGCGGCAGCGACGCCGTCAGATGAAGCTGGCCGGCCCGAAAGGCCCGCTCCTCGGCGTCGACGCTGTCGATCGTGTGGAACGTGACGCCGGCGAGCCGGACCCGCGCGGCGTCCCAGTAGGTCGGCGATTTCGTCACGACGATCTCCTGGCTCCGGCGCCATTTTTCCAGGACGAACGGCCCGTTGCCGACGAACCGGCCCGGCTGGGCCCACGGATTTCCGCGCTCGGTGGCCGAGCCGTACTTCTGCACGGTCGGGAGGTGGACGGGAAACCACGCGGTGTGGTTCAGCATCGGGAGAAAATAGGGAGTCGGGTGCTCCAGCGTGACGCGGAGGGTGCGCGCGTCCGGCGCGGCGAGCCCCACCTGCTGGAAATCGCCCAGCCCCTTGTGAAACGCCTCCGCGCCCTGGATCACGTAGAGCAGGTTCGCGTTGTCCGCGCCGAGGGCCGGGGTCAGCACGCGGCGCCACGAGGCGATGAAGTCCTGCGCGGTGACGGGGTCGCCGTTGGACCAGCGGGCGCTGGCGCGGAGAAAAAACGTGTACGTGGTCCGGTCGGCGGAAATTTCCCAGCGCTCCGCCACGCCGGGAACCGGATGCAGATCCACCGGATCCTCCGCCACCAGGCCCTCGAGCAGCGCGGAGAGCACGTCGTAGTCGCTCGCCTGCGTCGCAAGGTGCGGGTCGAGGTCCGCGAGGTCGTGGCCCAGTCCGCGATGGAGGACGCCGGTGCGATTGCCCTGATCGACGACGGATTCATGGCGCAGGCAGCCGGCCAGGGAGGCGAGCAGCGCGGTCGCGAGCGCCAGCCTCGTGGCGCGAAAAGAGATCGGACCTGTCGCGCGGCGCCGCATGATCGCTCCTACCGCTTGCCGAGCAGGGCGACCGCGTGCGCCGCAATGGCGAGACCCCGCCCGAGATCGCCGACGCCTTCGTTGGTCGTGGCCTTCAGTCCCACCTCGTCCGCCATCAGCCCGGTCGATTGCGCGATCGCCGCCTTCATCTCGGCCACGCGCGGCTGGAGCTTCGGCTTTTCCGCGATCACGGTGGCGTCGAGATTGACGAGGTCGAAACCCATTTTTCGGACCTCGGCAACGACGCGCTTCAGGAGAACCTGCGAGTCGATGTTCCGGTAGGCCGGGTCCGTGTTTGGAAACAGCGTCCCGATATCGGGCAGCGCGGCGGCGCCGAGGATGGCATCGCACAGCGCGTGCGTGACGCAGTCGGCATCCGAGTGTCCCTCCAGCCCGAAATCCGTGTCGAACCGGACCCCGCCCAGCACCAGCGCGCGTCCCGGGACAATCCGGTGAATATCGTAGCCGTGTCCGATCCGGTACTTCATTTTAAAAATTCGCAGGAAAAATCCGCAATCCGCCGGGACCGCTCACTGGCCCAGGAGGAATGCCAGGTACGCGAGGTCGGCCGGCGTCGTGATTTTCGGATTCGGGTGCGGGTTTTCCAGGAGGGCCACCGGATGGCCGAGTTTCTCGATCGCCCCGGCGTCGTCGGTGATCCGCAGCCGCCGGGCGGCGACGCGTTCGTAGCCCCGCACGAGGAGATCGCGGGCGAAAACCTGCGGCGTCTCCATCGCCCACAGGCGCGAGCGGTCGAGCGAGCGCAGGCGCGCGTCGTCGCGATGGAGCTTGATTGTGTCCGTCACGCGGTGCGCGAGCGCCACGGCGCCTTCGCGGCGGACGATCTTGTAGAGCGCCACGAGCTGCTCCGCGCGGATCAGCGGCCGCGCGCAATCGTGGACGAAAACGTGCGCAATGTCGTCGGGCAGCGCCGCCAGCGCGTTCATCACCGAGTCCTGCCGCTCGCGTCCGCCCTGGACCAGCGCCGAGGGCGTCGGCGCGTAGGCGAGGAGCTCGGTCATCTGGCGCGGGTCGCGGTAGACGACGACGTAGAAGTCGGCGATCCCGCTGCTCATGAACGCCGCCACCGAGTGCGCGAAGACGGGGCGCCCGGCGAGGGACGCGAGCACCTTGTCGGCGACGATCCCGTTCATGCGCGAACCACTTCCGGCGGCGAGAAGGATGGCGGCGGTGCGGCTCATAATAAATAAATGATCGAAGACGGAAGAACGAAGGCGGAAGAATCGAAGGGGCGGCGGAAGGGTTTTTGGGGCTGGGCTTCCCTCAGTTCTTCAACTTTTCACTCCTTGGGCTTTTGGATTCCCGATCTCGTCGAGAATCGAGCGCGCGGCGGCGACGGGATCGGGGGCCTGGAAGATCGGCCGGCCGACGACGAGAAAATTCGCGCCGGCGCGGGCGGCTTCGGAGGGAGTCATGACGCGCGACTGGTCGTCCGCCTTGGCGTCGCGGGGACGGATGCCGGGAGTGACCAGGGCGACGTCTGCGGGGAGCGCCGCGCGGAGAGGCGCAATCTCGAGCGGCGAACAGACGAGTCCGCGCAGTCCCGAATCGATGGCGAGCCGACCGAGCCTCACTACCTGCTTCTCCGGCGAGTCGGCGACGCCGGTTTCCGCGAGGCCGGCGGCGCTGGTCGAGGTCAGCACGGTGACGCCGAGCAGGAGGAGATCCGGGGCGGACTGCCGCTGGGCCTTAATCGCCCAGCTCATCATCTCGCGGCCGCCGCCGGCGTGGAGCGTGAGCAGGTGGATCGGGAGTTTTGCGACGGATTCGACGGACTTGGCGACGGTGTTGGGAATATCGTGGAGCTTGAGGTCGAGAAATACCTTGAACCCGAGGCCGGCGATTTCGCGGACGCAGTCGGGGCCGCAGGCCGTGAACATTTCGAGGCCGATCTTGACCCAGCGGACGGTGCCTTGGAGCTGCCGGAGCGCAGGCGTGACTTCACGGGGCGACTGGGCGTCGAGCACGAGAATGAGGTCGCAAGCCATGATGGTCGAAAAAGGCTGACGGCCCGGCCCGGCCATCGCCAATGTTTTCTTCACCGCCGTGGCCGCCCGCGAATATTTTTGTCCCGCCAAGCTCAATCTCTTCCTCGCCGTCACCGGCCGTCGGGCGGATGGGTACCATGATCTGGTGTCGGTCGCGGCGCCGCTGGCCTGCGGCGACACGCTGGCGGCCGAACCCGCGTCCGGCTTCACGCTCGCGTGCGACGATCCGGGGGTGCCGGTCGACGGCACCAACCTGGTGTTGAAGGCGGCGCAGGCGTTCCGCGCTGCGACGGGGTGGGGTGGCGGGGCAAAGTTCACGCTGACGAAACGGATTCCGATGGGAGCCGGACTCGGCGGCGGGAGCAGCGACGCCGCGTCCGCGCTGCGGGCCTTGAACGAGCTCGCGGGTTTTCCCCTTGCCGCCGCGGCGCTGATGGAAGCGGCGGCGACAGTCGGCTCGGATTGCCCGCTGTTCCTCGCCGACGGGCCGGCGATCATTCGCGGGCGCGGGGAGCGGATCGAACGCCTCGAGGAGACGGCGGCGGCGCGGCTGGAGGGCCGGCGGGTGATGGTCTTCAAGCCGGCGTTTGGAATCAGCACGCCCTGGGCGTATGGTGCGATCGTGGCGGCAGCGGCACGAGTGGCTGGGGGCGGATATCTTGACGCTGTGGAGGCGGAGAGTCGGGTCGCGGAGTGGGTGCATGCCGTCGGCGGCGGGGAAGCGGTCGACGCAAAGGGATTCAATTCGCTGGAGGCGCCGACGTTTGAAAAGTTCCTCGCGTTGCCCGCGATGCTTTCGCGCCTGCGAAACCGTTTCGGCCTTTCAGCCCGGATGAGCGGCAGCGGTAGCGCGTGTTTCGCCTTCGTGACGGAAGATGCACCGATCGCGGAAATATCGAAGGAGATCCGGGCGGGCTGGGGCGAATCCGCGTGGATCGCGGACACGCGGCTCAGCGCAGGATTCCGGTAGCAGCCAACGTTAGGCGGCTGCTACGAGCAGGTGGAGCGCGTTGCCCTCAACACGCTGGGAGCGCGAGCCGACGGGAGAAACTGACGGAGCCGTCGACGCGTTGAAGCCCCCATGCGCTGGCGGCTCCGTCGAGCCTCAAAAGTCATGCTCGCATCGCCAGCGCGTTGGGGCAACGCGCTCCACCTTCCTGCCGTGTCAGGGAGGGCGGCGATAAATCCGCCATTGACGCGCTGGGAGCGGGGGGCGTTATCGTCCAGCGCCGCCGGCTCCCCCGCTGCTGGCGGACTTCGTCCCTCCATGGATTCTCCCGCCAAAAGCGAAGTCGTCGTGCAAGGCATCTCCGCCTCGCAGGGCATCGCCTATGGGCAGGTTTTCGTTTTCATCCAGAGCGACGTCGAGGTCCCGAATTACCAGGTCGACGCCGAGAAGCGGATCGCGGAGGTGGCGCGTTTCGAGAAGGCGCTGGTCGAGACCCGCCAGCAGATTTCGAAGATCAAGGGCGAGGTGGAGAAAAACCTCGGCCCGGAGGAGGCGCTGATTTTCGATGCGCACCTGCTCGTGCTCGAGGACCAGGCGCTGATCGGCGAGACGATCCGCGAGTTCGAGACGACGGGGCGCAACATCGAGACGTGCTTCAACCAGATTTCCTCGCGGTACATCCAGGCTTTCTCGGAGATCGACGACGAGTACCTCAGGGAGCGCGCGGGCGACATCCGCGATGTCGCCCAGCGCGTCCTGCAGAACCTGCTCGGCCAGGCGGAGAACAGCCTGAGCCGGCTGGCGGAGAAGCGGATCATCCTCGCGAACGACGTCTCGCCATCCGACTCGGCGCACATCGACCGCGCGGCGGCGCTGGCACTGGTGACCGACTCCGGCAGCCGCACGAGCCACGCGGTGATCATGGCCCGGTCGATGAAGGTGCCGGCTGTCGTCGGCGTGCGCGACCTGACCAAGCGGGTGAAGACCGGCGACTGGGTGATCGTCGACGGCTACGACGGCGTCGTGATCCTCAACCCGGCGGAATCGACGCTGTTCCGCTACGGCAAGATCCAGGAGCGGAAGAAGACCTTCGAGACCCGGCTCCTGAACGCGAACAACCAGCCCGCGATCACGCTCGACGGGGTGGCGGTTTCGCTGATGGCGAACATCGAGCGCGTCGAGGAGCTGGCGGCGATCGAGGAATACCAGGCGGAGGGGATCGGGCTTTACCGGACGGAGTATCTGTTTCTCAACGCGGCGCGCATCCCGACGGAGCAGGAGCAGTTCCTCGCCTACAAGTCGGTGGTCGCGGCGCTGGCGCCGCGTCCGGTGACGATTCGCTCGCTCGACCTCGGCGGCGACAAGCCGATGACGGGCAACCCGCATTTGTTTCCGAAGGAGGACAATCCCTTCATGGGTTTTCGCGCGATCCGGTTCTGCCTGGTGCACACGGACATTTTCAAGGACCAGCTCCGCGCCATCCTGATGGCGAGTTCGTACGGGAAGGTGCAGCTGATGTATCCGATGATCAGCGGCGCCGACGAGCTGGCGAAGGCGAACGTGGTGCTGGAGGAGTGCAAGGCCGAGCTGCGGACGCGCGGGCAGGCCTTCGACGAGAAGCTCGAGGTCGGGGCGATGATCGAGATCCCGAGCGCGGCCGCGACGATCGACATCCTCGGCAAGGACTGCGCGTTCTTCAGCATCGGGACGAACGACCTGATCCAGTACCTGCTCGCCATCGACCGGGTGAACGACCGCATCGCGCATCTCTACGAGCCGACGCATCCGGCGGTGATCCGCACACTCAAGGCGATCATCGACGGCGCCCATCGCCAGAAGATCCCCGTGAGCGTGTGCGGCGAGATGGCGGGCGACCCGGTGTTTGCGCCGCTCCTCCTCGGTTTGGGCGTCGACTGCCTGAGCATGTCGCCGGCCTGGCTGCCGTCGGTGAAGTACCTGGTGCGCGCGATGACCATGGCCGACGCGAAAGCGCTGGCGACCGAGGCGCTCGCGATGAGTTCGCCGAAGGAAATCTTCGCGAAGTGCGACCAGTTCTACCGGGCGCGCGTGGAACTGGAGTGATTCCCAAAGATCAGGGCCACATCGGTGGAAACTGCGGCCCGCGGAATTTTTCACCCGGGGCCGGGTGGTCGGCGGACCGCTTCATCATCCAGTCGTTCATGTGCTCCTGGCCCGGGCGGTAGGTGCACTCGCCGGACATCACGTGCGACACGAGCGCGCGCCGGCGGACGGGCGAGAAATTGCGGTCGCTGCCGTGGAGGAGCAGGCCGTGGTGGAACGAGACGGCGCCCTTGGGAATGATGACCGGCACCTCGCGCGTCGCGAAACCCGGAGGGAGATCGGGCTTCTGGGTGTCGTCGCCGGAAATCCCGACGGGAAGTTTCCACAACCCGAGCTTGTGGGTGCCTTCGAGAAAGACCATCGGCCCGGAATCGGGCCGCACGTCGTCCAGCGCGATCCAGCACGTCACCGTCCGCACTCGGCGATCATCTGCCAGTAGGCCCAGTCCTGGTGATAGGTCACGACGCGCCCGCCGTGCGGCGGCTTGTCGAGCAGCTGGTCGTGCCACATCCGGATCGACGGCGCGCCGATGAGCTGGGCGGCGATGTGGCCGATCCGCGGGCTCAGGACCGTCCGCGCAAGGACGGAGTCCGCCTTCCACGTGTTGTCGATCTTGATCAGGTCGACGGGCTGCTGGCGGAGCGTGGTCACGTCCGGCGGCGCGCCTTTGTCGTGCTTCCCCGCGATGACCCGGTCGGCGGCGGCGTTGATCGCGGCGACTTCCTTGTCGGAAAACAGTTTCGGGTGAATATGATAGCCCCGCTCGTTGAACCGCGCGATTTCCGCGGCGCCCAGAGTGGTGGAATCGGCGGTCGTCATCGTGCTGTCGGGGTTAGCCGCGAGCATGCGCGGAGCAAGCTCCAACTGGAAACCGGTAGCACGGGTCTCCGACCCGTGAAGGTGGACTCGAGCAAAACGGGGGTGCTCGACGTTCTTCGTTGGCAGAGTCCGCCCATACGGGTCGGGAGACCCGTACTACGTGGCACGGGTCTACGACCCGTGAGGGTGGACTCGTGCAAAACGGGTGTGCTCGACGTTCTCCGTTGGCAGAGTCCGCCCATACGGGTCGGGAGACCCGTGCTACCCGCATTTTATATTGAAGCCCGCCGGTTGGTCATTTCGGGAGATTCCGCGACACGTCTGATTGGTTTGAAACGCGAA
>JAQGON010000203.1 GCA_028293565.1 Verrucomicrobiota bacterium | reverse complement strand
ACCAGAACGTCACCAAGCTGAAGGCGCGCCTCGGCGAGGCCCATCCCGACCTGATCTCGGCCGTCGAGAACCGCGCGAAGATCAAGGAGCAGCTCGACGGCCAGCTCCGCGGCTACGAGAGCGCCCTGGAAATCGCGTACAAGGAGGCCGACTCGCGCGTGACCGAGCTCAAGCAGCAGCTGGGGCAGGCGAAGGTCGACCAGATCCTTTCCGCGCGCGACCGGATGCGCCCGTTCGAGGAGGCGGCGCAAAAACTCGAGGACGAAACGAGGCTGATGACCACGCTGAAGCTGACGCTGCGCCAGCGCGAAATCGATTTCCAGGTGCCGAAGCGCACCATCGAGATCCTCAACACCGCCGAGCCGGCGCGCCGGCCCAGCCGGCCGAACTGGCCCCTCAACCTCGCGTTCGCCTTCCTCTTCGGCGGCATCCTCGGCGTCGGCGTCGCGATGCTCCTGGAATATTTCGACACGAGCTTCCGCAACGTCGCCGACGTCGAAAACCGGCTGAAGCTTCCCGTGCTCGGCGTGATTCCCTTCCAGGCGGACCCGCTGTCGGACGACTCCGATCCGGCCGAGGCGGAACCCTACCGCGTCCTGCACACCAATCTGAATCTCGCGCTGAAACCCGGGGCCGCGGCGAGCCTGGTGCTCTTTTCCGCCGGCCCGGGCGAGGGAAAATCGACGACGCTCCACCATCTCGTGCGTCTCATGGCGCTGGCGGGCGAGCGCGTCATCCTGATCGACTCCGATGTCCGCCGCCCGACGCAGCACCACCTCGCCGGGCGTCCCCGGATTCCCGGCCTCGCGGAATATCTCCTCAACCAGCAGCCGCTCGAGGCGGTGATCCAGCAGTCGATTGCCGCGAACCTCGATTTCATCCCCAGCGGCGACGTCGACGGTTTCACGCTCGGGCTCCTGCACCTCCACCGGCTGAAGGATCTCATTGCCACGCTGCGCGGCAGGTACGACAAGATCGTGTTCGATTCGCCGCCGATCATCGGGGTCAGCGACGCCAGCGTGCTCGCCAGCGCGGTCGACGGCGCGATCCTGCTGATCCAGCACCGCCGCAATCCGCAGAGCATGGTTGTCCGCGCCCAGCAGATCGTCGAAGGACTCAAGACCCCGCTGCTCGGGGTTGTACTCAACCAGGTCCCGCTGCACTCCGGCGAGGACTACGGGTATTATACGAACAACTATTCCTACTACAGCGACGGCGGCTCCAAGCGCCGCCGCAAGACCGCGAAATCCGCCCCGGCTTCACGCGCCGCCGACCAGCTCGAGCTCAAATAGCCGAAGCGCAGCCGCGGTTTTATCCGGGGAATTTTCACCACGAAGATCGCGAAGAACGCGAAGATCGGATCGATGCAGGGGATCGACCTTTGCGCCCTTCGCGGCCTTCGTGGTAAAAACCAAACCTCGCTCCTGCGATTTGCTCCGAACGCGGCCTGGCGCCACTCCGCGTCCAGCTTCGCCAGCTCTTCGGCGACGCGGAAATTCATCGGGATACAGCAGCGGTTTATCCAGGAATTTTTTACCACGAAGATCGCGAAGAACGCGAAGATCGGATCGATGCAGGGGATCGGTCTTTGCGCTCTTCGCGGCCTTCGTGGTAAAAACAAAACCTCGCTCCTGCGATTCGCCCCGAACGAAGCCCGGCGCTATTCCGCGTCCAGCTTCGCCAGCTCTTCGGCGACCCGGAAATTCATCGGAACATCCGGGTCCGGCGAGGGGACGGCGGACAGGAGAATCCGCGTGTACGGATGCCGCGGCGCCGAAAATATCTCCGCGGTCGGCGCGAGTTCGACGATCCGCCCACGGCGCATCACCGCCACGCGCCCGCAAAAATTCCGGACGACGTCCAGGTTGTGCGCGACGAAAAGATACGTGAGGCGGAATTCCGCCTGCAGTTCCAGCAGCAGGTCGAGCACCTGCGCCTGCACCGAGACGTCGAGCGCCGACGTCGCCTCGTCGCAGACCATCAGCGAGGGCCTCATCACCAGCGCGCGCGCGATGCCGATGCGCTGCCGCTGTCCGCCGCTGAAGGCATGCGGATAACGCGCGCCGTGCTCCGGTTTCAATCCGACGCGGCGCAGCACCTCCGCCACCCGGTCCTGGAGTTCGCCGCCGCGCGCGAGGCGGTGGATCACGAGAGGCTCGCCGACGATCGCGCCGACCGTCATGCGCGGGTTCAGCGAGGAAAACGGATCCTGGAAGACCATCTGCGCGTGCGGCCGCACGGGTTTCAGCTCGCGGTCGGACAGCGCCGCGAGATCGACGGTGCGGCCATCGGGCAGCCGAAAAAGAATTTCCCCGGCGGTGGGGTCGAGCGCGCGCAGGATGCAGCGCGCTGCGGTCGTTTTTCCCGAACCGCTTTCGCCGACCAGCCCGAGCGTTTCGCCGGCCGCAAGGTCGAAGCTCACGTCGTCGACGGCCTTGACGACCGGCATGGTCCGCGGCCGCAGTCCGCGGCTGAGCCCGGGAAAATGCTTGGTCAGTCCGCGGACCGAGAGCAGGGGTGATCCGGAGGCCGGGTTCATGCGACGCGGGAACGCCGGCTCGGCAGCGCGTCGAGGAGGGCGCGGGTGTAGGGATGCTGCGGCTGCTTGAGGACGGCCCGCACGGCGCCGTGCTCGACGATCCGGCCGCGGTGCATCACCGCCACGTCGTCGGCCACCTGCGCGACGATCCCGAAATCGTGGGTGATCAAAAGCACCGAGCATCCGATCTCGCGCTGGAGGCTCCTGATCAGCCCGAGGATCTGGGCCTGGATCGTGACGTCGAGCGCGGTGGTCGGTTCGTCTGCGATCAGCAGCTCCGGACGGCAAACCAGCGCCATGGCGATCACCACCCGCTGCCGCATGCCGCCGGAAAGCTCGTGCGGGAACTGGTCGAACCGCTGCGCGGCCTGGCCGATGCCGACCTTGTCGAGCATCTCGATGGTCAGCCGCCGCGCCTCGGCCTTCGCGACATGCTGGTGAAGCAAAATCGCTTCGGCGATCTGGCTTCCGATCGAATGAACGGGCGAAAGCGCCGTCATCGGTTCCTGGAAAACCATGCTGATGAGTCCGCCGCGAAGCTGATAAAGCACGTCCGAGCGCTCGTCCAATCCGGCGATGTCGATGTTTCCGGCGCGCGCCGAGCGGAGAAGAATCCGTCCGCCGACGATCCGCCCGGGAGGCTGGATCAGGCGCAGCAGCGAATACGCCGTCACGCTTTTGCCCGAGCCGCTTTCGCCCACCAGCGCCAGGGTGCGTCCGCGGCCGATGGAAAACGTCACGCCGTCGACCGCGGGAACGGTTCCCTCCGCTGTGATGAAGCTGGTCCGGAGATCCTCGACCTCGAGCAACGGTGGTTCCGCCGGTGAATCCATTGTGGACAACAAACGGGCCGTGCGCGCTCCGGGCAAGAGGCAACGCGCGGAACCGCCCTCCGGTTTGGAGCACTATCGGGCCGCGGGGGGCGGATCAACGCCGCCCGCCGTGGCGTCCCCATGGAAACCCAAAAAAATCTGCGCGGCAAAACCGCCCTCATCACCGGCGGCGGTTCCGGGATCGGAAAAGCGTCGGCCCTCGAGCTTGCGGCGCGCGGAGCGCGGGTCGCCCTGTTCGACCGCCGGGTGGCGGACCTTCGCCAGGCGAAGCGGGAAATCGTCGCCCGGAAGGGAATCTGCCTGACCGTGGCCGGCGATGTCGCGAGCGAGCGCGCGATCGCGCGCTGCATGGCCCGGATCCGCCGCGAGTGGGGGCGCCTCGACATCGTGTTCGCGAATGCCGGGATCAACGGCGTGTGGACGCGGCTGGAAAATCTCCGGACCAGCGAATGGGATGAAACCATCCGGATCAACCTGCGCGGCACTTTTCTCACGGTAAAGGGCGCCCTGCCGCTCCTCCGGCAACGCGGCGGGTCCGTGATCATCACCTCGTCCGTGCAGGGCACGCGCCTCTTTCACAATTCCGGCGCATCGCCGTACGCGACGTCGAAAGCGGCGCAGCTGGCCTTCGGACGGATGATCGCGCTGGAGCTCGCCGATCACCGGATCCGCGTGAACACGATCTGCCCCGGCGCGATCCGCACCAACCTGGGAAAAAACACGGAGGTGCGGGACGTCGAGAATCTTCACCTGCCGATCATCGTGCCGAAGGGTGCTGTCCCGCTCACCGGAGGCGCGCCGGGATCGCCCGAGCAAGTCGCGCGGCTCGTGGCGTTTCTCGCGTCCGACGAGGCGAGCCATATCACGGGCACCGAGGTGTTCATCGACGGCGGCGAATCGCTGCTGCTCGGCTAGGCGCGTCGCGATCTTTGCTGCGGCGGGGAGGGGAGATTACCAGCGTCCCTGATTTTACGGGGCCCTTGCGATGAGCGCGATGCCATGAGGGTCAGTCCGGAATTTCGAAGGACGCTGATCGCCCTTGGTCACGCGCGCCGAATTTTGGTTCGGAGAAAAATGCGCGCGATCCCAAATTTCCGGCCGCGGAGTCCGCGGCTTCCGGGGGCTCAATGCACCGGCTGATGGGCGGGCACGGAGACCGACGTGTCGTTCCAGAGCGAGATGATCGGGCTGTCCGCCCGCTGATGGTCGAAGGCCAGGATGCTGAGCGATCCGGGATCCAGCCCGAGACGGCGCGCCTGGACGACGGGGAAGCCGGCCCAGGCGGCGGCGAGGACGCGCAGAAAATGGCCGTGCGAAAACACGAGGATGTTTCCTCCCATCACGTGGAGGTGGCGCGCAAAACTCTCCGCGCGCGCGAACACCTGCGCCGGCGTCTCGCCGCCGGCGGCGCCGTCGACGAACAGGTTCCAGTCCACGCGCGCCGCGCGGATCTCGGCGCTGGTGCGGCCTTCATAGTCCCCGTAGTCCCATTCGCGGAGCTCCGCCTCAACCTCGGCGACGGGTCCGAAGCCGGCGAGCTCGCAGGTCTGCCGCGCGCGCAGCCGGGGGCTGGTGAAGACGCGGGAAAATTCCACATGCCGGAGCTGTTCCCCGAGCCGCCGCGCCTGGTCCTCGCCCTCGGAGGTCAGCGGGATTTCGGTGCGGCTGGTGTGACGCCCGGACAGCGACCACTCGGTCTCACCGTGACGAATCAGGTGAATCCGCGGAAGCTGGGGCTGCGGGAGGTTCATCGGGAAAAGGCGGACGCGCCTGCTCCGAAACCCGGACGATGGACGCGAGGCGCAGGCAGGAAACGTCGCCGGCTTGATCGACCGCGGCGGAAGGGATTTGTTCGCGAGGCGCGACAAATTCGCGGCCGGGCGGGCGCCGCCGACGTCAGGCGGCAGGTCGCCCCAACGCTTGCGGCAACCCGGCGCGGAAGAGCCGGCCCGCGGGCGCGGAGCCTGGCGCCACAGCGCCTAGCGGGTCCGGCGTCCGACGAGCACTCCAATGATCGCGCCGACGGCGGCCGCGATGGCCAGGGAGTGGTACGGCTTGTCGCGAATCGCGGAGTCGGTGGCCTTGGCGCCGGCGACGACCCGGTCCTTGGCTCCGGAATAAAGCTGGGTGATACGGTCGGTGGCGGAAACATCGGCGCCGTTCTGGGCGCGGTGGGTGGTGGTTTTCATGGTGATATGGAGGTTGATGGTGATGAGCGACGGCTGGAGGAAAGGGTGCGGCGGAGCGGGCGGATGTGGCCCCGGCGTTTCTTGCGCGGGACAAGCAGGCCGCTGATGCCGAGGAACGTCGTGACGATGCCGAGCAGGACGAGCGCGACGGTGTTGGTGGCACTGGCCAGACCGCACAGGATGATCGCGGCACCCCCCAGCAGCAGGATTAGGCCAAAAGAATTCTTCATTGCGGGAGGAGGCGTGGTGCGGATGAGGGTGCGGCTAAGCACAAATAGACCGACGTTCAGCACGGTGGTTCGCCAAATGAGCGAGAAGAGGGCGGCGCGTCTCCCGGCGCCGCCGCCGGCATCCCTTCGCGGCCTCTGCCATCGTTGCGGCGACCAAATCCGTCCCGGCCCCGACCTTGTTTCAATCGCGCAGATCGCAGGGAATGCGCAGAGGGAAAACGTCCCGCCGATGAATCAGGAGAACACCGCTTGAGGCACCGGGCGCTGCTCGACCTGCTTCGATTCGCGCTTGAGCTCCTCGGCGTACTGCGTGGCCGCCAGCTTTGCCTTGCTCCAGGCATCCGCCTCGCGGCCGAGGTGCTGCTGATAAATCTCCTCGAGCCGCTCGATGCGGTTGCGGTTGATCACCGCGGCCGACCCGATCTCGGGCCCGACCTTGACCATGTCGGTGAACCGCCCGACGCCGGGCGCGATCTCCGCCCGCTTCTTGGCGAGGTAGGTCAGGAAAAGGGTCTCGGCATCCTTCGACATCGGGTCGTGGCGCGCCTGCATGAACTGTGACTGCGCATGCCGCCGGCCGCTGCCGATCGCGCCGAAGCCGATCAGATCGGCGCAGATGACCTCGCTCCCGATGAGGATGTAAATGTGCGGTCCCTGCGTGTCCTTGCCCGCGAGGATCGTCTCGACATTGGGCAGGGAGAAATTCTGGAGCTTTCGTCGCACCTCCTCGACGAACGGATCCGTCATTTCCTTCTGCCGCTGCAAAAAGGAATGCTCGTCGAGGCCCAGCGGCGCGAGGACTGCGCTGCGCGACCGCTTCATGCTCAGCCGGTCGTAGATGCTCACGTAGAGGTCGGCGACGTCCTTCACCTGCCACCAGTTCGACGGCTCCTTGCGGACGCGGTCGCTGACGGCGACCACCAGCTCCCCGAGAATCTCCCGCTGGATGCCGACGTCGCCGGCGGACATCGCCACGATGGAATTGGTCAGCATGAAAATCTTGCTCGGGGGCGACGCCTGGTTGGCGGGCTCGAACTGGATGTCGCCGCCGGTGATCATGCGGTCGCACGCGCCGAAGATCGTGTGGCCCTCGCAGATTGCGCCGATGCAAACCGTCATCTGCCTACTTTATCGGGATCGGCGCGGCGTCAACTGGACCCGGCAACTTTGCTTCGGCGCCGCGGGCTCCGGATTCCCTTCCGGATGAAGTTCCGCGTTGCATCACCAGGTATGCACAAAAATGCTTCGGACCTTTCCCCTCCGCCCAGCCCATGAACATCTGCATCAATGTCGCCGATCTCACGCCCCGTCATCGCTCCCGCCTGGAGTCGGCGCTGGCCGGCCATCCGCTCGTGTTTCTGCGGACGCTCGCCGACGAGGGCGCACGCGCCGGCGCCTTGGCGAAGGCCGAGATCGTGTTCGGGAACGTGCCGGCCGCGGCCCTGGTCGCGGGACCGGTGCTGCGGTGGGCGCAGCTCGATTCCGCGGGATTCGACTCCTATCTCGGGGTCAACGCGGCGCGGAGCCGCCCGATCCTCATCACGCACCTGAAGAATTTCTTCGCGATGCCGGTGGCGGAGTCGGTCCTGGCCGGAGTGCTCGCCTTCCACCGGCAGCTGCCGCTGCTCCTGCGGGCGCAGCCCGAGAAGCGGTGGATCAAGACCGCGGTCGAACCGACCATCGGACAGCTGCACGGCGCGCGGGTGCTCATTCTCGGCGCCGGCGCGATCGGACGGAAAGTCGCCGCCTTGCTGGCGCCCTTCGACACGACGCTGCGGTTCTTTGCCCGCCGCGCGCCGGACGCGCAGGTGCGCACGCTCGGACAGCTCGACGCGGCGCTCCCGTCGACCGACCTTCTCATCAACACGCTGCCGCAGACTCCGGAAACCGTCGGCCTGCTTTCCCGTTCGCGCCTGGCGCTGCTGCCGGCCTCCGCGCTCGTGGTGAACGTGGGCCGCGGATCGGCGGTCGACGAGGACGCTTTGGTCGAGGCGCTCGACGGCGGCCGGCTGGGTGGCGCCGTGCTCGACGTCACGGCGATTGAACCGTTGCCGGCGACGAGCCGTCTTTGGACGCATCCGAAGGTGATCCTCACGCAGCACACCGGGGGACGCTTCCCGGGAGAAGTCGACGCGAAGATCGACCGGTTCCTCGAGAATTTCGCGCGCTTTGCGCGCGGCGAGGAACTGCACGACCAGATCGACGCCGCGCGGGGTTACTAAGGTGGAGCGCATTGCCCTCAATGCGCTGGAGGTGCGAGCAGGGCTCAAAGGGCTGACGGAGCGTCCAACGCGTTAGGGGCAACGCGTTCCACCCCCAGCCGCTCGCGTCGCTCAGCCCTTCACCGCGATGCCCAATTCCGAGTGGAACTTGGAGCGTTCCTTGACGCCCATCATCAGGATCACCTTCTCCAGGTTCTTCTGCTGATGGCGCTCCATCGCGTTCTTGGCGGCGGCGACATTCTTCGACGCGATCGCGTCGAAAATTTCCTGATGGCTTTCCAGCACGGTGCGTCGGTTGGCCAGGGTCTCCGTGGATTTTCCCTTCGGCGGATTCGAAACCACGCGGTTGATCAGGCTGAGGCGCATGATCTCCTTTTTGATCAGGTCGTTCTTGGCGACGTTGATGATCGCGAGGTGGAAGCGGACGTCCTCCCGCGCGAGGTCGCCAAGGAGCTCCTTGTCGTTCGCGGTCTTGAGCATTTTTTCGACGATCACCCGCATCGCTTCCAGCGCGCCGTGGATCTCCTCGAGCTCGGACTCCGTCCGATTGTGCGCCGCCAATCCCGCCGCGTACGTCTCGAGCGCCTGCCGCAGCCCGCAGAGGTCCTTGAATTCCTTCAGGTCCATCGACTTCACGCTCGCCCCGATGCGCGGCTTGATGATCACCAGACCGTCGGCCTCGAGCTGGCGCAGGGCGTCGCGCACGGGGGTCCGGCTCACGCCGATTTCCTTGGAGAGGTTTTTCGACGCCAGCGGCATTCCGGCCGAGTAGACCCCCGAGAGGATTTTTTCGCGGATGAACTTGTAGGCGACGTCGGTGTTGACCAGCTCCATAAGAGATACCTTTCGCCGGCAGGGGGATGTGGCAAGACCGAACCGGGCTCTTCCGGCGTGCAGCCGATTCGGCCGGCAGCGGGCGAAGAAAAAGCGGATCGCCCGAACCGGACGAAACGACGGTAACATAATCGGCCATCATGTATACACAAAAATACCTAAAAATATTGACCCGGAGGCGGGACGATCCGTGATGGAGGCGGGCCGGCCGCTGTCCGCGGCGGTCCCGCTGACCCTATGAAAATCACGCGCTTCGTCTGCACCCCCGTGCACATTCCGATGGAGGCCCCCCTGCGCTGGAGCATGGGCGTGGAAACCGGCACGACCCGGACGATTCTCGAGCTGCACACCGACGAGGGCATCGTCGGCCTCGGGGAAACCTACGGGGGCGCGAGCACCGCCGCGCGCTTCAAGAGCGCGGAGCCGTTCTTCCTCGGCTACGATCCGCTGGAGGTCTCGCGCATCGTCAAGAATTTCGAGGTTTTCCGCACGACGAGCGAGCAGTCGGCGCTGACGATCGAGCTCCGCTACGTGGCGGCCGCGGTCGAGATGGCGTGCTGGGACATCATCGGGAAGGCGCAGGGAAAAAGGGTCTGCGACCTGTGGGGCGGCGCGGACTCCGAGCAGGTCCCCTTCGTGGCGTACCTTTTCTACCGCTACAAAAGCCGCAACGGAAAGATCGGCGGCGAGGACGGGCCCGCCGGCATCTGCGAGCAATACGCCGATCACGTCGAGCGCTTCGGTTTCACCGGGTTGAAGCTCAAGACCGGCGTGTTCGAGCCGGCGATCGAGCGCGCGACGGTGAAGGCGCTGCGGAAAAAATTCGGCGATCAGATCCAGCACCTCCGCGTCGACCCGAACCAGGTCTGGAGCACCGAGACCGCGATCAACGAGCTGAAGAAACTGGACGAGTACGACCTCGAGTACTGCGAGGATCCGACCTTCAATCTCGAGGGCATGTCGCGCGTCCGGGCGTCGGTCAACGTCCCGCTCGCCACCAACATGGCCGTGCTCAACTTCGACCAGGTCGCCCCGATGCTCCGGATGCACGCGCTCGACGTCATCCTCGTCGACCCCTATTTCTGGGGCGGCATCACCCAGTGCAAAAAGCTCGCCGCGGTCGCCGAGACCTTCGGCTTCGGCCTTGCGATCCACAGCGATCGCGAGCTGGGAATCGGCATGACGGCGAGCCTCAACCTCTGGGCCACCACGCCATCGCTCTGCCACAAGTACGATTCGCACTACGCCTTCCAGGTCGACGACATCATCACCAAGCCCCTCCGCTGGAAAAACGGCGCGGTGTCCCTTCCGCAGGGGCCGGGTCTCGGCGTCGAGATCGACCGCGAGAAGCTCGAGAAATACCACCGGCTTTACCTCAAGCTGGGCGACCGGATCGAGTTCTTCGACCCGAACCGCCCCGGCTGGATTCCGCACGTGCCGCTATGGTGAGCCTGACCCAGCTCAAGCGCCCGTTCGTGGTGGGAGTGGTGGCGGAGCGTGACGCCGGCGCCGCCCGCCGCGCCGCCTCCGCGGCGTTTCGCGAGGGCGCGGACGCGGTCGAGCTCAACCTGGCGTCGCTGGACGACGATGACCTGCCGGGCCGCGCGTTCTTTGCGCGCCTCCCCGGACCGGTTTACACCTCCTGCCGGCGCGCGCGTTTCATGACGGTTTACGGAGCGAAATTCAGACAGCTGTCCGCGCGCGCGGACGCACGCCGGATGGAGCTCCAGCTGTCGGCGCTGGTGGCGGGCGCGGCGGGGCTCGATCTCGAGGCGGACACGTTCGCCGCGTGCGCCGACGAATGGACGCGTGAGCGCGGAGCCCTGCGCCGGCAGGCCGAAGTGGTCGCAGCAGCGCAGCGAGCGCGGAAGACCGTGATCTATTCCTGGCACCCGCCGAGGAAACTGGCTTGGCGCGAGGCGTCGCGGGCCGTGGCCGCGCTGCGCGACCGCGGCGCCGATTTCGTGAAAGTGGTCGAGCGGGTGCGCAGCGTCTCCGAAGCGCTGGATTCGGTCCGCCTCAGCCTCCGGCTGCGCGCGGCCCACGACTTTCCCTTTGTCTTCCTGCCGCTTGGTCCGGGCGCGGAGACGGTGCGCCCCTTCATGACGGCGTTCGGGGCCGCGTACCTGCTGGCCCGGCCAGCGTCCGGTTCGAACCGCCTGCCCGCCCAGCCGCTGGTGGCGCGGGCCCGCGCCCTGCTCGATCTCGCATGAAACTGTCCGCCGTCATCACCCCGCCCACCGACGAGAATTTCCGCCTGCTCGCGCAGCTCGGCGTGCCGGACCTCGTCTATTACAACATGAACGGGATGCCGGCCGGACTCGAGGCGCTGCGCCAGGAGCAGGAACGCGCCGCGCGCGCGGGCCTGCGGCTCGCGGCGGTCGAGGGCGGACCGCCGATCGACCGCATCGTGCTCGGCAAGGACGGACGCGACGCGCAGATCGAGGAGTACAAGCGCGCCCTCGAGGCGATGGGCCGGCTCGGGATCGGGGTCCTCTGCTACAATTTCATGCCCCAGATCACGGCGGACGCGATGGTCATCCGCACGTCGACGACGGTGCGCGAGCGCGGCGGGGCGGTGACGAGCGGCTTCGACCTGTCGGCCTTCGACCGGGAGCGCGTCACTTCCGAGGGCCGCACGACGGACGAGCAGATGTGGGACAACCTGGAGTATTTTCTGCGCCGGGTGGTCCCGGCCGCCGAGGCCGCCGGCGTCCGGCTCGCGATGCATCCGGACGACCCGCCGCTTTCGCCGATGTGGCAGCTCGCGCGCATCATGCGGAGCGTGGAGAATTTCGATCGGCTCCTCGCGCTGGCCCCGAGCCCGGCGAACGGCATCACGCTCTGCCAGGGGTGCTTTGCCGAGCTGGGCGCGGACCTTTGCGCGACGATCCGCCATTTCCGCGGACGAATCAATTTTGTGCACTGCCGCGATGTCTCCGGCCGCCTCGAAAAATTCCACGAGACCTTTCCGGACAACGGGCCGACGGACCTGGTGAAGGTCTTCCAGACGTATCGGGAAATCGGGTATGACGGTTTCATCCGGTCCGACCACGTCCCGCACCTGGTCACGGATCCCGGAGCGCATGACGGCTACGGCCTGCACGGAAATATTTTCGCGATCGGGTATTTGAAGGGACTGATGGAGCCGATTTTTGGGAAGCCGGACGCGCCGCCGGCCCTCGGGAAATGAAGGTCGTGCTCGCGCAGTTTATCTTTGAGACGAATACGTTCAACGACGCCCCGGCGGAGCTGGAGCTCTTTACCCGCGGCGGCACCTGGCTGACGGAAGAAGCGGCGATCCGGAGCTGGTGCGAGGTGGCCGACACCCAAATGGCGGGCAGCCTGTCGGTGTTCGATGCGGCCGGCTGGGAGGCGCGCCCTGTGTTGGTGGCAAGCTGCGGGACGCCGGCGGGCCGGATGAGCGCCGCCTGCTTCGCGGCGATCGGCTCGATCCTGCTCGAGCGCCTGGGGGCCGCCGGAATGGCCGACGTGATTGTGCTCCACCTTCACGGTGCCGCCTGCGCCGAAGGCGAGGACGACGCGGAAGGAAACCTTCTCGAGCGCGTCCGGCGCGAACTGGGTTTTTCGGGTCCGCTGGTGGTTTCCCTCGACCTGCATGCGAACGTCACGCGCCGCATGCTGATCCATGCCGACGCGATCACGGCCTACCGCACGATGCCGCACCTCGATTTTCGCGCGACGGGAGAACGCGCCGCCCGGCTGGCGCTGGCCGGGCCGGCCCACACCACCCGCGTTCTCGCCAAGATGGCGGCGCTGATCCCGCCCACCGACACGCACCATGCGCACGGACGATTTTCCGAGATTCTGACGGAGGCGCGCCGGATCGAGACGCT
This sequence comes from Verrucomicrobiota bacterium, assembly GCA_028293565.1. GTDB lineage: Bacteria > Verrucomicrobiota > Verrucomicrobiia > Opitutales > Opitutaceae > Opi-474. The sequence continues at coordinate 50,029 of JAQGON010000203.1, read as the reverse complement.
TCCCGGCGTGCTGGAGGCGAGCGTTTTCCCGGTGCAGCCGTGGATGGACGTGGCGGAGATGGGCAGCAGCATTGTCGTCACCACGTCGGGCGGGGCGGAAGGGGAGTCGGCTGCGGCGAGGCTGGCGCAGCGCTGGTATGACCAGCGCCTCGAGTGGAAAACCGGCGTGCAACCTTGGGAAAAAATCCTGGCGACCTTGCGGCAGCCGGCGGAACATCCGTGGATCCTGGTGGATTCCGCCGACGCCACGACCGCCGGTTCGAGCGGGGCGAGCGCGGAGGCGATCGCGCGGCTCTGGCCGCTGCGGGAGAAACTGCCGGGAGAGGTGCTGCTCTGGGTGGTCGACGCCCGGGCGTGCCGCGCGTTTCAGGCCGGCGCGAGGGGCGGGCGCGTCGGGGAAGGCCAGGTGGAAATTACGGGCGATGTCATTTTCAGCGGCGAGGGAAATTACCGGGCGCGCGGCCGGGCGTACACGGGGCTGGCGTTCTCGATGGGACAGACCGTGGTGCTCGCGGCGGGCCGGCTCCGCATCGTGGTCAGCAGCGCGGGCACGCTTGGCGCGGACCCGGCGTTTTACGAGTGCCTCCGGCTCGAGCCGATCCGGGCGCTCGCCGTCCAGGTGAAGAGCCTCATGGGCTGGCAGGCCGGGTATTCCGCGCCGGCGGAGTGGGGGTTGATTTTCGACGGACCCGGCAGTGCATCCCTCGATTTTGCGCGATTGCCGTTCACCGGGGAACGGCGTGATCTCTTTCCCATGAACCCCGCGCCGAAGGCACCCGTTTCACGATGGCAATCGAGCTGACGGACAAGGTCTGCGTCGTCACCGGCGCCGGCGAAGGCGTCGGCCGCGGGCTCGTGGCGGGTTTCCTGCGGCGGGGCGCGCATGCGGTCGCGGGCGTGCGGAGCCTCGAGAAATCGGCGGCGGCGGTCGCTCCGGCGTGGGCGGTGAAGCTCGACGTGACGAACGCGGAGGAAATCCGGGAGGCGGTGGCGGCGATCGTCGCGCGATTCGGCCGGATCGATGTGTGGATCAACAACGCGGGGATTTATCCGCGCCAGCCGGCCGACGAGATCACGACGGAGAGCTGGCGAAAAATCCTCGACACCAACCTCGACGGCGCGTGGCGCTGCTGCGAGGCGATCATTCCGCAGCTCAAGCGGCAGCAGGGCGGCGTGATCATCAATGTCGGCAGCGTCGTCCTCCGCCTGGGCATGTCCCATCTGACGCACTACCTCGCGAGCAAGGGCGGACTGGTCGGAATGACGCGCGGACTGGCCCGCGACCTCGGCCGGCACAACGTGCGGGTCAACTGCGTGCACCTCGGGGCGGTGCTCACGGAGGGGGAGCTCAGATTGTTTCCCGACCAGGCGGCGGTGCTGCAGAGCCTCGAGGAAAAGCAGGCGCTGCGCGGGCGGCTGACGCCGGAGACGGTCGAACCGGTGTTCGCGTTTCTCGCCTCGGACGACAGCCGCGACGTGACCGGGCAGTGTCTCACGGTTGACCGCGGCTGGACGCACGACTGATGCTGGCGGCATGAGAATTGTCGTCCTCGACGGAGCCACGCTGAATCCCGGCGACCTCAGCTGGGCGGATCTGTCGCGGATCGCTCCGTGCGAGGTTCACGACCGGACCGCGCCCGAGGACGTGCTTCCGCGGGCGCGTGGCGCCGAAATCGTGCTGACGAACAAGACGGTCCTTTCCGGGGAGACCATCGCCCAGCTCGACGCCCTTCGGTATATCGGCGTGCTTGCGACGGGATTCAACGTCGTCGACGCGAAGGCGGCCCGGGCGCGGAACATTCCGGTGACCAATGTTCCGGCTTATGGCACGATGTCGGTTGCGCAGCACACCGTCGCGCTGTTGCTCGAGCTCACGAACCAGGTCGGGCGTCACGCCGCCAGCGTGCGCGCCGGCAACTGGGCGCGCTGCCCGGATTTCTGCTTCGCTGAAACGCCCCTGGTTGAGCTGGACGGCCGGACGCTGGGTCTCATCGGATCGGGACGGATTGCGCAGGCGGTCGCGGGCCTCGCGCGGGCGCTTGGCATGAAGGTGATCTTCGCGACCCGGACCGGAGGGAAGGATGAGCTTGATCGCGTGCTCGGTGAGAGCGACGTGATCAGCCTTCATTGCCCGCTTACCGCCGAGACCCGGGAATTGATCAATGCCTCGACGCTGGCGCGGATGAAACCCACCGCGTTCCTGATCAACACCAGCCGCGGTCCGCTGGTGGCCGAGCACGATCTGGCGGCGGCGCTCAATGCCGGACGGCTGGCCGGCGCGGCGGTGGATGTTTTGTCGACGGAGCCGCCGGTCAACGGAAGCCCGCTGATCGCGGCGCGGAACTGCCTGGTCACGCCGCATCACGCCTGGGCCACGCAGGCCGCGCGCGGCCGCCTGATGAAAATCGCGGTGGAAAACGTGCGCCGTTTCGCCGAAGGCGCGCCGCAGAACGTGGTGAATTAGGGCACTTCAAAAAAAGTGCGTCGGCCAGGAAGCCGGGAAGGGGTTGGCCGCAAAAAAAGCACAAGGGCTCGGCGGCTCCGGATCGAATCTCCCGTGCGCCTATGGGCGCGATGGCAGCTCCTGCGCAACCCCAGTGCCCTTGCGCATTTTTGCGGCCAACCTCCGCGCCGGAATTTCTCGGCGCCGCCGGGCATTCGGCGGCCACAGTTTTAGTTAAAAGCTCCAGGCCTCCCGGTAGCAGCCGACGTGAGGAGGCTGTGGCCCGCGTTTGGCTGCGTAGACGCCTTGGGTTCAGCCGCCTGACGGCGGCTGCTACCAGTCGGTGAAGCTCAGGGTCTCCGGCAACGCGTTCCACCGCTATCTGGAACTGCGGAACTCGGGGATCTCGAACCGCGCGCGGCTCCCGAGCTGATGGTGAATGCGCAGGACCTCGTTCCACTTCGCCATGCGTTCGCTGCGACAGAACGAGCCGACCTTGAGCTGGCCGGCATTGGTCGCGACCGCGAGGTGCGCGATGAAGGCGTCTTCGGTTTCGCCCGAGCGGGCCGAGACGATCGGGCGCCAGCCCGCCGCCTGCGTGCGCCGGATCGCCGCGATGGTCTCGCTCACGGTGCCGATCTGGTTGAGCTTGATCAGCACCGCATTCGCCGCCTGCCGCGCGACGCCCTGTTCGATGCGGGCGAGGTTGGTCGTGAACAGATCGTCGCCGACGAGCTGGCATCGTCCGCCGATCGCGGCCCGCAATTTGCTCCAGCCCTCCCAGTCGTCCTCCGCCAGCGGATCCTCGATCGAGACAATCGGAAACCGATCGAGCCAGGAAATGATCAGGTTCGAGAAGGCGTCGGTGTCGCAGACGCGGTTTTCCAGGACGAGGTGATATTTTCCATCCCGAAAAAGATCCGTCGCCGCGATGTCGACCGCGATGCCGACATCCCTGCCGGGGACGTGCCCCGCGGCGGAAATTCCCTCGAGCAGCACGTCGAACGCGGCTTCGTTGCTCGCGAACTGCGGCCAGTAGCCGCCTTCGTCCGCCACCCCCGCCAGCAGTCCGCGCGAGCGCATGACCGCGCCCGCGCGATGATACACGTTGAACGCGATCTCCAGCGCCTCCTCGTAGGAGCGCGCCGCCAGCGGCACGATCATGAAGTCCTGCACGTCCACGCGCCCGTTCGCGTGTTTTCCGCCGCCGATGATCTGGACCTGCGGCAGCGGCAGCAGCGTGCCCTGGCCGCCGCCGAGCCAGGCGTGCAGCGGCTCGCGGCGCGTGCCGGCCGCCGCGCGCGCCACCGCCATGGAAACGCTCAGGAGCGCGTTGGCGCCGAGCCGGGATTTGTCGGCCGTTCCGTCCGCCGCGATCAGCGCGGCATCGAGGCCGGCCTGGTCGAGCGCGTCGCGTCCCAGAACCGCCGCGGCCAGCGCGCCGTTCACGTTCGCAACGGCGTTGAGCACCGAGCGGCCCGCAAATCGTCCCGGCACGCCGTCGCGGAGTTCCTTCGCTTCATGGCGGCCGGTGGACGCGCCCGACGGGACGAGGCCGGCGCCCTGCGTGCCGTCCTCGAGTTCCACGAGGGTTTCCACCGTCGGATTTCCGCGGCTGTCGAAAACCTGGTAGGCTTTGACCGAGGTGATTTTCATGCACGAAGGGTTTCGCGCCAGGCGTCGACGAGCGACTCGAGACGGGAAGGCGGCTGCGAAAGATGGGCGCGCACGAAGCCGGTGACAACCGTCTGCTGGCGGGCCGAGAGATATTCGACGGGCGATTTTCCATGCACCCGCGCGAGCAGGAGGCAGAGCACGAGGCGGGTGGTGCGCGGCTCGATGCTGTCGTCGACGGACCCGAGCGCCTGCGCATAGGAGCGCCAAAAGATGCCTGCGATCCCCAGCACCGGTTCCGGCGCCGCCGGGCGCAGCAGGCTCTTGAGCAGGCAATGCGCGAGCAGGAAGGCCGGATCGAAGGCCGGGTCCCCGCACCACGCCACCTCGGCATCAAGGAGGATCACCCGTTGCGATGCGACCATGATGTTCTTCGGGCTGAAGTCCCCGTGCACCAGCGCAGTGGAGCTTCCGGCGAGCCGCTCCTGCTCCTCGAGGAGCAGCGGCGCGAGGTCGGGAACCCGCCGCGCGGCGGTCGCGAGGTAGGGTTCGAGCCGAAGCTGGCGAAAGTTCCCGAGCGTCGCGAATTCGCGCGCGATCTCCGGATCGAGCCAGGTGGCGCGATGGATGCGTCCCAGCAGCGCGCCCGCCTCGCGCGCGGGCCACGGGTCGACGGATCCGGCGAGGAGGAGGGTCTTCCAGTTGGAGAATTCCGGGCCGAGGTATTCCATCGCGAACCAGTCCCCCGACGGCGGTGAAAACAGCACGCGCGGCGTGCATCCCGGCGCGATCGCCGACGCCCGCCGGAGGTAGGCCAGTTCCGACCGGCTCCGGCTGACGTCGGCGAACCAGTCATCGCGGACCTTGAGTTTGGCCAGCGCGCGCTTCACCACGAAGTCCCGGCCGCCGTCGGTCACGCGAAGAATCTCGCTCGACACGCCGCCCGGCAGCGGCGCGATCACCGGATGATCGGTGCGCGTCAGGCCCGCCCCGCGCAATTCCGCGAGCAAGCCGGCGTGTTCGGGGGTGTCGCGGCTCACGCGCTGGCCTCGGCCCGCAGGACGGGCGCGGGTTGGAGGAAGCTGAGGACATAGCCGGCGCTGAATCCCACCATGCGTCCCACGACAACATACCAGAGCCAGTGGATCGGGGTGCAGTACGGCACGTAGACCGTCGCGGCCGCGCCGACGATCGCGCCGGCGATGGCGCCGACGTTGTTCGCGCGGCGCGACAGCATCCCGAGGAGGAAAATCCCGAGGAGCGGACCCGAGAAGGGACCGATCACCTTCGCGCCGATGGCGAAGATCGAATCGCTCCCGCCGATCAGCGCCGCGACGAGCACGATCGCGACGCCCCAGAACAGGGTGAGAAGCTTGGCGCGCGCCACGCCCTGCCGCTCCGAGCGCGCGGGCCCGCCGAAGCGGGTCACGAAGTCGATGTACGTGGCCGTGCTCAGCGAATTCAACCCGGCGGAAAAACTGGACATCGTGCCGGCGAACAATCCCGCGATCACGATCGCGCCCAGTTTGCCGGGAAGGCCGTTGCTGATGAAATGAGTGATTACGCGGTTGGCATCCGTCAGGCCGCCGACCCACTCGTGGCCCGGGACGTGCAGGAACCGGTAATAGAAGGCCACCAGGAACACGCCGGTGGCGAAGAAGATCAGGTTGACCGGGACGGTCAGGAGGCTCGCGCCGATCAGCGAGGCGGCCATGCTCTTTTTCGAACCGGCGGAAAGATAGCGCTGCACGAGAACCTGGTCGCTGCCGTAGGAGCCGACGAAGGTGAGGAACGAGTTGATGATGACGGCCCAGAAGGTCATCGCCGCCGGGCTGAAGCTGAAATCGAACATCCGGGTGTGGCTGGCGGCGCTGGATTTCCCGTCGAGCCAGGGGACGCTCTCGGACGGCGGATGCGACGCGAGGTTCCAGATCGCCGAAAGGTCCCATCCAAACGCCGTCGAGACGCCGATGAGGATGGCCACCAGGCCGATCATCATCACGAAAAACTGCATCACATCCGTCCAGAGCACCGCCTTCATTCCTCCCAGCACCGTGTAGAGCGTGGTCAGCCCGCCCAGTGTCGCGAGGCTGATCCACATCGGTAGGCCCATCACCTGCGACAGCGCGAGCCCCGCGGCGTAGAGGGCGACGGCCAGGTGCGTCCCGCGCATGAGGATGAAAAGCGCGGACGCGAAGGTCCGGACCTGGAGGCTGAACCGGTGCTCCAGGTATTCATAAATCGTGAACACCTTGTGCCGGGCGAGGAAGGGCACGAAGGCGTACGCGACGAACAGCGCGCCGAAGGGCAGCGCGATGGCCGCCGGGAAAAGCTGCAGGTCGCCCATGAACACCAGGGCGGCCACGCCCATGTAGCTGATGGCGGAGGTGTCGGAACTGATCAGCGAAATCGCGACGACCCACCACGGCGCGGACCGGCCCGCGAGAAAATAGCCTTCGACACTCTTCTGGCTCCGCGCAAACCAGAGGCCGACCGCGAGGCTCGTCAGGACGTACGCGATCAGCAGCACGTAATCCACGAGGGAGAAACTCGCATGCATCGCGTTCAAGGGCGTTCGACCCGGATCAGCTGGCGGACGGAAGCGGATCGAGCGGGTCGGCCGCAGGGTCGACGCGCTCCCACCGCTTGGTGAGGAAACTCTTTTCCCCCGCGGCCAGCGTCGCGCTGGAGTGCTGGCTGGCGGAATAACTCTGCGGCCATTTCGCCCGCCCGAGGCAGGCGTCGATGAAGGTGTTGATCTCCACTGCGTACGCCGGCTCGATGACATCCGGCATCGCCCCGAAACTTTCGGTCGTCTCCGATTTTTCCCCTGCGCGCTGCACCGCGAGGGTGCCCCCGTAGATATCCCAGGTAATCATGCCCTTCGTCCCGAAACAGGCACCGCGCCGGTAGTCGACCGGACACGCCATGCTGACGCACAGCTGGCCCACGCCGCCCCGGTCGAGGCGCATCGACAGCGACCACGTGTCCTCGAAGGCAAACGGGAGGTCGCCGCCCTTCTCATAGCGTCCGGCCACCTCGGTCGGCGCGCCGAAGCGCGCGTTCAGCCAGTGCAGCTCGAACGGGATCATCTCCCGCGCGGCGGTCGTGTTCCGGTGGCGCGCGTAATATTCGGCCCCTTCCGTCGAATGCCAGCCGGGCATGTAGGTCGCCATGTAACACTGGTAGGAAAGGAGCGTGCCGAGATCGTCCCGGACGCGCTGTCCGATGGCGCGCACGAGCGGCAGGAATTCAAACGAGCCCGAAGGCGCGGCGATCAGTTTCTTTTTCGCGGCCACCCGTTCGATCTCCGCGGCCCCGCGCACCCAGATGTCGGCCTCGATGAAGTGGTGCACCCCGGCGTCCAGGGCCGCCTTCACGTAGGCGTCCTTGGTGCCCGGCGGCGTGGAGATGACGAACGCGTCCGGTTTCCACGCCAGCGCCTCGGGCAATCCGGCAAAGACCTCGAGGCCGAACCGGTCCTTCGCCCGCTGCCGGCGGTCCGCGCGCCCGTCGAGGAGCGCGATCGTGAGGCCCCCGCGGGCGTGCAGGTCGCGCAGGCGTCGCGTGCCCATTGAGCCGGCGCCAATCTGGAGAATTTTCATGGGGAGAGAGGAGGCGCCTCAACCCGTGAGGCGGGCGAACCCGGTGTGCGCGATCGGACCGCGCAACGCGGCCTTGGCCCCGCCGGAATCGGTCTGCTGCCGGATGAACGCGAACACCGCGTCCACCGCCGCGAGGTAGCCCTCGACGATCGCCGGCGTGTGCGTCGCCATCGGATAAAACACGCCGCTCGCCAGGTAGCCGCGCTCGAGCATCTCCTGCGTGAAGAGCGTCATCAGCAGGCGGCTGTCGTCGCCCTGTCCGAAGCCGAACGTCGCCAGCGCCGGGAGCCCGCCGACCTTGAGTTTCAGGCCGTGCTTCTCGCCCAGCGTCCGCCATCCCCGCCGCGTCAGCTCGCCAATCTCCCCTATCCGCGCGACGGCGTCGGTCTCGCGGAGTTTCTTCAGCGTGGCGAGGGCCGCGCTGGGCCCGATCGACTCGGTCCAGTAGGTGCTGCTGACGAAGGTGTGCTGTGCGGCCTCCATCGGCTGGGCGCGGCCGATGATGGCGGCCATGGGAAATCCGTTCGAGATCGACTTCGCGAAGACGGCGATGTCGGGATCGACGCCGAGCGTCAGGTGGATGCCGCCGTGGTGGCTGCGCCATCCGGACGTGACTTCGTCGAAGATCAGCACCGCGCCAATCCGGTCGGCGATCACGCGGATTTTTTCGAGGAAGCCGTCGCGCGGGGCGTCGTGCCGCATCGGCTCCATCACGATCGCCGCCAGCTCCCGCCCGTGGGCCGCCACGATCGTCTCGAGCTCGGCAATCTGGTTATAGCGGAACGGAAAGGCCGTGCCGCGGAGCGAGTCCGGCACGCCGGCCGGGTCAAGGCCCGGAAGGAGGTGCCCGTTGAGGGCCGACGTTTCCCCGAGATTGGCGGCGAGATACCAGTCGGCCCAGCCATGGTAGCCGCAGAACGCGAGCTTCGCCCGGCCCGTGGCGGCGCGCGCGATCCGCACCGCGATGGCCATCGCCTCGCCGCCGGCGCGCGCGTACCGGACCTTCTCCGCCCAGGGATGAATCGCGCAGAGCGCGTCGGCGAGTTCGAGTTCGTCCGGCGTGTTGAGCGAACACATGCTGCCCTGTGCGATCCGGTCGGTGACGGCCGCATTGACCGTCGGATCGGCATAGCCGAGAAGGCAGCACCCGATTCCGCAGGAGGTGAAATCGACGTAGGCGTTGCCGTCGAGATCCCACACCGTGCAACCTTCGGCCCGGCGGTAGTAGGCCGGCCAGTTTTCCGGCAGGAACATCTCGGGACGCTTGCTCAACAGCTGCGTGCCTCCCGGAATCCGGCGCTTGGCCGCGCGATAAAGTTCCTGTCCGGTGTGGGATTTGGGCATGGAAGGGAAATGCGCTAGAGCGCGACGTCCGCGCCGCCGCGGTCGCGGCTCTCGTTGGCCGCCTCGAGAAAACGGATGATCTCAACCGTCTCGTCGAGCGGCACCGGCGAGGGTCCGCCGCGGAAAAATTCCATGATCGCCACGGTCAGCCCGGCATCCGGGCGGCGTCCGCGGTCGACGTCGACCCACTGGTGGGCCTTTTCCCGGTGGATCACCCCGCCGAAGGAATTGTTCGCGACGCGGTTCCCGCGAATGACGCCGATGCGCCCGTCGTGCCACGTTCCCACCGCGACCTCGTGGTCCGCCGTGGAAATCGCGCGGACGCGCGCGCAGCCGGCGCCCAGCGTCGCGAACAGCATCTCGGCGGTGTGGATCCCGTACCAGAAGAAGCCCGGCTGCGTCGGCTGCAGGTTCAGCGGCCCGTGGAAATCCGCCCCGAAAATCCGGCCGCCGGCCTGGTCCGCCAGCGCCGCCTGCAGCGCGCCGGCGAAACGGAGGCTGGAGCTGCTGAACAGCGGCGTGCCATGCTGCCGGGCCAGCGCGGCGATCGCGCGGGCGTCGGCGCTCGTGACGGCGAAGGGCTTGTCGAGGAACACCGGCCGGCGCAGCGGGGCGATCTCGGCGAACTGCGCGAGATGAAGGCGGCCATCGACGGTGGTGTGGAGCACGGCGTCGACGCTCTCGGCCACCTCCCGCGGCGACCCGAGCATGCGCACCTGGTGTTCGTCGCGCAGCTTCCGGGTGTAACCCTCCACGCGGCTGGCGCTGAGCGGGAAATCCGGCGATCCCCCGGGAAAACCGGCGACGATGCGGCCGCCGGCGACGTGGTCCGGATTTTTCGGATCGTGCAGCAGCGACGCGAATCCCTCGACGTGGGAGGTGTCCAGGCCGACGAGGCCGATGTTCAGGGCTGAAGCCGGCATCAGCGGGTGGGGGCGGGCACCAGGCGCTCGGCGTTCTGCCAGTAGATTTTTTCGACCACCTCGCGGGCGAGCGGAAGGGTCTGGAGGAAATCGTGGAGCTTCTGCTCGTAGTAATCGCGGCCGAAGAGAAGACGGTCGGCGTAGCGCGTCACAAACGCGATGGCGTTTTTCGGGTCGCGTGCGAGTGCGGTGCGCCCGGAGCCGGCCGACAGGTCGGCATGGAGGTGAGGGTAGGTGTCGAAGAGGCGCGCGACGTGCCCGCCGGGAGTGACGGGGCCCTCGGGATACTGCCTGGAATCCTGGCCGGCGTCGCCGCTGATCTCGCGCCAGAACCCCGGCGCGTGGCCGACGAAGACCGTGTCCGGGCAGGCCTCGAGGGCGCGCTCCAGGTTCGCCACCGTGCCGCCGAACCACAGCGGCTGGTACTCCGCTTTTCCTTCCGCGTTGCGCAGATAGGGCATGTCGAGGTGCAGCACGACCGGCATCTTCAGGCTGCCCGCGACGCGGAAGATCTCCAGGCTGCGGGGATCGTCGAAGAGCTGGCGGTATTTCCACTCGCCGCAGATCCGCACGCCGTGCATCTCGTGCGCGACCTCCAGCAGCTTCGGCGCGTTCTTCCAGAGGGGATTCGGACAGTAGCCCAGATGAAAGCGCCGGGGAAACCGGTCGCGGGCCCCCAGGAGCTCCGACATCGGGATTCCCGGATGGGAATTTCCCTCGGTCAGCACGAAGGGATTCAGGTAAGGCTGGTAGTCCGCCGACTCGAACTCGGCCGGCCCGAGGCACCAGTTCAGGAGCCAGGAGTACGCGATGCCGTGGGCATCCATGTCGGCGATCAGGCCGACGGCATCGCGCTTGTGCCAGTTGACGTGCTGGTGGGAATCGACGATCCGGGTGGGTAGGGGCATGGGAAATTCAGCTTGCTCCGACGTGTATACACAGAAATACCTAGCGCGACTGACGTCTGTCAATGCCGATGACAAATTCCGACATTCCGCTTCCGCGCCGCGCCCTGCCTGCCATGGGATTGGGCGAATGTCTCATCGGCGTCGAGGAAAAGGAACTTGCCCTCGCCGTGCTGGATCGCCGGCAGCCGTTCCGTTATTACGGCGTGGGCGGAGGCGCCGCGCCGGGGATGGCGGCGACGCTCGAGCGCGAATTTGCCCGGGCGGTCGGAACGCGGTTTGCCCTCGGCGTCACCAGCGGCACCGCGGCGCTGGAGGTGGCGCTGGGCGCCCTGGGGATCGGCCCCGGCGACGAGGTCATCGTGCCGGTGTGGAGCTGGATCTCCTGTTTCACGGCGGTCGTGCGGCTCGGGGCGCGGCCGGTGCTGGCGGAGATCGACGAGACGCTCGGGCTCGATCCGCGCGAGATTGCGCGGCTGACGACTTCGCGGACGAGGGCCATGATGGTCGTCCATTATCAGGGCGTCGCGTCGGACCTCGACGCGATCATGGCGGCGGCGAAGGCGGCCGGAATCCGGGTGATCGAGGACTGTGCCGAAAGCGCCGGCGCGACCTATCGCGGCCGGCCCGTCGGTTCCATCGGCGACATCGCCATCTTCAGTTTCCAGGCCCGCAAGATCATCACGGCGGGCGAGGGCGGGATCGTGGCGACGAACGACGCGCGCCTGTACGAGCGCGCCGTGAGGATGAGCGATCTCGGGCAATATCGTGCCTTTCACGAGCAGCTGCAGCCGGCGGCGGGCGAGGCTTTTGCCGGCGGCAATTTTCGCATGAGCGAGCTCACGGCGGCGGTCGCGCTGGCGCAGTTTCGCCGGCTGCCGTCGATCGTGGCTCACCTGCGCTCGCTCCGGGCGCGTCTCCTGGAAAAAATCGGCGCGCTGGAGGACATGGCCTGGCGCCGCATCCCCCATCCGGAGGGCGACCTCGGATTCGAGACTTATCTCTACCTTCCGGATGCCGCCCGCCTCGCGGCGTTCCGCACCGCCCTGGCCGCGGCCGGGGTGAACGCCACGCAGCACACCGGAACCTATTGCCACTACGCGCGCGCCTACTGCCGGAACGGCCGCGCGCATTCGCCGGCGGCGTCGCCCTTCGCGGAATTTCCGGAGTGGCCGGCGCCGGGATATCGCGAGGAGGATTTTCCGCGCACGCGCGCCCTGATCGAGCGCATGATCGCGATTCCCCTCGGCGTGCTCTATGGAAACGACGATGTCGATTATGTCGGCGACGCGATCGTGCGCGCCTGGTCGGCTTGCCGGGAGCACGCTTCGCAACGCGCGGTTGCCATGGCGGCGCGTTGATTCCTTTCTTCCGGCGTGACAACCCCACGGTCCCGGCCCGCGCTCTTCGACCTCCAGGTCAATGGCTTCGCGGGCGTCGACTACCAGCAGCCGACGCTGTCCGGGGTCGCCCTGCGCGAATCGGTCGACGCCCTTCGCCGCCATTCGATCCACCGGATCCTGCTGACGCTCATCACCGACGAGATCGACGCGATGTGCCGCCAGCTCGAGCGCATCGAAACCCTCCGCCAGGCGGATGCCGCGGTGGGTGAAACGGTGTGCGGCTATCATCTCGAGGGCCCGTACCTCAGTGCCGCGGCCGGCTACTGCGGCGCGCATCCGCCGGCCAAAATGCGCGTGCCGTCGATCGCCGAACTGCGCCGGTTGAACGATGCGGCGGGAGGGAGCGTCCGGCTCGTCACGCTGGCGCCGGAATTGCCGGGCAGCGCGGAGTTCATCCGCGCGGCGCGGCAGGCCGGAATCGTGATTTCCCTCGGACACACGCAGGCGGGCGACGCTGACATCGACGCGGCGATCGCGGCCGGGGCGAGCCTCTGCACCCACCTCGGCAACGCGGTGCCGGCAACGCTGCCGCGCCACGACAACGTGGTCCAACGCCTCCTCGCGCGGGACGAGCTCACCGCCTGTTTTATTCCCGACGGCTTCCATCTTCCGCCGAACGTGCTGAAGAACTTCGTGCGCGCGAAGCCGCCGGGGAAGACGATCCTGACGAGCGACGCCGTGGCCGCCGCGGGCGCGCCGCCCGGAAACTATACGGTCGGCCCGCTGCAGATCACCTCGGATCGCGACGGCGTCGTGCGCGAGCCGGGGAGGCCGAACTTCGCGGGGTCGTCGCTTCTCCTCGACCGGGGCGTGGACCACGCCGCGTCCTGGATCGGGATTCCGCACGCGGACGCATGGGCGATGGCGTCCGTGGCGGTGGCGAAAATCTTCAACATCGCGCTGCCCGTCCTCGACCCGAGCCCTTCCTGACGATGCCCGCCGCCGATCCGATCACCCTGCGGGCCGCCGTCGACCGGCTGAAAATCGAGGTCCACCCCTCGCGCGCGGCCGCGGGCACAAATGCAGGGAAGGCGGCCGCGGCGCATCTCCGGGCCCTCTTGGCCGGGCAGCGGCAGGTGCGGATGATTTTTGCCTGCGCGCCATCGCAGAATGAGTTCCTGGCCACGCTCACGGCGGAGGCCGGGATCGACTGGGGCCGCGTCACCGCGTTCCACATGGACGAGTACCTCGGCCTTCCCGCGAACCACCCCGCGTGTTTCCGCGCTTACCTGCGCGAGCATGTCACCTCGCTCGTCCCGCTCGGAAAAACCAACGAGATCGCGGGCGACGCGGCGGATCCAGAGGGCGAATGCCGGCGTTACGCCTCGCTGCTGGGCGAAGGGCCGATCGACGCAGTCTGCCTCGGAATTGGCGAGAACGGACATCTCGCCTTCAACGATCCGCCCGTCGCCAGCTTCCGCGATCCGGTCCGCGTGAAGCTCGTTGATCTCGACGAAGCGTGCCGGCGGCAGCAGGTGAACGACGGCTGTTTTCCGTCGCTCGGCGACGTGCCGCGCCGGGCGGTCACGCTCACGATTCCCGCGCTGCTTTCGGGCGCGCGCCTGTTCTGCATCGTCCCGGGGCCGCGCAAGGCGCAGGCGGTGGAACGCGCGCTGCGCGGACCGGTCGCGCCGGGGTGTCCCGCATCGATCCTCCGGACCCATCTGGATGCGACGCTTTATCTCGATTCCGAATCCGCCGCGCGCTGGCGGGGCGAGCCGGCATGAACGGGATCCCATCCACCATGAGTGACGCCAGGACCATCGGCTTTGGAATCGTCGGCACGGGATCCATCGCGGACTTCCATGCCCGGGCCATCGCGCAGGTGCCGGGCGCGCGCCTGTACGCCGTGGCGAGCCGCGATGCGGCGAAGGCGCGGGTTTTTGCCGAGGCGCACGGGACCGTCGCCGACGGAAATCCCGGGGCGCTGCTGCGGCGTCCGGAGATTGACGTGGTGTGCGTCACGACCCCCAGCGGCGCGCACGGCGAGATCGCATTGCCGGCGCTCGCGGCGGGAAAACACGTGCTCTGCGAGAAGCCGCTCGAGATTTCGACGGAGCGGATCGACCGCCTGATCCAGCGCGCGGAGGAGTGCGGGCGCTTTCTCGGCGTGGTGCTTCCGGCCCGCATGGGTGACGGCGCGGTGGCGTTGAAACGGGCGGTGGAAGCTGGACGGTTTGGCCGGCTGACGCTTTGCAGCGCCGCGGTGCGATGGTGGCGGACCGAAGATTATTATCGCGCGGGAAAATGGCGCGGAACGTGGGAGCTCGACGGAGGCGGCGCGCTGATGAACCAGGGAATCCACGCGGTGGACCTGCTGGTGTGGCTGGCCGGAATGCCGTCAACCGTCACGGCCCACGCCGCGACGCTGGCCCACGCCATCGCCGTCGAGGACACGCTCGCGGCCAGCCTGCGCTTCGCTCATGGAGGACTGGGGAGCATCGAATGCGCCACGTCCTGCGCCCCCGGCTCGCCGCGGCGGATTGAAATCTCGGGGACGCGCGGATCCGCGGCGCTCGAGGACGACCGGCTGGTGCGCTGGGCGTTTGACGAGCCGCAGCCGCACGACGCGGAGATTCTCACCGGCGCCAGCGGGCCGGCGGCGGGAGGCGGCAGCTCCGACCCGCGCGCGATCGGCACTGAAGGACACCGGCGGGTGGTGGCGGAAATGGCCGCGGCCATCCGGGCCGGGCGCCCGCCGGCGATCGACGGCCGGGAGGGCCGGCGCTCCGTCGCGGTCATCGAAGCCCTCTACGCCGCGGCCCGCACGCAGTCGCCGCAGTCTCCGCGGTAGCGCTGCCAGAGGGATTGCCGCGGCGGCCGGCGTCGCGATCGGGCAAGGTGGCGCCGCATCGCCGACGAGCGGGCATTGCCGGAGGAAGAGGGAGCAACGCTACTTCATTGACAGGTATTGTTGAGTATACCCACATATGCATACCGGCGCGAAGTGTCCGCCGGGACCTTCCGATGAACACCCACAGCCGTCGCGATTTCGTCAAAGGCACGCTGCTCGCGGCGGCGGCGCCGATGGTGCTGGGCCGGGTTTTCGCGCAGGCGGCCGCGGCGCCGGGCGCGATCCGCCGGGAGATCTTTCTGCCCGCCAATCCGGCGGAGAGCATCCAGGCGACGACATTTTATACACGGCGGACCGGGCTGGACCTGATCTCGACGCACGAGATCATGAAGCGCTCGGACACGATCGAGGCGGCCCACCTGCGCTATTCGAACGACAACGGCCGAACCTGGCAGGTGGGGGAGGACATCGCGACCTTCGGGCTTCGTCCCCATGCCAAGCTGCGCCGGGCCCTGCGCGGCGCGACCGTCGATCCGGCGAGCGGCCGGTTCCTCCGTTTCTACAATGAGGCGCTGCTTCCGAGCGACGACCCGCTCGAGGGATTCTGGCGGTGGGTGGTGAAATATGCGGCGTCCGAAGACGGCGGCCTGACCTGGTACCTCGACGAGGAAATAATCTGCCGCGGCGCCGGGTTCGATGCGAGCCACCCGGTTCCCGGAGTGACCGTCGGGCACAACTGCGTCATGATCGGCGATCACGCCTCCCGGCAATTCTTCCTGAAGGACGGCACGCTGATTGTCCCCGTGATCATTTCGCCGGTGGACAAGGCCGGACATTATTACAACCCGGGCGGCGGCTACACGTACAGCGACGCCGCGGTGCTTCGGGGCAGCTGGGCGGCGGACGGGCGGCACCTCGAGTGGGAACTGTCGGAGCGCGTGGCCGCCGATCCGCGGTTGTCGACCCGCGGGATGGATGAACCCACGGTGGCGGAGCTGGACGACGGCCGCCTGCTGATGGTGTGTCGCGGTTCGAACGACAAGCAGCCCGGGCTGCCCGGCCGGCGGTGGGCTTCCTACTCCGGCGACCAGGGCAGGACGTGGTCGAAGCCGGAATACTGGTCGTACACCGGCGGCGAGCTGTTCTATTCGCCCGCCGCCTCATCCCAGCTGATCGCCCATTCCTCGGGGCGGATCTTCTGGCTGGGCAACATCGTGCCGGAAAATCCGACGGGCAATCGTCCGCGGTATCCGTTTGTCATTGGCGAAGTCGACCGCCGCACCGGGCTGCTCGACCGGCGGTCCATCCGCACGGTCGACGACCGCCGACCGGAGGACGGCGAGCTGCTGGCGTTGTCGAGCCCGAGCGCGCGCGAGGACCGCGAGACGGGGGAGATCGTGCTCAACCTGACCCGGTGGGGCGCTCGCTCGGTGGGAAAGACCTACAATTGGACGGCGGACGCGTGGCTCTACCGGATCCCGGTGGAGTGAGGCGCGGCGGGGTCCGGAGGAGCGCCGGCCCACGCGCGGTTATAAAAGTGTTGACCTAGGTATTAGTGTGTATACACACATCGCATTGAGGCATGACAAGGTCTACATCACGCCGCGCCCCGAGGTCTGATGCACTTTCTTTCCCACGCTGTGACGGCCGCCTTCGTTCCGCGTGCGGGGAGGCGGCGGCCTGGCGGCGGTCGTGAGTTTCTTCCGTCACCCGATCCCTTTGCGCGCGGCCAAAACGGCCGGGCGCATCCCAACCCAAACCGCCTGATCCCAATGAAACCGCTGACCCTGTTCGCCAAGTGCAAGGTATGCTGTCTGCTCGGAGGAGCGCTGCTCCTCCCGATTGCCGCCCTGGCCCAAGCCACCGCCTCCGGAACCTCCGCCGACGATCCCGAGAACAAGACGGTGCGCATGAATCCGTTCACGGTCTCGCAGGATGCGGTCAAGGGCTACCTCGCGACCGACACGGCGTCGGGCTCGAAGGTGGCGATGAAGATCATCGACATGCCGCAGACGCTGAACGTGATCACGCGCGAGGCGATGGACGACTCCGGCCTGAGCGATCCGAACGCGCTGTTCGAGTTCTTCGCGCCGGGCGTCTCGAACCTCACCGGCCCCGGCATCGAGGGCACCAACGCCGTGATCCGCGGCTTCCGCGCGCAGAACTGGGCGGTCAACGGGGCCACGACCCATTATCTCAGCCAGCTCGTCAGCGACAACTTCGAGACCATCGAGGTGATCAAGGGCCCCTCGGTCCTGATGTACGGCCGTTACGGCGGCTACGGCGGCTATATCAACGTCACGATGAAGACGCCGAAGCGCACGCCGGTGAACTCGGTCCAGTTCGGCATCGGCACCGCCAACTATTACCACGGCATGGTGGACTACGGGCAGGCGCTGGGCGCGGACAAGAACTTCCAGTACCGCGTCGTGATCAGCTCGGAGAACAGCGATTACCCGGCGAAGAATTACGATTACAACAAATACCTGATGATCGCGCCGTCGATCGCGTACGACATCTCCGCCAAGACGCGCTTCGTCCTGCGCTTCGAGTGGATCAAATCCGACCAGTCGTGGACGCCCTCGCAGCTGGACAAGAACGGCAAGCTGGTGCGGGCCTTTTCTTCCAACGAGGCGGAGGACGACATGCGGAACCTCGACATCAACCGCATCGTCCAGGCGACGTTCACCTCGCAGCTTTCCGAGACGTGGAGCCTCAAGCTCAACACGCTGCTCCAGACGATGAGCAACGACTGGAAGTACACCTACGGGATGACCGATCTGACGCCGGGCCTGCCGGCGCAGTTCTATGTGTTCACGCCCAACCAGCGCAAATATGTGCAGAAGTCATTCTACGGTGACGCCACGCTGGACTGGAAGGTGGACGACTTCGGCCACGGCCTGTCGAACGACATCTTCTTCAACATCGGCTTCGACAACTTCAACGAGAACATCAAATTCCTCGCGAACAACATGCTGGGGTCGACCAATCCGCGGGCAAATCCGCTGATCGATCCGTCGAATCCCGACCTCGCCGCGATGAGGTACAACTTCGACTATCCGTTCCAGGTGCTGCCGTATGTGACGCAGAACACCTCGGGCGCGGCGGTCAGCGAGACGTTCGGCCTGTTTGACAAGAAGCTCCAGCTCGTCTTCCGCGCGCGCTATAACTACGACCAGAACGGCTCGCTCACCCAGATCCGGACGCCGGCCAACAATCCGGCGAGCCCGCTCGTCGGCACGCCCGCCGCCACGGTCGTCACCGAAAAAACCACGATGGACTGGGGCGCCGTCTACAAGCCGATCCCGAGCTGGTCGCTCTACTACGGCCACACCGAGGCCTATTCGCCCGTCGCCACCGGTTTCACGGTCGCCGGCAAGGCGCTGCAGCCCGAGTCGGGCCAGGACGACGAGGTCGGCACCAAGGTCGACATGCAGCTGCTCGGCGGGATTGTCACCGGCAGCATCGCGTACTTCTCGATGGACGTGTCGAACAAATGGCGGCCGGATCCGTTCAATCCCGGCTACTTTGTCCAGGATGGCGACCAGAAGAACACCGGCGTGGAAGGCCAGATCGGTTATTCCAACAAGCGCTATTCCGTCATGGGCGGATTCTACAGCGCGGATGGTCCCTATCAGAAAAACCAGCCCGCCACCGGCATCCAGCCGGCGGGAAACCTGCGCGCGGTGTTCTCGCCGAAGATCACCTATAATCTCTGGGCGAAGTACAACATCACCGACAGCCTCTCGGTGGGCGGCGGCTACCGTTACCAGGGCGACCAGGTCGCCAGCACGCGCCTGCTGATCTCGCCGGGTTTCGGCACGACGGACCTTTTTGCGAGCTATTCCCTGAAGCTCTCGAAGGGCAGTCTGAAGTTCCTGCTGTCCTGCACCAACGTTTCGGACGGCATCGGCTTCACCCGTGAGGACACCCCGGCCGCCGTCTATGTTCAGGAAGGCCGCCGCACCAAACTGACCGGAACGTACTCCTGGTAATTCCGCACTCGCGGCCCCGCCCGGCTCACTCCGGGCGGGGCCGATTTCAACCGAAGCAAGGATGTCCCTGTGGGCGTCCAACCCCTCTTTCTTTTCACATGGCGGCTGAGCGATCCGGAAGTCCGCGCCATGCGCCGCTGCACGCCCGCGGCGACCGGCCATCCGAGACGTCCGCGCATGAGGATTGTCTGCGCGTGCGCCGAATGACTAGCTCTCTGCCGGCGTCTGATTCCGGTCCCACCCATGAAAAACCAGCCCAACCGCCTGTTACGCCGAAGCCGCATCCTCAAGCTCCTTCGCAGCGGCGGCGCTGCGACGTGCTTCAAGTCCAACCTCTCGGACCCCCGCGTCATCGAAATCGCCGCCATGTCCGGCGTCGATTCCGTCTGGCTGTGCAACGAGCACGTGCCGAGCACCTGGACGATGATCGAGAACCAGATCCGCGCCGCGAAGCTCTACGACGTCGACACGCTGGTCCGCGTGGAGAAGGGAAGCTACAGCGACTACGTCAAGCCGTTCGAGGCCGACGCGACGGGGATCCTCGTGCCGCATGTCACGACCGCGGAGGAGGCGCGCCAGACCGTCAAGTGGACGCGCTTCAAGCCCGTCGGCTCGCGCGCGATGGACGGCGGCAACGCCGACGGCAAGTTCTGCGCGCTGGGCGTGGACGACTACATCGCGAACAATCTCCGGGAGCGGATCATCGTCATGCAGATCGAGTCGCCCGAGGCGCTCGAGAACCTGGACGAGATCCTCGCGGTGCCCGGCTTTGACCTCGTCTGCTTCGGGCCGGCGGATTTCGCCCACCTGTCGGGACTGCCCGGCCGGACCGATGACGCCCGCGTCGTCGCCGCCCGGCGCCTGGTCGCGCGGCGCGCGCAGGCCCACGGAAAATTCGCGATGGCCGCGGGCTCGAGCGTCTCGGGCGCGGCGCTGCAGCAGGAGGGCCACCGCCTCATCACGCTCGGCGCGGACGTGGTCGGCCTCGGCAATTACGTGCGCGGAAAAGTCGCGGAGTTCCATGCCGCTCCCGCGCGGAAACCCGCGAAAAAACGCCGCCGCTGACGACCTTTCCATGTCCAAGACCCTCGCGGAAATCCGCCACGCCCTCTCCGGCCCGATCGCCTCGCTCTCGGTTCCCTTCACCCGGACCGGGCAAATCGATTTTGCCGGCCTGAGGAACTTCATCGACTTCGTCATCGCGGGCGGAAGCCGGACCATCCTGCTCACGTACGGGGACAGCCTGTACTCGCTCCTGACGGACGAGGAGGTCGCGACCGTGACGAAGGCCACCGTCGACCACACGGCGCGGCGCGCGCTCGTCGTGGCGGCCGACCGCATGTGGTGGACCGGGAAGACGGTCGAGTTTTCCGCCTTTTGCCGCGATGCCGGCGCCGACATGCTGATGGTGCTGCCGCCGGACTGGTGCCAGAGCTGCACGGTGGACACCCTCGTGGATCACTATCGCCAGGTGGCGCGGCAGATTCCCGTGATGGTGGTGACCAACTTCCTGCTGAAATGGCCGCTGTCGCGGACCCTGGAGCTGCTGCGGCGGCTGCGCGACGAGGTGCCGGGAATTCTCGCGGTGAAGGACGACGTGTGCGGCGAACTCGGCCGTCATCTCGGCCTTGAAGTGCATGACCGATGGGCGGTGTTCGCCAGCGGCACCAAGCAGATCGTCCTGAACAACGTTCCCTTCGGCTGCGACGGATATCTCTCGAGCTTCATCTACATCAAACCGGAAATCGCCCACGCCTTCTGGGCCGCGGCGAAAGGAAGGAACGACGCCGCGATCCGGAAAATCATTGCCGAGGTCGATATTCCGTTCTGGGAGTTCATGGTGAGCACGCCCGGGAGTTTCGACGCCGTCGTCCATGGCATCATGGAGGCGAAGGGCCTGGCGCAGCGGTGGCGGCGTTCCCCCTATTACAGCCTGAACGACGAGGAGATGAATCGCGTCTCGGCCTTTCTCAAGGGCAAGGGATGGCTGTGATCGCCCGCGACCCAGGCCGGCGGCATGTCTGCGCCAGACTTTTATGAACTCGAATCCTGATCGCCGGACGTTCGTCAAGATGTCCGCGCTGGCGATGTCCGCTCCCGCGGTCGTCGGCCGCGCGCTCGCGGGATCGTCGCCGTCCGGCCTCGCGCCCATCCGCCGCGAGCTCTTCCTCGCCGCGAAGGCGAACGAGAGCGTCTGCGCGCTGACCTACTACACGCGCCCCGCCGGCGCGGACCTCATGTCGCTGCACTCGATCTTCAAGCGGTCCGACACCATCGAGGTCGCCTATGCCCGGTATTCGTCCGACAACGGCCGCACGTGGCAGGAGGGCGAGGAGATCCCCACCTTCGGAAA
This sequence comes from Verrucomicrobiota bacterium, assembly GCA_028293565.1. Taxonomy (GTDB): domain Bacteria; phylum Verrucomicrobiota; class Verrucomicrobiia; order Opitutales; family Opitutaceae; genus Opi-474. The sequence goes on along the minus strand of JAQGON010000203.1, from coordinate 28,650 downwards.
ACGGCCCGGCGCCAAGCTGCGGCGCACCATGGGCGGCGCGCTGTCCGACCCCGCGACCGGCCGCTTCATCCGCTTCTACAACCAGGCGCTGCTGCCGACCGACAACCCGCTCGAGGGATTCTGGCAGTGGGTCGTGCGCCACTGCGTGTCGGAGGACGGCGGCATGACGTGGTACCTCGACGAGGAAATCATCGCGAAGGGCGCGGAGTTCAACGCCGCGCACCCGGTCCCCGGCGTCAACGTCGGGCACAACTGCATCATGATCGGCGACCACGCCTCGAAGCCGATTTTTCTGGCCGACGGCACCCTGATCCTGCCGGTCGTCATTTCGCCCGTCGGTCCCGACGGGAATTACACGAACCCCGGCGGCGGCTACACCTATTGCGACGCCGCGGTGCTCCGCGGACGCTGGGCGGCGGACGGACGCCATCTGGAATGGGAGCTGTCGCAGATCGTGAAGGGCGATCCGTCGCGGTCGACGCGCGGCATGGACGAGCCGACGGTCGCGCCGCTGCCGGACGGGCGCCTGCTGATGGTGATCCGCGGCTCCAACGACAAGAAGCCCGACCTGCCCGGCCGGCGCTGGGTCTCGTACTCGAGCGACCAGGGCCGCACGTGGACGAAGCCGGAGTACTGGACGTACACGAGCGGCGAGTTCTTCTTTTCCCCGGCGGCGTCGTCGCAGCTGATTTCGCATTCGTCGGGCCGCCTTTTCTGGCTGGGAAACATCCGGCCCGATAATCCCAAGGGCAACCGGCCGCGTTATCCCTTCGTCATCGGCGAAGTCGACCTGCGCACCGGCTTGCTCGCGCAGAAAAGCGTGCGCGGCATCGACGACCGCGGGCCGGGCGATGGCGAGCTTCTCGCGCTGGCGAGCCCGTACTCGCGGGAGGACCGGGAAACGGGCGAGATCGTCCTCAACCTGACCCGTTGGGGCGCGCGCTCGGTCGGGGCGGATTTCAAGGATTACAACTGGACCGCCGACGCCTACCTTTACCGCATTCCGGTCGCCTGAATTTTCCCTCCATGATCTCCGCCCCGCTCATCCACAGCGACCGTTACCATTCGAGCCATCCGCTGTTCGCGGCCGCTTTCCGGCACCTGCGGGCGCTGTCTTCCGGCGCGGCCGACGGCCGGCAGGAAATCGAGGGCGACCGGCTGTTCGCGCTCGTGCAGAGCTATTCGACGAGCCCGGCGGCGGAGCGGAAGCTCGAGCACCATCGCACCTACGCGGACATCCAGTTCATGCTGGCGGGCGAGGAAGTCATCGAGTTCGCCCCGCTCGGGGGGCTGCCGGTGATCGCGGCGTACGATGAAGCCAAGGACTTCGGGCTCGTGCGCGATCCGGAGCGTCGTTCCGCCGTACTGCTGCGCGCCGGCGACTTCGCGGTGTTTTTCCCCGAGGATGCCCACAAGCCGGGCTGCGCCGCCGGGTCCCCGGGTCCGGTGCGGAAGGTCGTCGTCAAGGTCCGGGTCTGATTCCGCATGGACCACGATGTCATCGTCATTGGCGGCGGGCACAACGGGCTCGTCGCCGCCTTCTACCTCGCGCGCGCCGGCCGGCGCGTGCTCGTCCTCGAGGCGCGCCCCATCCTCGGCGGATGCTGCGTGACCGAGGAGCTGATTCCGGGCTACCGCTTTTCGACCTGCGCCAATCTGGTGTGGGCGTTGCGGCCGCAGATCGTGCGGGACATGGAACTGGCGCGTCACGGGCTGGTCGTGGACTCGCGGGTTTTCCTGCGGCTGCAGCCGGACGGGCGCTATCTTTTTTCGGGGCGGAACATGGGAAGCGTGGACGGGGACGGGACGCTCGCGGAAACGCAGAGGGAAATTGCGAAGTTCTCGGCCGCCGACGCGGAGGCGTATCCGCGGTGGCAGGAGTTTGTCGGAAGACTGGTGCGCATCTTCGGGCCCTGGCTGATGCGCCCGCCGCCGCGGATCGAGGAGATCCAGGCGGCTTGCACCGATCCCGCCGACCGGGCGGCGCTCGACCTGGTGCTCACGAACTCGATCGCCGCGATCGCGGACCGGTTCTTTGAAAGCGAGGTCATGCGCGACGTCGGCGTCGCGGCGGACATCGGCGACGTCCACGACGTCGGCACCGGCCTGCTCTTCGCGCTGACCGCCGCGATGGGCGGCTACAGCGAGACCGGCGAGCCGGTTCTGAACGGTTACGTGCGGGGCGGAATGGGCCGGATCAGCGAGACGATGCTGCTGGCGGCGAGGGAGCATGGGGTCGAAGTCCGCACGGGCGCCGTCGTGAAACGCATCGTCGTCGAGCACGGGGCCGCACGCGGCGTGGAGCTGGCGTCGGGGGAAACCCTGGCGGCGGCGACGGTCGTTTCGAACGTCGATCCGAAGCGGACTTTTCTCCAGTTGATCGAACCCGCCGCGCTCGACGAAAAATTCCGCGGGAGAATCCGCGGATTGCAGACCCACGCCGCCGCGGGCCTCAAGATTCACTGCACGCTCTCCGAGCCCCTGCAGTACCGCATCGCCGACGGTCTCACCGACGAGCAGAAATTGCGCTCGACGCTGATCCTGGCCCCGGACCGCGCCTATCGCCTCGCGGCCTGGCGCGCGGCGGCGCAGGGGGATCTGCCGGACGAGCCGGTGCTCGCGGCCTTCATGACGAGCGTGTACGATCCGTCGCTGGCGCCGCGCGGGAAGTACACGTGGTCGGCGTATCTCGTCTGGGCGCCGGTGCGTCCGCGGGCGGGCACTTGGGCCGAGCTGAAGCCGGCGATGGTCGAGCGGGTGATCCGGGTGATGGAGAAGCACACGACGAATTTCCGCCGCGCCCTGCAGGACCACGTGCTCCTGACGCCGGAGGATCTCGAGACGCGGAATTATCTCACCGACGGAAACATTCACCACCTTGACGCGATCCCGTCGCAGCTGCTGTGGCGGCGGCCGTTGCCGGAGCTGGCCCGGTATCGCGGGCCGATCGAAGGCCTGTACCTCTGCGGCGGCGGCATGCATCCCTGGGGAGAGGTCTCGGGGGCTCCTGGCTACAACGCGGCGCAAGCGATCCTCGGCGTAGCACGGGTCTCCGACCCGTGAAGGCGGACTCAGCCAACGGAGAACGCCGAGCACACCCGTTTCGCTCGAGTCCACCTTCACGGGTCGGAGACCCGTGCTACACGCGCACCTCTTAGCCCTTGACGCCGCCGAGCTGGATGCCGCTGACGAGCTGGCGTTGCATGACGATGAACAGCGCGATCAGCGGAACGATGTTCATCACCGTCGCGGCCATGATGAGCTCGGTCTGCTGTCCATAGTCAGTCTGGAATGACAGCAGCCCGATCGGGATCGTCCGCAGATAATCGTCCTTCACCATCACCAGCGGCCAGGTGAACGACTGGAAATTCCCCAGGAAAGTCAGGATGGCCAGCGCGACGATCCCGGGCCGCGTCAGGGGCAGGATCACGTCGAGGAAAAGCTGGAGCGGCGTGGCGCCGTCGATCTCCGCGGCTTCGTCGTAGCTTCGCGGGAGCGTGATCATGAACTGCCGCAGCAGGAACGTCCCGAACGCGGAGAACGCCATCGGCAGGATCAATCCGCGATAGGTGTTCACCAGCCCGAGTTTCACCATCACCTGGTAATTCGGCAGCATCAGCACGACGCTCGGCACCATCATCGTCCCGAGATAGAGCAGGAACACCGTGTCGCGCCCGCGCCACTCCAGCCGCGAGAAGGCGAACGCGGCCATCGCGCTGGTCAGGACCTGGAGGCTCGTGACCCACGCCGCGACGAAGAAGGAGTTGAAGTACCATTTCGGAAAATCGAGGTTCAGCTTCTGGCCGGTGTGCGGGTCCGGGATCTGCCGGAGCACAATGGCGTAGTTGTCGGGATGGGCCTCGCTGGGCAGGAGGGAAAGGTGCTCGATCTCGGCGTTCGGCTTGAAGCTCGCGCCGGCCATCCAGAGGAACGGAAAGATCATGCTCAGCCCGAGAAAGAGCAGGCAGAAGTGCTTCAGGAAAATCTTCAGCTCGCGGTTCATCGTCAGTCCGCGCCGTCGCGCGCGCCGCGCCGCCACTGCAGGGCCGTCAGTCCGAACACGAGGAGGAAGAGCATCCAGGCCACCGCCGAGCCGTAGCCGAGATCGAGCCGCTCGAAACCCTGCAGGTAGATGTAATAGCTGAGCGTCGTGGTCGTGCCCGCGGGCCCGCCGTTCGTCATCATCCGCGCCTGCTCGAAGCCGCCCTGCAGCCCGGCGATCAGCGAGATGATGACGATGAAGAACGTGGTCGGCGCCAGCTGCGGCCAGGTGATATGCCGGAAACGCTGCCATCCGCCCGCGCCGTCGATTTCGGCGGCTTCGTTCAGTTCCGGCGGAATGTTGCTCAGCCCCGCCAGGAAGAGGATGAGGTTGTTCCCCCCGATCGCGGCCCAGATGCCCATGAGCATGATCGCCTCGCGCGCGCCGACCCCGAAGCCGCCGTTGTTGAACCACTCCGGCCACGGCAGGAAACCGAGCAGGGACCGGGTGCTGGTGAGCCAGCCGGGTCCGGTGACGGCGACGCCGAAGAAGCCGCCGACGCGGGCAATGCCCTGGTTGATCAGGCCGACGTTCGGATTGTAGAGCTGCGTCCACAGCAGGATCGTCGCCGCGCCCGCGGTGAAATTCGGAAGATAGAAGGTCGTGCGGTAGGCCGTGCTGCCGAGCGCAAAGCCCAGCGTGCCCAGCGCGCCGAGCGCCGCGACGACGCAGGCGAGATTTTCCGAGCCGGCGAACCAGAGCGCCGCGGCCGAGAGGGCCGAGACCAGCGCGCTCGCCCACGTGGCGCGCGCGCGGTTGCGCGCGTGCCGGAAATTCAGGTTGCCGTGGAGCAGCACGGCGAGGAACAGCGCGCCGCCGATCGCCAGCGGCAGCGCCAGCATCAGGTACGCCGTGTTGTAGAGATAGAGGTAAAAGCTCCGGTCATGGATCAGGCGGGAATAATTCTGGAGCCCGACGAACTCGAGGGGCAGGGCGGGGCGCAGGCTCCAGTTGGTGAAGCTCCCCGCGAACGTGAGCGCCACCGGCACGAGGGTGAACACGAGGAATCCCGCGAGGTTCGGCGCGAGAAAAAGTCCGACGACCAGCGGCTGGCGGCGCTTCATCGCGGCTCCGCTGCGGCGCGCGCGCGGTAAAGTTTCGCCAGGCGCGGATCGCGCGCCAGGTTCCCCTGCAGCAGCTCGTCGAGCTGGCGCTGGGCCTCGCGCACCAGCGCGGCGGGATCGAGCTGCGGATCGGACTCGAGCCGGAAAATCTGCTCCATCAGCACGCGCTCGACGTCGAAATCGAGCAGGAAGGGGCTCTTGCGCGTCTGGTAGCCGTGCTGCAGCGACTCCGCGACGGCGCGCGTCAGCTCGTGCTCCGCCAGCTCCGCGTGGGCGATCGGGTAATCGTACCGCACTTTCGCGGGATTTCCCGGCATGCCGTAGATTTCCACCATCCGCGCGTAGGTGTCGCTTGCGAGAAACTGGAGGAACGTCAACGCCGCTTCCCGGTGGGGACTGCGCGGGTTGATCACGACGGTCTGCGACAGCGCGACCCCAGTGCTCGGCCGTCCTGGAAAATGCGGGAGCGGCACCACGCCGATGCGAAGCACCTCCGGCCGCGGCTCGCGGCGGCGCCGCTCCGGGTCCGCCTCCCAGCGGGCGAGGTCCGACTTCTGCTGCTCGACGAATCCGCGCAGCGAGGCGAGGGCGAACTTGCCCGAGACGATCGTCACGAACCGCCCCTCGGCAAACTGCGTCAGCGCGCCGCCGCCCCAGCCGCCCTGGCCCGTCAGCGTCCCCATTTCCACCGCCGACGGGATCACGCGATGGAGAAACACCGCATCGTGGTGCAGCTGGAACGCCGTGCGAATCTCGGGCGTGTCGATGGTCGGCCGGGTTCCGTCGGCGGAAAAGAACTCGCCGTGCTGCGAGTAGAAAAGCGTCTTCCAGAGGAACGGCGCCGGCATTCGGCCGCTGTAGTCGATCGCGTTGGTGCCCCAGACGCGGGGCCCGTCGCCGGCCGCGGCGGCCGCGACGCGCCGCAGGAGCGCGAAGAATTCCTCCCAGGTCATCGCCGCCGGCGGGTACGGCTCGCGGCAGCGGTCAAAGATGTTCCGGTTGTAGAGAATGAGGAACGTGCCCGCATTGGCGGGATAGCCGTATTGGCGGCCCTGGTACGTGATCTCGTTGTGGATCGAAGGCCAGGCGTCGCGGTCCACGAGGATTCCGCGGGCGTCGGCCTCCGCCGAGAGATCCCAGGCGACGCCCGATTCGACGTAGGCCTGGAGATAGGTGCTGGTGAGGACGTCGAAGCAGTCGGGGCCGACGCCGCTGCTCGTCTGGACGATGATCTTGTCGAACCGGTTGTTGCTCCGGTCGAGCTGCAGGAGCAGGTCGGGATGCAGGGCGTTGAACCGCGCGATCTGCGCGCGGCGGAACGGGTTTTCGCTGCTGGCCCAGAGGATCGTGGTCTGCCCGCGGGGCGGGGCGGGGATCCACCAGATCGCCACGGCGCTCAGGGCGGTCAGAAAAGCGAACACACTGAGAAGGAGAGCGCGCATGCCCGGTTGCGGACGAACATCGGAGAGGGAACGTCGAACATCCAACATTGAATTTGGGGTGGGTGCGAACGGCGGTCCCGCCCCGCGCGTCGGCGCCTACGCTCGCGCGGCGGCGGCGGTCCCGGCGAACGCCCCGCCGGGCGCGTCATGGAAGCTCTTGAGCTTCTGGCGCACGTAGTCGGACAGGCCGACGACATCGGCGCCGAGGTTGAAGAGCCCGTGGCCTTCCTCCTCCATCGTCTGGCGCGACGCCATCAGGCCGGAGGTCATGACGAACTTGCCATGCTCGCGGGCCACGCGCGCGACGCGCTGGCGGGCGGCCACGACCTCGGGGGCGGTCACCTGGCCGGGCTTGCCGATGAGGTGGGAGTAATCGCCGGGGCCGAAGCAGAACATGTCGAAGCCGGGGACCGCCGCGATCTCCTCCAGATTTTCCAGCGCCTCGGGCGACTCGATCTGCAGGATGACGAACTGCTCCCGCAGGCTGTGCGCCAGGTAGTCCTCGAGCGGCACGGCGCAGAACCGGGCGTCGGCGTTCCCGCCGTCGAGCGGCCGGCGGCCGACCGGCTGGAAGCGCGTCCACGCCACGATCTGCCGGGCCTCGTCCGCCGTGGTGACGTGCGGCACGAGGATCCCGTTCGCGTCCGCCTCGAACGGGCGGATGTAATCGCTGTAGCTGCCCTTTTCGACGCGCACGAAGGTGTCGACGTTGTAGAGCTTCGCCGCGCGGATCTGGCCCTCCATGTTGAGCCAGTGGTTCGGCACGTGCTCGTTGCAGAGCCAGACGGCGTCGACGCCGGCGATGCCCGAGATCTCGGCGATGCGCGGGTCGGCGAGGTTGAGCTTGAGGCAGGTGGCGGGGCGTCCGGAGCGCAGCGCGGCCAGCACGCGGCTTTTCCGGAGAAGGGGCGGGGAGGTACTCATGGGGAAGATGAACTCTCGTGTATACATGGATATTTCTGAGAGCAACCATGGTGTCAAATCCTGATTTCCGGAATCTCGCGGGCCGGCCGGGCGGACATCGAACGTCCAACTTTCAACTTCCAACCTCGAATTCCGGACCGGTGGTACCAAGACATCCTATCCAGCTCCTGACTGCGAGCGGAGGCGCGGATCCGGGGCTCGCTTCGAAATTCGACGTTGGAAGTTGAGCGTTGAAAGTTCGACGTTCGCCCGGGAGCGGCCACCCTGTTCATCGAATCACTCGATTGAACCGGCGACTGCGTGCGTGAACGAGTGGAGGGCGATGTCCAAGGCCCACGCGCTGACGCGCGTGGCTACGGTCCGGAATTCGACGTTGGAAGTTGAGCGTTGAAAGTTCGATGTTCGCCCGGAAGCGGCCGCCCTGTTCATCGAATCGCTCGATTGAACCGGCGACTGCGTACGTGAACGAGTGGAGAGCGATGTCCAAGGCCCACGCGCTGACGCGCGTAGCTACGGTCCGGAATTCGAGGTTGGAAGTTGAGCGTTGAAAGTTCGATGTTCGCCCGGGCCGGGCCCGGGGCCGGCCCCTGCTTGTGCCTACTTTCTCCGGTAGGTCACGAGGTAACGGTTCGCGCCGGGCGTCGTGCAGAAGGCGTCGGGGGAATTTCCATCGAGGCCGTAACAGACGCGCAGGCGGTTCCCGGCGAGCTGGTAGATCGCGGGGATGGTCCGGCCGGCATTGGTGCCTTCGACGCTCGAAAGCAGCAGAGTCTTCAGCTCGCTGGCCGCGCCCAGCCGGAAGGTTCCCCGGTCCGCCGGCTCTTCTCCGCCGAATCGAACCGCATAAGTGCCGTCGCCGAGTTCGACCTCCATTTTTTCCATCGCCATCGCCGGCATTTCCTCACCGTTGAGCTCGGCCTTCACAATCCCCCAGGTCCCCACAATCGCAGCGGCGTCATCCATGTCCGGGCTTCATTTCAGACCCATCGAATAGAACGCAACGAAGAAGATTTTTCCACGGAGCGGTCATGAACGACATTGGACGTGGCGTCTGGCGGCCTGCGGTTTTCCCTTCGCGGGCTTCGCGTCCTTCGCGGTGAAAAAAATCAGGAGCGCTTGATGAGGTCGCGGGGGGCGATTTCGACCGGCGGGGGAGAGGAGATTTCCTTGGCGCCCTTCGCGCCGAGTTCGACGAACTTGCGGGCGCCCGGGAGCAGCGCGCTTTCGTACGAGCCCACCGCCTTGTTGTAATTCGTCAGGGCGGATTTCAGGCCGGTGCCGATGCTCTCGAGATGGTCGCCGAACGTCGCCACCCGGTCGTGCAGGTCGCGTCCGATCGCCGCGATCACCTCGGCGTTCTTGGAAACCGACTCCTGCCGCCACCCGTAGGCCGCGGCCTTGAGCAGCGCGATGAGCGAGGCGGGCGTCGTCAGCAGGATTTTCCGGTTGATCGCCCGATCGATGATCGTCGGGTCGGATTCCAGCGCGCCGGAGAGAAACTGGTCCCCGGGCAGGAAGAGCACGACGAATTCCGGCGAGGGCTGGAACTGCTCCCAGTAATTCTTCGCGCCCAAGGCGTCGATGTGGCCGCGAACCTTCGCCGTGTGCTCGGCGAGCTTCGCCGTGCGGACCACGGCGTCGACGGCGTTCGCCGCCTCGCGGTACGAGTCGAGCGGCGTCTTCGCATCGACGACGATCTGCTGCCCGCCGGGGAGCCGCACCACGAGGTCCGCCCGGAAGCCGGCGGTCGTCTGCTGCTCGGCGAAATCGCAGTAGCTCGCCATGCCGGACATCTCGACCACCCGGCGCAGCTGGAGCTCTCCCCAGGTGCCCGCGGTCGTGGTCGAGCGCAGCGCGGTCGACAGCTTGCTCGCTTCGTTCTGCAGCTGCAGCTGGACGCTGTTCAGCGACCGGAGCTGCTCGGTGAGCATGCCATACGCCTCCTTTCGCGAATTTTCGATCGCGACGATCTTCGCGTCCACCTGCTGCAGCGATTCCTTCAGCGGCCTGACCAGGGCGTCGATCGCCTGCTGGCGCTGGTCGAGGTCGCCGGTGGACTGCTGCTGGAGCTTGGCGAACGCCTCGCGCGCCAGCTCGAGGAACGAGGTGTTGTTGCGGCTCAGCGCGTCGGCCGAAAGGGCCTTGAACTCGGTGGTCAGCCGCGCCTGGGCGTCCTTCTCGGCCGTGAGCTGGGTCGCGAGCTGGGCGTTGACGGTGGAGAGCTGCGCGGATTCGCGGCGGAGCGCGACCACTTCGCCGGTGAGCCGCTGGTTTTCGTCGCCGGTGCTCCGGAGGCGCTCGACCAGGGCCGCATTTTGCCCGCGGGAATAGAGAAAAACGAACACGCCGACGACCAGGGCGATGAGTGCGGGCACGAGAACTTCCACCCGCCCAGTGTTTGGTCCCGGGGGTTGAAATCAACCTCAGATGGTTGGGCGAAGCGCGTCGCCTCAACGCGCTGGCGGCGCGAGCCTGCCGCGCTTTGTGGACAACCGTCCCACGCGTCGAGGCAATGCGTTCCACCTTTGAAATCCCCGCCGATGCGTCTCTTGACACCGGTTAGCCCCGTCTGCAAACACCTGTCATGCTCCCCGAGCGTTATTTACCCGGCAACCGGCGGCTTTTTTGGTCCGAATCCGCGCCATGCTGACCCCCCCTTCTGCGACGGGTCTGACCGTGGGTGAAAAGCCGCTCGTTCTGGTCGTCGACGACGAGTACGGGCCGCGGGAATCCATCGCCTTCACGCTGTCGTCCGAATTTGCGGTCGAAACGGCGGAGCGGGCGGCCGAAGCGCTGGCGAAACTGCGGGCCAAACCGTATCATCTCGTGGTGCTGGACATCCGCATGCCGGAAATGGACGGAATCCGCGCGCTGGAGGAGCTCCGGAAAATCGATCCGCATGTGTCGGTGATCATGCTCACGGGCTACGGCACGCTGAACACCGCGCAGCAGGCGATGGTGGCGGGGGCGAACCAGTACCTGCGGAAGCCGCCGGACATCGTGGAACTGATCGAGGCGGCGCGGAAGCAGACCGAGGCCACGCGCGTGCGCCGGCAGCAGGCGAAGATGAATTCCGAGGCGCACGAATTGAACGCGGCGCTGAAGCGCGAGATCGAGCAGAAGGAGCCGCAGATCTGGCAGGGGCGGGCGTCGGTGGAACTGGTGCACGACCTGAACAACCCGCTGACCGTCGTGATTGGCTACGCCACGCTGCTGGTGGAGGAGGCCCGGATGGTGAGCAACACCGACCCGGAACGCGGGCGCCGGCTCCTGGACTACGCCAGCGTCGTCGAGCGGGCGGCGGAATACTGTCATCATCTTTCCGAAAACTGGCGCCTCACCTCGAAGCAGACCGCCGACTTCACCCCGCTGGATCTGGTGGAGGTCGCGCGCGACGTCCAGCAGGTGGTGTTCTTCAGCACGGTCGCGATCCAGTTTTCCGGGCTGCCGCATGCGGCGATCCGGGGCTCGAAGTTCGAGCTGATGCGGGTCTTCCAGAATGTCTTCAAGAACTCGCTCGAGGCCGGCGCGGACCGCATCTCCGTCGAGGTGGCGCGGGCGGGGCGGAACATCGAGCTGACGATCCTGGACAACGGCGCCGGAATGGACGCCGACGGGATGAAGCGCGCGCTGAAGGGCGGCTTCAGCAGCAAGAAAAACGGCACCGGCCTCGGCCTCAGCATCTGCCGGCATCTGCTCGGCGCGCACGGCGCGACGATGACGCTCGAATCAACTCCCGGCGAAGGCTCGATCGTGCGCATGGTTTTTCCGGCGGCGGACTGACCGCTTCATGAAACGCCGCCGCGTCAAGATCACCGGACTCGGATTCATCACACCCGCCGGGATCGGCAAGGAGGCGTTCTGGCGGGGCATCCTCGAGCCCGTCAGCCACGTCAGCACGGCGAAAAAATTTCCCGAGGAGGCCGGTCATTTCGTGGCGGCGGAGGTGAAGGGCTTCCGGATGGAATCCCACATCCCCGACGTGTCGAGCAAGCGCATGCCGCGGCACACCCAGTTCGCGGTCGCGGCGGCGTCGCTGGCGATGCAGGACGCGGGGTTGACGCTGGCATCGCTGCGCGGGCGCTCGCCGCTGGTCATGATCGGGGCGTCGCTGATGGATTTCGGGTCGATCAACAAGGGGGTGGAGATGATCGTGCGGAAGGGTCCGGTGAACGGGCTTCCCAGCTCGGTGTTCTCGGCGTCGGTCAGCTCGATTTCCGGGACGCTGGGCGAGATCATCGGCGGCGTGACCCGCACGCTGGCGCTGCAGAGCGCGTGCTGCGCGGGGACGGACGCGATCGGGCATGCCGCCGAGATGGTGGCGCGCGGGGAGACGGACATCGCGCTCTGCGGCGGCACGGAGGCCCCGATTTATTTCCACCCGATGCTGGAGCTCAAGATGGCCGGCCTCGCCCCCGGAAACCCGGAGAATCCGCAGCGCCAATCGCGGCCGTTCGACCTGTGGCGCACCACCGGCGTGATCGGCGAAGGCGCGTGCGTCCTCCTGCTCGAGCCCGAGCAGAGCCCGCGCGAGGCCTACGCCTACGTCACGGGGTACGCCTTCGCGTCGGACCCGGTCGACAGCCTGGGCGCGGGGCTTTACGACGCGATCCGGCTGGCCGTGGCCAATGCGGGCATCCACCTCAACGACGTCGACTGCATCAACGCGTGGGGCCCGGGCCACAAGCTGATCGACCAGGCCGAGGCGCAGGCGCTGCAGCGGATCTATGGGGCGAATCTCGCGGGGATCCCCGCGGTCTCGCTCAAGGGCGCGATCGGCAATCCCCTCGGCGCGGGCGGCGCGATCCAGGCGGGATGCGCGGCGCTTTCGCTGAAACACTCGATCATCCCCCCGACCGTCAACTGGGAATACCCCGATCCTAGCTGCCCGTTGAACCTGAGCGCCCAGGCGCGTCATGTCGCGCACCGCACGACGATCGTGAACGCCCACGGACTTTCCGGAACCAACGCATGCGTGGTGCTCAATCGATAATCCTCAATCCGTACGTGTTCGCGGCGCTGGCCGCCGTGATCGTGGGTTTCGCGGCGCTGTGGTCGAACCCGCGCCGGCGGATCAACCAGAACTTCTTCAGCGCCTCGCTTCACGTCGCGACGTGGCTGTGGTTCCTGTACATGGCCGTCACGGACAAGGAAAACGGCCTGAGGTGGCTGCGGGTCACGACCGCCGTCGGCGCCTTCCTGCCGCTGCAGCTGTGGGTGATGAAGGAAAGCATCGTCACCGGCGGCGAGGCGCTCGGGCGCGTGCTGTGGCGGAGCCGGTGGTGGTTCCTCGCGACGCTGGCCCTCGCGATCCTGCCGTTCACCGACTGGTTCATTCCCGGGCGGGAAACCCACCAGGCCGCGGAGAAGCAGGTCTACGGCTGGGGCTATTACGCCTACACCGCCGGCATCGTCCTCGTTTACGCCGCGCTCTGCCGCGAGGCGATCAGCCAGGTCCGGTCCCAGAAGGGCGTCAGCCGCCTCGAGCTCCAGCTCGTGCTCCTCGGCGGGAGCTCGACCGTGCTCGCCGTGCTGTTCCTGATGGTGCTCCGCGCCGTCCTCGGCATGCCCGGACTGATCAAGCTCCAGCCGCTCGTCATCCTGGCCTTCTACACCGCCCTCGTCATCGCGATCACGACCCACCGGATCTTCGACGCGCGCCAGATCATGAAGGTCGGCCTGCAGAAGGTGACGCTCATTCTGCTCGTCGCGACGACGGCATACGTCGCGGACCTCGTCGTGCAGCTCGTCCTGCCCGAGCCGTTCGCCTTCATCGCCACCACCGCGCTCGCGCTCTGGTTCGCCGCGTCGCTCAACGGGTGGCTGAACCGCGTTTTCCAGTTTTACCCGCAGGATTCGGCCGTCCGGCAGGCCGCGTACGCCGTCGCCCGCCGCGAGCTCCGTGTCGAAAGCCTCGAACAGGCGTTCCTGACCGTGCTGAAAGGGTGGGGGCACACCGACAACGGCATCGTCCTCTCGGGCGGCGGGACGCTCCCGCTCCGCGGCTGCGGCGTGGAGCTGCCGGAGGAATGTTCGGTCGTGCGGACGCTCCGCCAGATCCGCTGGGCCACGCCGGAGCGCCTCGCCCGCGAAAAAACCACGCCCGAGCGGATCGAGCTCGGGAAATTCCTGGCGGAGCACCAGCTCGGCGTCGTGGTGATCGGCGAGGGCCCCACGCTCACCGTTGTCATCGGCGTCGGCGTGTCGGCCTCGCGGCAGCCGTTCACCTACCCGCAGGTCACGCAGCTGATGGAGCTCGCGTCGATCATCGAGAACGCCCTCGAGCGCGCGCATTTCTCGGTCAAGGCCCAGCGCGCGGAGCAGCTCGCCACCGTCGGCCTCCTCGGCGCGAGCCTCGCGCACGAGATCCGGAATCCCCTCGTCTCGATCAAGGCGTTCGTGCAGCTCCTGCCGCAGCACTACCACGACCCGGCGTTCCGCGAGAAGTTCTTCCGGCTGATCGGCGACGAGGTCATGCGCATCGATCGCCTGACCGAGCAGCTGCTCGACCTGGCGTCGCCGCGCGTCTACCTGGCCGAGACGATCGAACTGCACCCGGTGCTGCGTTCGAGCCTCGAGCTCGTGGCGGCCAAGGCGGTCGACAAGCGCATCCCGTTCCTCACGGACTTCCAGGCCGCGCCGGACAAGGTGTACACCGACGCCTCGGCGGCCAAGCAGGTGCTCCTGAACCTGTGCTTCAACGCCATCCAGGCCGTCGAGAGCCAGTCCGGCGAACGCTGGGTGAAGATCGCCACGCGCAACGTGCCGGCGGGCATCGAGGTCGTCCTCGAGGACAGCGGCCCCGGCATCTCGCCGGAAATCCGGCCGCGGCTCTTCCAGCCGTTCCAATCGACGAAGTCGTCCGGCTTTGGGCTTGGACTCGCGATCTGCAGCGACATTCTCGCGGGCCTCGACGCGACCATTGCGGTTGACCCCACAATCCCTGGTCGCGGCGCGACCTTCCGCATCGTTTTCCCATGCCAAGCCTAGTCATTCTTGCGACTGCCGACACCGTCCTCGCGGACGCGTGGGAGCGCCAGCTGCCCGCGGGGCAGTCGGCCCTCCGGCTGGCGCCGCAGAATTTCCCTTCGGGCACGGCGCCGGGCTTCGCGGCGGTCGTGGTGCTCGACGCGGCGGCGGAATCGTCGCTGCCCTCGTCGCTCGCGCGCAGCCCCACCATCTTCGTCGGCGAGCCGCGCAGCCTTCCCTTCGAGCAGGCGCGGCTGTCGGGACGGGCGCGGGTGTACCTTTCCTACGAGGAGAGCACAACGCGGCTGGCGGAGCTGCTTCCGCTGGTCGACGAGCTCGCGGAAAAACAGTCGATGGTGGAGCTCCTCACGGAAAAGGCGCGCCGCTCGGAGGCCGCGCGGCCGCCGGTGCGGACGTCGGGCGTCGCCGACGTCGCGGAGCTCTGGGATTTCGTCGAGGGCGCGGTGGAGAACCTCGACCATCGCGACCGGCTGATCGCCGAGTGCCGGCGGGCGTCGCGGCAGATGCTCCGCGCCTCGCACGCGGTGTTTTTCCTCCGCGAGGCGGACGGTTTCCGCGCGGACCGCGGCACGTCGTTTTTCTCGGTCGACGACCCGATCGTCGCGCTGCTCGAGGGCCACCCGGCGGTGATCGACGGTTCGAACTGGGAGGGCCCGGCGGACCCGGTCTCCGAGCTGGCGGTGCGCAACCGGCTCGCGCTCTGGGGCGCGCGGCTCCTCGTGCCGATCCACGACAACGGCCGCCTCCTCGGCCTGATCGCGCTCGGCGTGCGTGACGACGGCGAGCCTTACGAGGAGTCGGACCGCACCCGCGCCGTTTTTTTCGCCCGGCTCCTGCGGCACTTTCTGGCGAAGTCGGCGCATCTCACCCGCCTGCACCAGATGGCCGAGCAGGCGCGGCTCGGCGCGAAATATCTTCCGAGCACGCTGGTCCTGGAACCGGACGAGGGCGTGCCGCGGCACGTGCCGCTGGTCGTGCGGGACCTGATCGGCCAGGCCCGGCGCACGCGCCAGGTGTGCCGGATCGCGCCGGCCACGGGGCAGCCGTTTCGCGCCAGCGCGGGACTGCTGGCCGAGACCGGCGGGGTGTGGGCGTTCTGGGAGGAGGCGAGCGGCGAGGTGCACGACGCGGCGTCCCGGCAGCGGAACAATCGCCGGATGCTGCTGCGCGAGCTGGCGCTGACGCTGAGCCACGAGCTGGGCAACGCGCTGGTGTCGCTGGCGACGTACCGCCACAGCACGCCGGAACAGCCGCTGACGCCGCCGCTGATCGAGACGGTGAAGAGCGACATCACGAAGCTCGAGGCGCTGAACCGCCAGATCGGGATGATGCACGCGCTGCACGAGTCCGAGGTGGCGCTGACCGACCTGCGCGAGCTGGCGCAGACGATCGGGCATTCGCTGGGCGTGCGCGTCGAGGTGGGGCCCGACCCGGTGGTCCTCCCGGTGAGCCGCAAGCTCCTCGATTTCGCGTTGCGGTCGCTGATCGCGACGGTGACGGAGAACCGCGGCGAGCTGGGCGCCCGCGAACTTTCGCTGCAGGTGCGCTCGACCGGAAGCGGGGCGGATCTCACCGCGCTCTTTTCCCTCAAGGGCCGCCAGCTCGAGCTCGAGGGCATCCTGCCCGAGCCGGTCGAGGGCGCGGTGCCGAACCAGGGGCGCATGGGGGTCTTCCTGGCCAGGGAAATCCTGCGGCTGCATCACGGCGAAATCCACGCCGGGCCCGGCATGGAAGGCACCGAGATCCTGCTGTCGCTGCGCCAATGGTGACGCTGCTGGATTCCCTGCGCGACTGGATGAGGACGCAGCGGGACATCCGCGTCGCCGCGGTGTTCGGCTCGCACGCGCGCTCGCTCGCCGGCGAAGCGCAGCCGGCGGACCCGTGGTCGGACGTCGACCTGCAGATCGTCACGACCCGGCCGCGGATTTACCTCGATCGCAGCTGGACCGCCGGTGTGCGGGGCCAGACCCTGGTCGCGTACGCGGTGCGTCCGGTGTTCGGCGGGGTGCAGAAGGTCACGGCGCTCTTTTCGGGCGGCGAGGCGGATTTCGTGGTGGTGCCGTATCGCCGGCTGTGGCTCGGGCGGCTCGCCTTCACTCTCGGCCTGCACCGGCGGGTGAAAAGCATCCAGCGCGGCCTCGGGGAATTCGCGCTGGTGATGAGCTTCGGGCAGGTCGTGCTGAAGGGCGGGGAGGGCTGGCAGCGGTTTTATGCGCGGGCGGTGAAGGAGATCCCGCTGTCGCATCTTTCGGACGAGGACGCGGTTTCGCTCGCGGACGGCGCGTATGTCGACGCGAAGTCGATCCTCGGGAAACTGGAGCGCGGCGAATTTGTCGCCGTCCAGCGCTGGCTGCATCGCTCGCTGGTCGAGACGAATTTCCGGCTCATGCATGAGCTGAGATATCGGCGCCGCCTCGTGTCGTATCCCGACGGGAGGAGGGTGGAGCAGCTGCTGACGCCGGAGGAACTGGCGAGTGTGAGGTTCGAGGTCGCGCTGAACGAGGCATCGCTGCGCGCGGCGATCCTGCGCGCGATCGGCGGAACCCGGAGCTTGATCCACCAGCTCACGGGAAAAGCGGCGGCGTGGCCGGAGCTGGGTTAAGGGTGGTGGGGGCGGCGCGGGACGATTCCCTGCGCGAGCTTCGCGGCGACAACCCTGCCGGGGCTTATTTCTGCGAGGTGAACAGCTCGGCGATCACGTCCTCGAGCGGGACGTCCTCGATCGTGATGTCGGCGACGGGGCCGGCGCTCAGGATTTCCTGGGAGACGGCGACGACCTGGTCGACCGGCACGCGCAGCGTGAATTTCCCGTCGTCGGAGCGGGTCGTCGTGCCGTGGCGGGACTGCCATGTGTCCGGAAATGCGGGCGAGGTGCCTCGGGCGCCGGCCGGCAATCCGTTCGCCAGGCTCAGGGTTCCCGCCAGGGCGGGGAGGAACGTGATGATTTTTTGGCGCGCGCCGCCGGCGGTTTCCAGGCGGTCGAGCGCGCCGTCGTAGATCTTCGTGCCCTTGTGGATCACGATCACGCGGTCGCAAAGTTCCTTGATGTCCGCCATGTAGTGGCTGGTCAGCAGGATCGTGACGCGATGGCGCCGGTTGTAGTCCCGCAGGAACTGCCGCACCGCCTTCTGCGAAACGACATCGAGCCCGATGGTCGGCTCGTCGAGAAAAAGCACGCGCGGGCGGTGGATCAGCGCGGCGATCAGCTCCATCTTCATCCGCTCGCCGAGGGAGAGCTCGCGGACCATCACGTTGAGTTTTTTCCCGACGTCGAGAAGCGTCACGAGCTCGTCGAGCGACGCCTTGAACTCGTTCGCGGGCAGGCCGTAGATGGCGCAGAGGAGATTGAACGACTCGATCGCGGGGAGGTCCCACCACAGCTGGTTCTTCTGGCCGAGCACGAGGGCGAACAGCCGCCGGTACGCGTTCTCGCGCTTGGTCGGGTCGAAACCCGCCACGCGCGCCGTGCCGCTGGTCGGGTAAATCAGCCCCGAAAGCATCTTGAGCGTCGTGGTCTTGCCGGCGCCGTTGGGTCCGAGAAAGCCGACGAACTCGCCCTCGGCGATGTCGAAGGAGACGTCCTTCGCGGCCGCCGTTTCCTCGAACTCGCGCCGGAACAGGCCCCGCACGCCGCCCCAGAAACCCGGCCGTTTCTTGTAGGTGCGGAACACGCGCGTGAGATGACGGACTTCGATCATGGAACCGCGAAAGCAAACAGAAACGAGGGCGGACGCAAACCTTGTAGCCGCGAGCGTGGGCGAGGGGATGCCGGCGCCGAAGGGCTTCTGCGCCGGGCGATTCGCGTTCAGGGATGACCGAGCTTCCGGTAATCCAGGATCGTATGGCTGATGTGTCCCGCGGCGATGGCGGCGCGGTCGGTCATCGGCGACGCGGGCGAGAGATCCTCGCCATGCCGGAAGACCAGCCGATGCGTGCCGTCGTCGGCGGCAGGGCTGAACAGGCGCGGGACCACGACCTGAGCCGGGACGGTGCGATGCACGTCGGCCGGGCGGTCGTGCGGGAAGGGAAAGTTCACGTTGTGCACGATGAAACTCCGCGCGGGGGTTCCGCAGATCAAGGCGGGCGTCAGCTCGGCGGCTTTCCGCGCGGACGTGAGCAGCGAGCGCAGGAGTTCGCTGTCCGGCTGTCCTCCGTGCGCCTTGAGGCGATCGTAGGTCTCGATCGTGAGGTCCTGCGAGAAGGCGATCGACGGGAGGCCGTGCAGCGCACCCTCCCACGCGCCGGCGACCGTGCCGCTCGCGATGATGAACCCGAGGCTCGCGTTCAGCCCGACGTTGATCCCGGAAACCACGCCCTCGGGGCCGGCGCCCGGCGGGAGGAGATGGTCGAGCGCGATGTTCACCCCGTCGCTGGGCGTGCCGTCGACGATCCAGGTCGGGCAGCCGAACCCGCGGTCGGCGGCCGTCGCATGCACGGGACGATGGCGGGACTTCGCGGCTCCAATCCAGCTCTGCTCGTGTTTCGGGGCCGTGACAAAGAGATCGTGGCCGGCGCCGCGCAACGCCCGGACCAATTCGTGGAGAAAGACGCTGTCGATGCCGTCGTCATTCGTGACCAGGAGCCGCATGGCCCGGCAAAATGGCGGCCGGGGTGATGATTTACGATTGGAAAAAAAGCCGGGTCAAAAAGCCGCCGATCCGATCGAACTTCCAACGCTCAACTTCCAACATTGAATGCCGATCCTTTCTGAAGTTCGAGGTTGGAAGTTGAGCGTTGAAAGTTCGATGTTCGCCCGTTCCCCGGCGCGCCTCATTTCGCCTCGCGGCTCCGCCTCCGCCAGGCTTCCACGATCTGCCGGATGGTCTCCTCCAGCGACTGGGTGATGTCCCAGGCGGGATAGTGCGCGCGCATTTTCCGGAGGTCGCTGTAATAGCAGATGTGGTCGCCCATGCGGTTCTCCTCGACGTAGGTGAAGACCTGCGCCTTGCCGCTGAATTTCTCCGCGTGCCGGAACGCCTCGAGGATCGAGGTGCTGTTCGCCTTCCCGCCGCCGAGGTTGTAGACCTCGCCCGCGCGCGGCGCCGCCACGAATGCCGCCATGAAACGCGCGACGTCGAGCGAATGGATGTTGTCGCGCACCTGTTTTCCCTTGTAACCGAAAACCTTGTACTCGCGGCCCTCGAGATTGCATTTCACGAGGTAGCTGAGGAAGCCGTGCAGTTCGACGCCCGAATGGTTCGGCCCCGTGAGGCAGCCGCCGCGCAGGCAGCAGCACGGCAGGTTGAAGTAGCGGCCGTACTCCTGGACCATCACGTCCGCCGCCACCTTCGATGCGCCGAAAAGCGAGTGCTTCGACTGGTCGATCGTGAAGGTTTCCGCGATGCCGTGCTCGTAGGCCGGATCGGCGTAATCCCAGCGGGTCGCCAGCTCCTTCAGCGCGATCCGGTTCGGGGCGTCGCCGTACACCTTGTTCGTGCTCATGTGGACGAACGGCGACTCCGGCGCGGCCTGCCGGACCGCCTCGAGGAGGTTGAGCGTGCCGACCGCGTTCGTGTCGAAGTCGTCGAACGGAATCGCCGCCGCGCGATCGTGGCTGGGCTGCGCCGCCGTGTGGACCAGCACGTCGGGCCTCACCGACTTCACCAGCGCGAGCACGCCCGCGCGGTCGCGGATGTCGAGCTCGTGGTGCACAAAACCCGGCAGTTCCTTCACCAGCCGCTGCTGGTTCCAGCGCGTGTCGCCCTGCGGGCCAAAAAAAACGGCGCGCTGGTTGTTATCCACGCCATGCACCGCATACCCCAGCTCGCGGGCAAAATAAACGCACACCTCCGAACCGATGAGGCCGGACGAGCCGGTGACAAGAAGGGTCTTCGACATCAGGCAAAAACGCTAAACTCCAAATTCCAACATCCAAGCTCCAATGAAAGAGTGCCTTCCGGCGGATGCGAAATCCGCGTTTCCAGCTACCCCGACCGTAGGCTGCGCCGAAGCGTGAACCCTGCCAGTCCCGCCGCCAGCGCCATCAGCACGAACATCGTCCCCTCGAGCGGGGCGGATTTGTAGTAGACCACCCAGGTCAACCCAAAGCCGAGCACATGCCACACGAGCACCGGTATTCCGAGCCACCGCGGCAGTTGGAGGAGGAACACGATGGCGAGCAGAAACAGCGAGAGCACCATCGCATAGGATCCCTGGTGCAGGATCGTGGAACCGGGGATGAACATCAGCAGCGGCCAGGCCACGAGCGTGGCCGCGGTCCACGCCAGCAAAAAAACCTGCGGTTCGAAACCCGACGGCAGGCGCCGGCGAACCAGCCACGCCAGCGGCGCGAGCACCCATGCCAGGTTGAGAATCCCGAGGCTGCGGAAAACATAGAAGAACTCCTCGACCCTTCGTTGCCGCGCGGGGGTGGTGAAGACGTCGAGCGCCGATTTGAAGTCGCCATAAAACAGGGTTTTGAAATTCGCGCGCTTGTTCGCCACGAGGGTGTCGTGGGCGAGTGCGTCGTATTCGTCGCCGACCGTCTGGAACACCGGACGCGCGTCGATCGGAACCACGCCGGCGAGGTGCCACTTGACGAGCCGGTTGCCCGGGGGATCGTACGCTTTTTGGTAGGCGGTCCATGGCAGGACCAGCAGCGCGAGGACGCCGGCCGCGGCCGCCGTGTTTTTCCATCCCGGAAACCAGCGCGGGACCACCAGCACGAGGACAAGCGTCCCGAGCGAAAACGCCGCGCCGCCATGGGCGAGCCACGCCAGCGCTGCCGCGGCGCCCGCCACCGCCGCGGAAAACCGGGTGGGCGTCGCCGCGGCGCGGAGCAGGAGGCCCGCCGCCATCAGGGTGTATGCGCCGGCCAGCAGTTTTGGCCACACGTACGTGCCGTTGAACAGCGCGAAACCCGAGGCGGCCGTGAGCAGGATCACGGCCGCGGTCGGTCGCGGCGCGAGTCCGAGCCGGCGGCCGGCGAGCCAGAAGGCCGGCACCCAGAAAAGCTGCACGAGCGTCCCGATGCATTGGTAACCCAGCCCCACCGGCAGGTGAGCGAGCTCGAGCCACGGACGCACCAGGAGGTAAAATCCGGCCTGGAGCGGCGGGCGGTCGCTGCTCAGCCATCCGGCGTCGGGAAGGAACGGCTTCGGTGAAACTCCGTCGTACAGGCGGTCGCCGAGCAGCTTCGGCAGGTTCGCGTCCATCGGGAATTCGTAGAGAAAACGCCCCTGCGCTTGCCATTCCGGCTCGCGTCCGAGCTCCGGCAGATAAAGCAGCGCGAGATGGAAGAGCCCGATGGCGAGGACCAGCAGCGCGGGGATCCGCCACGATCCGACGCCCGTCGAAAAATTCCGCCGGTCGCGCCAGACGAACCAGCCGCTTCCCACCATCACGCCATACGAGAAAACTTTTCCGGCGACCGGGTGCAGGAAAAACAGGCCGAACGCCGCATACGCGGCAATCCCGCAGGCCACCAGCGGGGCCGCGATCAGGACGCCTGGATCCGTCTCGCCGCGGCGCCGGAGCCAGACGCCGGTCGCATGAACGGGCAGGGCGACGAGCAAAAAAACCAGGAGCCAGGTGAGCAGCAAGAGCATGGCTCAGGCGTCCGCGCGCCGCCGCGACCAGCCGGACGCCGCGACGAGCGCGAGCCCGGCGGCCATGAGGACAAAATGGTACTTCAAAAGTTTCTCGGCAACCCAGGTCCAGCGGCCGACCTCGACCGGCTCCGTGAAGGCGAACCACGCGCCGGCGCTCGGTGCGGTCGCCTCGAGCCACCACTCGCCCGCGGGACGAAAGACATTCGCTGTTTTCCAGCGATTCCCCGGCGCGGTGTCCGGCACCACGCTGACCTCGCCGGAAGCGCTTCTCACGAGAAGCTCGCCGTCCCGGTCCGGATTCCCGAGATCGCCCGCGATCCGGAAGCGCAGGACGGGGAGGGAGGTGTCGGGCTGGAGCGCGCTCCGCCAATGAAACCGCTGCGGGTGGGAGGGCAGCGACCACGTGCTGAGCGCGACCGGCCGAACCGGAGCGGGCAGCCCCGGAGGAAGCTCGGACGGGGCGCCGTTCCCCACGGGCACGGACCGCCGCACGCTCGGGGGCATGACCTCCTGAATCACCGGAACCTTGAGGCGCTCTACCAGCGTCTCGCCGACGGGATAGGGCACCTCGCCCCACGGCTTGTTCAGCAGGTGAGCGGGATCGCGCGTCCGCAGGTAATCGCGGACGTTTTCCTCCTGCCGCGCCTGCCGCGGAATGTTTGGCGCGACAAAGTCCCGCCACATCGTGCGGCTTTGTTCGGCGAGCCCTGCGCCAACGCCGGCGAGCCACAGCGCCGCCAGCACGATCCGCGTCCGGCCCGCGAATTCCCGGATCAGAAAAACGAATCCGAGCGCGACGTTCAACGCGAGCAGGTCGAAGTAACGCGGCGAGAGCACCGCGCCGGCGCCGCGCGCGTAGGCCGTCGCGAGGCACTGCAGGACGAGCCAGAGGAAAAGACCGAGAAGGACCGCCTCGGCCGGTTCCGTGGCGCGGGCGCGGACGCGACGGACCGCGAACACGACGGCGGGTCCGAAGAGCAGCAGCGACCAGGGAAACGTCGCCGACCCCGGCCACGCGACGAGCTGGAGGAGGGCGTGCCCGAATTCCACCGGCCCGTGCGCCCGGAGGTAAGCGTGTCCGGGCACGTCGTTCTTCAGCTTCCAGCCCGCGACCGCGAACCCGGCCGCGAGCACGGCGGTGGTGATCTGCTGTGCGTTCCACCGGCGCTCGCGGACGAACCGGTGCCCCAGCACCGCCAGGATCGCCAGCGCGGAAAAAAATCCGGAGGCGAGCGACAGCACCGCCAGCGCGCCGCAGAGTTGTCCCAGGCCCCATCGTCCGCTGAACCGGTCCTCCTGCAGCGTCAGCGCGACGTGGCCGATCGAGAAAAGGAGCAGGAAATAAAACGGCACCTGGAACCCGAAGAGCGTGTTTTCCCAGGAGAACGGCAGGGTGAAGAGGACCGCAAGGAGGACGGCGAACATCCCGAGCCAGGGGCGCGCCAGCCAGCGCCGGGCGAGCAGCAGGAGCACCAGCGCGCTCGCGGTGTGGACCGCCGCATTCGCCGTCGTCTCGACGAAGGCGTCCCACTGCCGGTTGGCGACGAACAGGCCGAGGGCGTAAAGCTTGGTGGTGACCACGCGGTGCTCGTTGTGCGGATGGAAGATTTCCTTTGCCCGCATCCACCCTTCGAGCCACGGCCGCAGCACGACCTCGCCCTCGGCGTCCCACTGGTCCCACGTCGGCAGGTCGCTCCCCGCGGCGTCAATGAACCAGAGCTTTCCGCCGAAAATCAGCAGACTGAAACCCATCGCGAACAGCCAGCGTGGCAGCGACCTCATCGGTGGGGCAATGCCCGCATCGCTGGAGCGAGGGCGGAGAGACATTCAACGGGGTTCATCATGAGGTTCCGGACGACCACTATTCAGACTTCGCAGACGGCGAAGAGATGATTCGGCAGCGGGAGGCCGTCGACGGAGGCGAGCGGCAGCGGGCCGTAATCGAGGACCTCCACCTTCCGGAAATGGCGTTCGAGCAGCGGACGCAGGCTGAAGCGCGTGAAAAAATTCCGGTGATCGCCCTCGAGCAGGTGCCACGGCGCGACGAGGCGGCTCGCGAGGTAGGGAAGGGTCTCGAGATTCGGCACCGAAAAAACCGCATGGCGGCGCGTCACCCGCGACATTTCGGCGAGGAAGGCGTCCGGCTCCGGGACGTGTTCGAGCACCTCGATCGCGATCGCGGCGTCGAATTCCCGGTCCGCAGCCGGCAGCCGGTAGCGCGACCACGGCCATGAGCCGGTCTTGACGACGCGATGCGGGCGGCTCTTCAGGGCGAGCTGATGCGCGCAATCGAGGCTGGTCTCGCAGCCGATCCAGGAAAATCCCTTCGCGCGCAGCGGCTCGCAGTAGGCGCCGATGCCGCAGCCGACGTCGAGGAGGCTGGTGCCGGGCGGGAGATAGTCCGCGATCAAATCGACACACTCGGGGCTTGCGGTCTCCGAGGGATTGCCGGTCGAGTAAAGGTGCTCGCGGTGCAGCACCGCCACGTGCTTCGGGTTGCAGAGATTCCCGTAGGGCGCGCCGGTGTGGTCGTCACGCAGGAGCTGGAGGTGGATTCCGGCCAGCGGCGTGGTTGTGCCGTCGGCGAATTCGACACGGATCTCGATGCCCAGCACTGGTGGCGGCGGACCGGCGGGCTGATAAGTCGCCACGAGACGGAAGCCGGTGCGGACCTCGGGCGCGAGGTGGTGGGCCAGCGCGACGTCCGCGCGCGGATAAAGCTGGCTGGTCCAGCCGATCTCGCCGTTGGGCGCGTGCACGGAAATCCGCCTGATCTGGTCGTGACGGTAGCCCGCATGCACCCAACCCTTGACGGGAATGCGCTGGCGATAGTGGAAATCGCCCTCCCGGGGCTGGTCGACGACGCTCGCGATGTGCATGCCGTTTGACCGCTAATCCGCGCCGATTTTCGCCAAGCGGACGAGGGGCATCGATTCCATCGGCGGAGGGCTGGCGTTCATGGGCGTCTTGAAACCGGAGGTTTCAGCGCGGGGGGAAGGCGAGGGAGAAATCCTCGCGTGCCAGCGTGAGATTCGGATTGTAGGCCGGATCGCGGTCGAGGCGGCCGCCCCAGACGCGGCGCATATATGTCGCCTCGCGTGCGAACCGCTCGACCTTCTCCGGCGTGTCCTCGGCGCCGCGGCTCGCCGACTCGTGATGGTAGAGCTCGGCAAAGGGCGTCCAGAGATTCCGGAACCCCGCCTGCTGCACGCGGAGGCAGAAATCGATATCGTTGAAGGCGACCGGAAGGTCGGTCTCGTTGAAACCGCCCACCGCCTCGAAAGTCTTCCGCCGGATCACGAGGCAGGCGGCGGTGACGGCGGAGTAGTTCTGCGCGAGGCGCAGCCGGTTGCGCTGGCCTTCGCCGCCGCGCGCCGCGCCCTTGAACGCATGGCCCGCCACGCCGTCGCGCGCCGCCGGACCGGTCAGGCCGAGCACGACCCCGGCGTGCTGCACCGTGTCGTCGGGGTAGTAAAGCATCGCCCCGACCGCGCCGATTTCCGGACGCAGCGCCTGCGAGACCATCTCGTCGAGCCAGTCGGCCGAGATCACCTCGAGGTCGTTGTTCAGGAACGCGAGCATGGATCCCGCGCCGGCCCGCACCGCGAAATTATTCAACGCCGAGAAATTGAAGGGGGCGTCGAAATCGAGCACCCGGATCCCGAGCGCGCGCAGCTCGTCGAAATAGGCCAGCGTGGCGGCGTCGTCCGAGCGGTTGTTGACGACGAGAATTTCAAAGTCCGGATAGATCGTCTTCGCGAGGATCGATCCGACGCAGAGGCGGAGCAGGTCCGCGCCGTTCCGCGTGGGAACGATGATCGAAACCTTCGGCGCCGGCGACGGCAGCGGGTGCCGGATCCGCCAGTGCCGTCCCTTGACGGGCACCAGCTCGGCCTTCGCGTCGAGGTGGCGGAGATGGTCCGCGAGGGCCTTTTTCGCCGCGATGAACGGATAGTCGCTCTTCTCGTCGATCACGAGGGCGGTCGATCCCGGGATGGCGCGCCAGTGGTACAGGACGCGCGAGATGTGGTGCACCTGCGCCGGCGCGAGCCCCGCGGTGAAGCGCAGCGTCAGGTCCCAGTCCTGGCTGCCTTCGAAACCGGTGCGGAAACCGCCGATGGCGCGGACGCGGGCCGCGCGAAAAACCGAAAGATGACAGGTGTAATTCTGCCCGAGCAGCAGGTCGGGATTCCAATCCGGCTTGAAGTACGGGTCGAAGCGCCGGCCCTGCTCGTCGATCTTGTCCTCGTCCGAATAAATGAACTCGAGCGCCGGACGGCGCGCGAGCGCGAGCACGACGTCCGCCAGCGCGCGGGGCGCCAGCTCGTCGTCGTGATCCAGCAGCGCGACGAACGTGCCCGTGGCCAGGTCGAGCGCGGAGTTCGACGCCGCGGAAATGTGGCCGTTTTCCTCGCGGAAGATGACCTTGATCCGCGCGTCGCGCTGCGCGAAATCCTCGAGCACGCGGCGAACGTGGGGTTCGGTCGACGCGTCGTCCGCGACGCAGAGCTCCCAATGCGGATACAGCTGGGCCCGGACGGATCCGATCGCCTTCGCCAACCACTGCTCGGGGGTGTTGTACACCGGCATCAGGATCGAGACCAGGGGACGCTGCTCGGGCGGGAGCGATTCGAGGTCGGCGCGCAGGTCGACGATTTCCTCGAGCTTCGGCGTGTCGAAGCGCTTCACCCACGTCGCATAATCCCGGCGGAGATGGTCCGGCAGCGCGGCGCTGATCCTCGCGGTCGGGACCGCGAAGCAGCGCCAGACTCCGTCGCCGGTCAGCGCCTCGAGCGCCAGCGGCTGGGCGCTTTCGGCGGGCAGGGAATAGCCAAGGATGAACCCGGAGTTGCCCGCCTGGGGATGATCCGGATTTCCGGCGGCGACGTCGTTGCGCGGCAGGCCGTACGCGGCTTCAAACGTCTTGCCGCCCGCCCGCGCGCGCACGGACACGATGCGGCTGCCGGCGGGGGCGAGCACCCAGCCCCGCAGTTCCCCGGAAGGCGGCACGTCCGTCCAGTCGGCCGGCTCGTCAATCATGTAGGCGAAGCCCGGGACCGGCGCGGGCAGAGTGGCCGCACCCGAGGCGGCCGGTTTTTTCCGCCGGTCGACGAACGCGCGGCGGATGGCCCGCAACGGACTCGTGGCTTTCCAGGAGAACGACTCCGTCATGCGGCGGATTTTGTCATCGCGCTGGCGAAGCTCGTCCGGATTCCGCGAGTGCGCGAGCCGCGTCGTGGTGTCGACGGCGTCGTCGAGGCGCGACCGCAGGATCTCGACCTGGTTGCGCGCGTCCTGGAGTTTCGCGTGGACGTAGCCGGTCTCCGCGATCAGGCGCGCGTTCTGCGCCTGGAAAACGGCGAGGCGCTGGCGGAGGGAACCGAGCGAGGATTCCTTCGCCCGCATCCGCAGCGCGGCGTCGCCGTCCGCCAGCAGGACATCCTCCGACGGCGGCGTGGTGGGATCGCTGAAAATCGGCCGGGCCCGCGCGCGGACCTCGTCGTAGAACGCGAGCAGCCCCGCGGTGTTGGCCTTGAGATCGAAGTGCGCCCGCGCGAACTCGAGCGCGCCGTCGGCCAGCCGCTGCGCGAGGGAGTCGTCGGCGAAGACCCGCTGGCACGCGTCCGCGATCTCCTCCGCCGATCCGGTCCGCAGAAAAAGGGCGTGGCGGCCGTCCTCCATTTCCGCCGCGAGGTTGGCCTGCGGCAGGATCACCGGCCGGCCGACGCAGAGGAATTCCGGGATCTTCGACGGCAGGCGGTAATCGTTAAAGGCATCGGCGGCCCCGGGCTGGACGAGGACGTCGGCCAGCGCGAGCAGCGGCCCGAGACGGGCCTTCGGCAGGAACCCGAGGTCGAGCACGTGCGATCCGCCGATGGCGGCGAGTTCACGCGCGAGATCGGGGGGATTGAGCCCGGTGCGGACCAGCCGGCACGGCGTGCCGCGCTCGTTGATCAGCCGGACCGCGAGCAGCAGCGTGCGCACGTCCGCGAGGTTCGCGAAGGTGGTGCTGCCGGTGTAGACGATCAGTTTTTCTCCGGGGGCGGGATTCAGCTCGGCCCGAAACGCGGGGTCGGGGATCAGCGGCTGGTAAAACGCGGGATCGACGCCAGGCAGGAGGCGCCGGGACGGCTTTCCCACCGGGATGTGTTCCTGCAGGCGGTTCGTGATGAACGTCACGGCGTGGGCGACGCGCAGGAAATTCGGAAAGCGCAGCGGGTGGGAAAGGCGGGGCGAGAGCTTGGCGGCGAGTTCCTCGTCCGTGCGCAGACGCAACGTCGCGAGCGGCTCGCGCGCATAGTTCTCCATGAGGAAATACTCGTTGTCCTCGAGATGGACGATGAGCGCGGTCGACGGATTTCGTGCGAGGTAGGCGAGGGAGAATTCCCGCACGTTCTCGCGCGGCGTCCAGGCATGGAGCACATCCGCGGGCCGGCGGTCCGGAAATCCCGCGCCGCCCTCCAGCAGCTGCGCGCCGGTCGCCGGCGTGAACAACGGATCCGGAATCACGGAGAGCGTCTCCGGATTCTCCGGGACGGCGACGATGCATGCGTGCCCGAGCAGCGTGAGCCGGTTCGCGAACGCGCCGATGTGGTTCAGGCTGTTGCTGGTGAAGTCGCCGTAGTTGACGAAAAGGA
>JAQGON010000043.1 GCA_028293565.1 Verrucomicrobiota bacterium | reverse complement strand
CTCGATGTCTTCATGAAGATCGGGCAGAATTTCATCCCGCGCTCGCTGGAAATCGCCCTCGAGCCGCGCGCGCTCGCGTTCACCTTCGGCGTCGCACTGCTCACCGGCGTCGTGATGGGACTCTTTCCCGCGCTGCAGGCCGCCCGCCATGACGCCAACGACGCCCTGAAGGATTCCTCGCGCGGTTCCTCCGGCGGTCGCGCCCAAGGCCGGCTCCGCAGCGGTTTGCTCGTCGGCGAGATCGCGCTGTCCCTCGTGCTGCTCATCGCCGCGAGTCTCCTGCTCACGAGTTTTGCGCGGCTGCAGAAAGTTTCACCGGGCTTCAAGCCCGAGGGCGTGTTCGTCGGCTTCATCAACCTGCCGCCGGCGAAATATCCCAACGCCACCGCGCTCTCCACTTTCTTCTCCCGCCTGACGGAACGCCTCGCCGCCATCCCGGGCGCGAAGTCCGTCGCGCTGAATGACTCCCCGCCGCTCGGCGGCAACGGCGGTCCCGCGCCCATCGCGGTCGTCGGCCACAACGTCCCGCCGCTCGGCGACCGCCCGAGCGCAATCCGGCACCTGATCACGCCGAACGCCTTTGCCACCCTCGGCATCCCGCTGCGGCGCGGCCGCGATTTCAACGAACGCGATCTGCCCGCCAGTCCGCAGACCGTCATCATCAATGAAGCGTTCGCGAAACAGTTCTTTCCCGGCGAGGACCCCCTCGGCCAGAAACTCATCACCGGCATGGGCCAGCGCATCTCGGAGGTCGTCGGCATCGTGGGCGACACCCACACCATCGACTTGAACACGCCACCGCGTGCCGAGTATTTCCTGCCCGCCCTGCAGCGCGGGGAAACCTTCACGACCATCCTGATCCGCACCGCGGGCGATCCCGCCGCCTTCGCCAATTCCGTGCGCGCCGCGCTCCGCGAAGTCGATCCCGGCCAGCCCCTGCTCAACCCGCAGCCGTTCACCACGCTGATCGCGCAGGCGGTCGCCGACCGGCGGCTCGTCATGCTTCTCCTCGCCGCGTTCGCCGGGCTCGCGCTCGTGCTCGCCTGCCTTGGCGTCTACAGCGTCATGGCCTACGTCGTCAGCCAGCGCACGAACGAGATCGGCATCCGCATGGCGTTGGGCGCGAGCCCGGGCATGGTGCAGCGGATGATTCTCGGCGAAGGCCTGCGCCTCACCCTGTTCGGCATCGGCCTCGGCTTGCTCGCGGCCTTTGGCCTGACGCGGCTGATGGCGCAATTGCTCTTCGGCGTCCAGGCCCACGACCCGCTGATCTACGCGGGCATCTCCGCCCTCATCTGCGCCGTCGCCGCCTGCGCCTGCTGGCTGCCCGCCCGCCGCGCCACCCGCGTCGATCCGCTGATCGCGCTGCGCGCGGAATGAACTCCGCTGTTATTGGCTGACTGCTATCAGTTATCCGTGAATCCTCCCGACAACGAATAACCAATAACCGGTTCACCCCCCATGCTCCAAGACCTGCGTTATGCCTGGCGGTTGATGGCCAAGAGCCCGGGCTTCGTGCTGGTCGCCGCGCTGGCGCTCGCGCTGGGCATCGCGACGGCGACGACGATGTTCACGTTCTACAACGCGCTGCTGGTGCGGCCGCTGCCGTTCATCGCCGAGGAGGAGACCTTTCTCCGGATTCGCGCCTTCAACCACCGCACGCCCGACGATGACTTCGATTTCTCGGTGCCCGATTTCAACGACATCCGCGCGCAGTCGCAAATGCTCTCCGGCGCCATCATCAGCTGGAACCGCACGTATATCCTCGGCACCGACGACCGGCCGGCGCGGGCCGCCGGCTCGTGGATCACCGTGGACGCCTTTCAAACTCTCGGCGCACAGCCGCTCCTGGGGCGGCTCTTTCGTCCCGATGAAAGCAGGCCCGGTTCCCCCGAGGTCGTGATCCTCAGCTCCGCGCTCTGGCAGCAAACCTTCGGGGGCAAGCCCGACATCATCGGCCAGGTCATCACGCTCAATATGAAACCCGTTACGGTCATCGGCGTGATGCCCGCGGGTTTTGGTTTCCCCGACATCTGCAAGCTCTGGCAGCCCTTCCCCGACAACGTGCAGGCGGACGAACCGTCGCGCGGCTCGCACGGCTGGCCGGTTTGGGCGCGGATGAAACCCGGCGTCACGCTCGGTCAGGTGCAGGCCGAGCTCGATACCTTTGCGACCCGCTTTCAGCGGGATCACCCGAACACCAACAGCAATCTCGGCTACCGCGCCTTCCTCGCGCGCGACGAGGCCAACCGGCACGACCGTCGTCCGATCACCCTCATGATGGGCGCGGTGCTCGCCGTGCTGCTCATCGCCTGCGGCAATGTCGCCAACCTCCTCCTCGCGCGCGCCGCCACGCGCTCGCGCGAGATCGCCGTCCGCTCCGCGCTGGGCGCCGGGCGGGGCCGCATCATCCGCCAGGTCCTGACGGAAAGCATGCTGCTTGGTTTGCTCGGCGGACTCTTCGGCTTGGTGCTGACGTTCTGGGAAACCGATTTCGTGCTTTCGTTCATCCCCGTGGAGATTCCGTTCTGGATCCGGTTCGACACCGACTGGCACGTGCTGGCCTTCGCCTTCTGCGCGACGCTCGGCGCCAGCCTTTGCTTCGGAATCATTCCGGCGCTGCACGGTTCGCGCCCGGATCTCACGCACGAGCTCAAGGATGGCGCGCGCGGCGGCACCGGCACCGGCCGGGCACACCGCGTGCGCAGCGCGCTCGTCGTGGCGCAGCTCGCGCTCACGCTGGTCCTGCTGGTCGTCGCCGGGCTGATGTCCCGCAGCTTCCTGAAGCTGCAGAACCTCGCGACCGGGATCGACGCCCGGGGCGTGCTTACCTTCCGCAGCGGCATTCCGCCCACGATCGAGAAGGACGAAAAGGTCGCGCTGAAATTCTTCGAGGACGCCGAGCGGCACCTGCGCGAAACCCCGGGCGTGCTCGACGCCGGCTGGATGAGCTACCTGCCGGTGCAGGACAACACCAACGACAATTCCTTCGCCATCGAAGGCCGGCCGGAGCCCCAGCCCGGCGACCGCCCCTTCGCGCTTTATCGCGCGGCCACGCCCGGAGTGTTTTCCACGTTCCGCATTCCGCTGCGCCGCGGGCGCTACTTCGACGCCCATGACCGCGCCGATCAACCCCCGGTCGTGGTCGTGGACGAGGCGTTCGTGCGGAAATTCTTTCCGACCGAGGATCCGCTCGGCCGGCGCCTTTCGCTCGGCGGCCCGGAGGATGGAGGGAAACGCACTTGGGCGACGATCGTCGGCGTCGTGGGCGACATCAAGCAGCGCCCCACCGCGCGCGAGCCCGAGCCCAACATGTGGTTTCCGCTCGCGCAGCATCCGGATAATTTCTCCAGCGCCGTCGTCCGCGTGGAGGGCGACCCGAACAACTATGCCAAGGCCGCGCAGGACGCCGTGGTCGCGGCGCGGGCGGGCACGCCGATTTATTTCGTGGCGCCGATGACGACCGTCGCGGGCAACACGCTGTGGAAGGAGCGCTTCTTCGGCGGGCTGTTCGCCAGCTTCGCCGGCCTCGCGCTGTTCCTCGCCGCGCTCGGCATCTACGGCGTCATGGCCTACAGCGTCACGCAGCGAACCCAGGAGATCGGCGTTCGCCTCGCGCTCGGCGCGCAACCGGTTGCGCTCGTCCGGATGATTCTCCGCCAGGGCGCGAAACTCATCGGCCTCGGCCTCGCCGCCGGCTTCGTGCTCGCGTGGTTCGCCACACAACTGCTCGCCTCGCAGCTCTTCGGCATCGACCCGCATGATCCGCCCACCTTTGCCGCCGTGCCCCTGCTCCTCGCCGTCGTGGCGCTCGCGGCCTGCTGGCTTCCCAGCCGCCGTGCCACGCGGGTCGATCCCATGGTCGCGCTGCGATCAGAGTAAGGGGATAAGTTTTAAGGTTTAAGTTCTAAGCACAAACCCGCACCCGCAACCCGACCTTAAAACTTACACCGTAAACCTTAGAACTTCTCCTCCCATGCTCGCCGACTTAAAATACGCCCTGCGCTCGCTGCTCAAGACTCCCGGCTTTACGCTGATCGCCGTCCTCACCCTTGCCCTGTGCATCGGGGCCAACAGCGCGATCTTCTCCGTTGTCCACGCCATCCTCCTCAAGCCCTACCCGTGGCCGGACTCGGACAAACTCGTCTACGTCTACAACAGCTATCCGCTGATGGGCCTGCCGAATGCCGGCGTCT
>JAQGON010000026.1 GCA_028293565.1 Verrucomicrobiota bacterium | reverse complement strand
CGTGACCGATCCGGGCGAACACGCTCTGGTGATCCTTGTCGATCTTGTAGGCCCCGGCCGGCGCGGCCATCGGGTCCTTGCTGGGCGGGGGCGGCGGGGCCGCCGGCTGAGCCAGCGCGGGCGCGGCGGCGATCGCCGCAAGGCCGAGTACGAGGCCGAGCGCGGCCGAAGTGATAAGTCTAGACATGTGTGAGGGTCCTCCCCGAGATCATCGTCGGCCCACGATACGGGTTTCGGCGACTTCCACAAAGCGAAACGGGCCGCGTCAGCCTGTCGCCGCGGCCGGCTTCTCGATCCTGGGCAGGAAGGCGGCCAGGAGTCCGATCGCGGGCAGGAAGGCGCAGACCTGGTAGACCGTCTCGATGCCGGTGCGGTCGGCCATCTGGCCCAGCACCGCAGCCCCGATCCCGCCCATGCCGAACGAGAAGCCGAAGAACATCCCCGAGATCATCCCGACCTTGCCCGGCGCCAGTTCCTGGCCGAACACCACGATAGCGGGGAAGGCCGAGGCCAGTATTAGACCAATTAGAACCGTCAGCGGCCCGGTCCAGAACAGGCTGGCGTGGGGCAGGAGCAGGCTGAACGGAAGGGCGCCGAGCACCGAGAACCAGATGACGTATTTGCGGCCGAACCGGTCGCCGAGCGGCCCGCCGAAGAACGTGCCCGCCGCGACGGAGAATAGGAAAACGAACAGGAAGACCTGCGACGTCTGCACCGTGACGTGAAAATGGTGGATGAGGTAAAACGTGTAATAGTTGGTGAGGCTGACGAGGTAGAAGTATTTCGAAAAAATCAGGAGCAGCAGGATTCCGATCGAGAAGATCACGGTGGAACGCGGCACGCGGTTCGACGCCGCGAGCTGGCGGGCCTTGGCGCGCTCGAGGTGTCCGGCGAGGTTGCGCTGGTACCAGCGGCCGACGCGGTACAGGATATAGATTCCCACCGCCGCGATCGCCGTGAACCAGATGATCGAAGGCTGGCCGTGCGCGACGATGATCAGGCCGACGAGCGGGCCGAGCGAGGAGCCAAGATTTCCTCCCACCTGGAAAAGCGACTGGGCAAACCCGTGCCGTCCTCCCGCCGCCATGTGCGCAATGCGCGAGGCCTCGGGGTGGAAAATCGAGGAGCCCATCCCGACCAGCGCCGCGGAAACGAGGATGAAATGGTACGACGTGGCGCGCGAGAGCAGGACCAGGCCGATGAGCGTGATGCCCATTCCCACCGCGAGCGAAAAGGGTTTGGGACGCCGGTCCGTGTAGGACCCCACGACCGGCTGCAGCAGCGACGCCGTGGACTGGAACGACAGCGTGATCAGCCCGATCTGGGTGAAGCTGAGGTGATAGTTTTCCTTGAGGAGGGGATAGATCGCCGGGAGCAGCGACTGGATCGTGTCGTTGAGCAGGTGGGAAAAGCTCATCGCGAGCAGGACCTTGAGGACGGTCTGCTCGGCGACACCTGGGGGGTGCACGGCGGGTTTGGCTGCTTCGGCGCGATCCATGATCAGGTTGGTAGCGATCCCGCCGCGTCAGGCAATAGCGGTCGCGGGGGTCCGTCGGAGCGTGTGGCACGGGTCCCGACCCGTGAAGCTGGACGCGGCCAACCACCGTCAGCCAAGCTCGACCGTTTTTCTCGAGTCCGCCCACACGGGTCGGAGACCCGTGCTACAGCCCGAGCAGCACGACGACATCCTTTCGCCGCTCCGGCGGAGTCACGGTCAGGCGCTCGAGATTTCCCTGGCGCAGGTCGCCCTCGATGGTCGTCTCTCCCGGCACGTGCAGCTTGAACGCGACGTTCCATCGTTCCGCGGGCCAGGCGGGGAACAGATAAATTTTCTCACCAACGGTCTGCACGAGCATGGCCTGCAGCGCGAGTTGCGAGACGCTGCCGTGATCGAAGTCGGGAACCCAATCGTAATTCGGACCCCAGAACCCCGGAAACCGCGCGCCGGCATAGCTCCCCTGTGTGAAATTCTTTGCCACGAAATAGGCCGCGGGTTCGCTCAGTCCGAGCAACGCCGCATGCAGCGCATCCTGGCGCCAGCCGCCGGTCTCCGGAAACGGGCGGTGCAAAAATGTCCGTCGCGCCGCATCGAGATCCGGCCGGCCGACGCCTTGAAGCTTGAAGGGAAAGACTCCGTAGAGCTCGGCGTTTTCCGAGTTGTGCGGCACGGCCTCGTGTTTTTCAGCGGGTGCGAAGCGGGCCTGCCCGTCGACGATCGTCGTCGGGAGCGCGGGGAGGTGCCGGGACAATTCACGCCAAGCTGTCTGGTCGCTGTCGGGAATGCGTTCCGCGGGAAGAGCGAGCAGACCCGCCAGCACGTCGCGCAGTCCGGCCACGTCGGGCAGGGGATTCTCGGCCGACCACCAGGTCTCGAGGGCCTGCGCCGGCTTGATCCGGAGCGTGCCGTCGGGATCGCGGGGATAATGTTCGGCGTAAAACCGCAGCACGCCGCGCGCGATCGGCAGCAGGTCCTGCTCGAGCAGCGCCGCGTCGCGCGTGTGGCGGTGCGTTTCCAGCATGAGCGCGACGAGCTCGAGTCCGCCGACGTAGAGGCGCCCGATGTACGGATTCTCGACGTCCGCCGGATCCTTGCCGTCGCGCTTCCAGCCATAATTCGAGGGAAGAAAGGTCCCCCAGAAAAACAGCGTCTCCGGAAAAAACACGCCACCGTGCCGGAACCAGAGCCGCGTGCGCTCCTCGGCGAGCGGCAGCATGTCGCGGTACATCCGGAAAAGCGGTCGGAGCAGCTCGTGGTCGCCGCTCGCGAGCACGGCCCAGTACGGCAAGCGCGTGTTCTGCCACCAGTAGCCGCCGCCCCAACGGCGATAGTCCGCATCGTAGGGCTCGTCCTTCAACGCCCAATCGGCCGTGAACAGTCCGCCGTTGAATTTCACCGGATAGAGTCCGCGGCTGCAGCAGGCGACGAGGTATCGCTGCCAGGAGGAGTGTTTCGAGATCGTCGCGGCGGCGTCCCACTCGGACGCGAGCGACTCGATCCGGATGTAGCTCCGGGCCCAGAATTCGTTCCACCAGCTGCGATGATCCCGCCACGACTTCGCGAGCGTCGGCGCGGGCGCGCGCACTTGAGTTCGAATCTGGTCGAGCCATTCGGCCGCTGTCGCCGTCCGGGCGCAGTGCACGCCGATCGTCAGGGCGTGGGTCCGGGCTGGGGCGGACGAGCGCAGCGTCCGGAGATCGACCGGCTTCATGCCTTCGCCGGAGACGAGCCCGCCAAAGGTGCGATGGAGGAGGGGATCGGAGGCGCGGGCCTTGAAGGCGCCGAGCCCCTGCTGATCGAGCGTGAAGGCCCAGACGGACGTTTCATTTCGCTGGTGCCAGATGAGCGAGGCCGGATCGCCGACCAGGTGATCGGCCGCGGCGACCAGCGGCACCGGTCCGCCGTCGAGGCCAAGGGCGGCATGCAGCCCTTTTCCATCGAGCGCTTTCGGCAGGGAGCGCCATGCATCGATCCGGGCTTCGAGCGAGCAGGGAGACGCACTGCTCACCTCGACCACGAGCCTCGGCCAGTGGGCGTCGAGCCAGAGACGAACCGTCGTCCCGCCTCTCGAGATCACGACCGACGCGTCTTCAAGGGAAAGCTTCTGCTCGAAATTTCCGGCCTGCGCCAAGAGCGGAGGGTCGAGGTGCAGGCGGACGAGCCCGACCTTGATCAGCCGTCCGAGGCCGTCCCACGCGTCGTTCTTCGCGAGATAACAGCCGATTCCGCCGTCGGGCTCCGTCCAGACATTCGCGGCGATGTCGCCGTTGCCGAGGGGAAGCGAGTCCGCCGAGCTTTGGCCAGGGGTCGACCAGGAAACGTCGCCGATCACGCCGTCATCTCATCCGCCGGCACTGGCGACGCAAGGAAACAGGCCGCGGCCGGCGGCCCGGAACCGGCCCTGAAATCACCGCAAAAAATCGCGAAGCGCGCGAAGGGAGACCCGGGTGACCGCGCTTTGCGTCCTGTGCGGGCTCGCGATGAAATGATCCGGAGGCGGAATTTTGTTCATGAAAAAGGCGGGGTGCAGCACACCCCGCCTCGAATGAAAACGTCGCGGACTTCAGACGGCCTTGGGCAGCTCGACGCCGTCCAGCTCCACCGCGTGCGGGTGATTCCGCTTGATTTTCAGGACGTCGTGACGCTTCGCGAGCATGCGGTCGAGCTTGTCGATCAGCAGCGAGACGGCCTTGTGGCACTCGTCGGATTCCACCGTGGCGTTGATGTCAGGGCCATGGACGGCGATGTGGCCCTTGGCCTTGAACCGCGTGTCGACCTCCTCCTTCGAGTCGCATTCGAGCTCCACGCGAACGCGGACAATGCGCTCGTCGTGACGAAACAATCGCTGTGCCTTCTCTCGAACGAAATTTTTCAGGGACGGGGTGAGTTCGAGATGAATGCCGGAGACGATCAGTTCGTTGTTGTTTTGGCTGTTCATTGTTTCTGCGTGTTGTCTGGGTTTAACCACGTCAGGGCGGAAAATCCGTCCCGACAAAAAACGCTGCCGCCCATTCCCGATGACTTCGCCAAGCGATGCCCTGCATTCCTTCTCGGCCGCGATCATCACGGGAGGATCTTCCGGTATTGGAAAATCGTTCATTGAGCGTGGGGCAAAACTGAATCCGGCTTTGCAGTTTTGCAATCTCTCGCGGCGCACTCCGGACATAATAAATTCGGGTTTAAGATTGAACCATTTCGCGTGCGATCTGTCGCGGCCGGCCGACATCGAGCGCGCGGCGTCCGACGTCGCCGGTTTTCTAGCACAGTCAGTGCCAGCCGGACGGATTTTGCTGATCAACAACAGCGGCTTCGGCGCCTATGGCCATTTCCCCGAACCCAGTCTGGAGCACCACCTTGAGATGATCGACGTGAACGTCCGCGGACTCATCCACCTGAGCGGCCGCCTCCTGCCGCTCCTCCGTCAGCGGGGCGGGGCGGTGATGAACATCGCCTCGACCGCGGCATTCCAGCCGACGCCCTACATGGCGGCCTATGGCGCGACCAAGGCGTTTGTCCTGCATTGGAGCCTGGCGATGAAGGAGGAGTTGAAAGGCACCGGCGTGCACGTGCTCGCGGTTTGTCCCGGCCCGACGTCGACCGAGTTTTTCCGCCGCGCGGGCCTGCAGCAGGGAAGCGTCGCGGACGCGCTGAGCATGTCCTGCGAGCGCGTGGTCGACGACTCCTACCGGGCGCTTGCCGCCGGCCGGAGCCAGGTGGTCGCCGGATGGAAGAACAAGGTCGCCGTGTTTTTCTCGTCGAAACTGCCAAAGCCCCTCGCGGCGTGGGCCACGGCGCGCGTGCTCGAGCGATACCGGCTGAGCAAGGTTCGCCGATGAGCGCGGAAGCCCCGGCGCCGGAGGATTTTCACGCGAACCATCCGCGCGTGAGCGCGTGGCCGCGGCGCCTGAAACCGGGCCCGGTGCGGCTGATCGCGCCCGGGGAGCTGGAAAGCTGGATTCTCCACGAGGACGCCCGCCTGCTGGTGGTGGGAAAACCCGGCGACGTCGTTTGCCACCCGTCGAAAGCCGGCCCGTGGTCGAGCCTGGTCGGCGCGGCGCGCGAGTACACGCACCTGCCGACGGTTCACCTCGTGTTCCGGCTGGATCGCGAGACGAGCGGCGTCGTGGTGCTCGCGAAGGACGCGCGGATGGCGAGCCGGCTGCAGACGGCGATGATGAAACGAAAGATTGGGAAGACCTACGCCGCGATCCTGACCGGCGAAATGAGCGCGCCCGTCACGGTGGACCAGCCCTTGGGCGACGACACGGCGAGCCCGGTGTTCGTGAAGTCCGCGGTGGTCGCCGGCGGCCAGGCGGCCGTGACGCATTTTTTTCCGCAGGAGGCCGCGAAGGGATTCACCCTCGCGCGGGTGGTGACCGACACGGGGCGCAAGCACCAGATCCGTGCCCACGCGCAGTGGCTGGGGCATCCGCTGGTGGGGGACAAGATCTACGGCCCCGATGCGCGGCTTTACCTCGAGTTCATCGACACGGGCTGGACAGAAGCGCTGGCCATGAAGCTGCTGCTGCCGCGGCAGGCATTGCACTGCGCCGAGATCGATCTCCGTCCCGCGGGGATCGAGCATGTTTTCACCGCGCCGCTGCCGGCTGACCTGCGCGAGTTCTGGGACCGCACGCGAACCCGGAACTGAATTCAGGTGCGAAGCGCCGTCCCTCACGGCATCGCTGCTTGGCGCGGCGCGCGAAATTCCTCCACGGTCAGCCCGATGGCGGTCTCGATCGCGCGACGGTGCGCGGCGATTCGCTGCGGGAGCGGAAACGCCGACGGGGATTCGATCGTGTACGTCAGCGTCGTGTGATGGGCGCGCAGGTAAATCGACTCCGGCCATTTTTCCCGCAGCAGGGGATCCGCGACGGGCCGCAGGATCCCGGCCTTCGATTCGCGGCCATCGATCAGCGGACTGTGGTCGATCGGGCAAATCGGGGCCACCGCCCCGATCATCGGCTCCGCGAGGCTGCGCCGTCCGGTGGGATTCAGCTCGTACAGATAATAACCCGTCGACTCCCAGTCCTCGTGCACCGCCAGCATCACCGTGAAGTTCGGCTGGCGTCCCAACCAGCGGACATGCGCCCGGATTTCCGGGGACTGGAGATCCTTGTAATCCCGGTTGAGATCGAGACCGTCCGCGTTTTCCCGCAGGCCGCGCCGTAAACCGGAGGGGTTCAACAGCGGGACGACAAACCAGGTCGCCCGGTCGTCGAGCAGTCCGGATTCGAGCAGGGACAGCAGCGCCAGCGGCGGCGCCGGTTCGTCGCCGTGAATGCCGGACGAGAGGTAGATCCGTGGACGCACGCCGCGCGACCGTTTCGTGAGCGCGATCAGCGGGCAGCCCTCGATTTCGCCGTAGCGTTCCACCGCGAAACCCGCCGCATAGCCGGCGCGTTCGAAACGTTCGGCGAACGCAGGCAGTTCTCCGAGGGGAGGCAATTCGGCTGGGTCCACGGGCATTTAAAGGATGGACGTTTCCGGCTCGCGTCCATCGTGTAAATTCCCTTTCGACTCCGCCCTCCCACCATGTCCCAAGTCCGCGTGCGTTTTGCCCCCAGCCCAACCGGCTTCTTCCACATCGGAAGCGCGCGGACGGCGCTCTTCAACTGGCTCTATGCGCGGCACACGGGCGGCGTGTTTGTCCTGCGGATCGAGGACACCGACAAGGAGCGCAACAGCGAGCGGTTCCTCGACGTGATCTACGAGAGCCTGCGCTGGCTGGGGCTCGACTGGGACGAAGGCCCGGACCGCGGCGGCGCCTTCGGGCCGTACCGGCAGAGCGAGCGGTCGGCGGTTTACGGCGAATACCTCGAAAAATTGCGGGCGGCCGGGCGCACGTATGAGAAGGACGGCGCCACGTGGTTCAAATTGATTGGCGAGCGCACGGAGGTCTTCGACGATCACCGGAAGAAAACGGTCACGAAGGTCAAGGTCGCGCCGACCGTGATCGACGATCTCATCCGCGGGCGCGTGGAGCGGGTCGAGGACGAGGACTTCGTGATCGTTCGGTCCGACGGCAATCCCGTCTTCCACTTCGTGAACGTCGTCGACGACATCGCGATGCGGATCACGCACGTGATCCGCGGCGAGGATCATCTCTCCAACGCGAGCAAGCACGTCGAGCTCTTCAAGGCCTTCGGCGCGCCCGTGCCGCAGTTCGCGCACATTCCGCTGATCCTGAAGCAGAATGGCCCCGGCAAGATGTCGAAGCGCGACCAGGGCGCGCTGGTTGAGGAGTATCAGCGCCGCGGCTTTCTCCCGCCGGCGCTGGTGAATTTTCTCGCGCTCCTCGGGTGGAATCCCGGCGGCGATCGCGAGAAGATGCCGGTCGGGGAGATCGTCCGGCTCTTTGACCTGCCCGACGTGAACCAGAGCAACGCGCGCTTCGACGAACGGAAGCTCGCCCACATGAACATGCTTTATCTGCTCGAGCTGACGCCGGACCGTTTCGTGGCGCTGGCGCGGGATTATTTTCAACGCCACCACCCTGAAGCGCCCGCCCTGGCGGCGGACCCGGCGTATTTCCGCGAGGTCATGCTTCTGAGTCAGCCCAAGATCAGGGGCTTCGAGGAACTGCCGGCCTACACCCGGTATCTTTTCAGCGACGAATTTTCGGCCGACCCCAACGTCCGAGAAAAGGTGTTGGGCAAGGGCGACCCGAAGGCACGCCTGGCGGAGTTGATCGCGGCATTGCCTGAAATCGATTTTGCGTCGGACGCGTCGATCGAGGCGGGAATCAAGGCGCTCGCGGCGCGGCACAGCCTGGGTTTCGGAGATTACCAGGCGGTGGCGCGGCTGGCCATTTCCGGGACAAACGCCGGCCCAGGCCTGACCAGCCTCTTTCGCGTGCTGGGCAAGGATCGGGTCGGACAGAGGCTGCAGCGTTTCGCCTGAGCTCGCGGATTCCAGCCTGACGGGATTGTTACGAAGGCGATTTTGACGCTTTGTGCATCTGCCCGAAACCTCGCGCGGCTGGCCGGCGTCATATGCCGATTCCGGCCTGAGCAATGCCTTCCTTGTCCACTCTTCGCGCGCGTGCTTCGGCCTGGCTTTCGCTGGGCGATCGGCGGGTGTACGTGACCCAGGTCGGGGTGGTGCTGATCGTCATCACGCTGCTGAACCTCGGCTTCATCCATCAGCGGGCGCTCCGTGAAATCGCCGCGCAGCACAAGCTGCCGCGCGTGGTGCGCGGATGGGACGGCTTTGCGTGGTATGCCTGGGTTCTCGCGGCGCCGGTGATGCTGGTACTGATCCGGCGTTTTCCGCTCACGCCCGAAACCGTGCGCCGCAACCTGTGGCGTCTCCTCGCCGGCAACGCCGCGGTCTACGTCGCCGTCACCAACGTCCGCTACCTTTTTCGGATCCTGCCGAACGTGTGGCTGCCGGATGCGGCGGATTTGCCCATCACGTGGGACTCGTACTGGCACACGACGTCGACGCTGCTCCCGCTGGACTTTCTGACGTATGCCGGTTTTTTCGCCGCGTCGGTCGCGATTGACAACCATCTGAATGACCGGCGGCGGGCGAACGAGATGCAGCGCCTTCAGCTCAAGGCCGCCCGGCTGCAGTCGGAGCTCGCGCGCGCGAAGCTCGCCACGCTGCGGGGCCAGCTGCACCCGCATTTTCTGTTCAACAGCTTCAACGCGATCGCGATGCTGGTGCGGCAGCGCAAGCTCGAGCCGGCCGTCGAGACGATCACCCAGCTCAGCGGGCTCCTGCGGCTGGCGATCGACCACATCGACCAGCCCGAGCTGCTGCTCGCGCAGGAAATCGACTTCATCGGGCACTACCTCGATATCGAGCGCATCCGCTTTGGCGGAAAGCTCCAG
Source organism: Verrucomicrobiota bacterium (assembly GCA_028293565.1). Lineage (GTDB taxonomy): Bacteria > Verrucomicrobiota > Verrucomicrobiia > Opitutales > Opitutaceae > Opi-474. The sequence continues at coordinate 9,762 of JAQGON010000026.1, read as the reverse complement.
ACCCGCCTCCGGATCGACGGCGAGGCGCTGACCTGCGTGGTGCCCGGCCTCCTGCTGCAGCCGCTGGTGGAGAACGCGATCAAGCACGGGATTTCCCAGCGCGTCGCACCGGGGATGGTGGAGATCGAGGCGCGCCGGGAAGGCGACCGGCTCTGCGTCACCGTCCTCAACGACGGTCCGGAAATCGAGGTTTTGACGAAGCGCCGGACCAACGGAATCGGGTTGGAGAACACGCGGCGGCGGCTGCGCCACATGTATCAGCGCGACTTCAGCCTGGAGATGGAGCACCGGGCCGACGGCCGGACGGCGCTGCGCGTGAGCTTTCCCTGGCGGCGCGCCTTCACGCCGGCGCCGGAGGTTTCCCTGCCGGAGGAGGCATATACATGAAAAAAATCCGCACGCTGATCGTCGACGACGAGGCGCTGGCGCGCGATGGCATCGCGACGATGCTGGAGTCGGACGCCGAACTCGAGGTGGTGGGGACGTGTGCCAACGGCGTCGAGGCGCTCGACGCGATTCGGGACCGCCGGCCGGATTTGCTCTATCTCGATATCCAGATGCCGCGATTGAACGGTTTCGAAACCCTGGAGCGCCTTGGACCGGAAAATTGTCCGACGGTGATCTTCGTGACCGCCTACGATCAGTATGCGGTGCGGGCGTTCGAATCGGGCGCGGCGGGCTACCTGTTGAAGCCTTTTCGGGACAGCCGCTTTCGCGAGGCGCTGGATCGCGCCAAACAGCAGATCCGGAACGCCACTCTCGCCGGCAGCGCGCGGGGCGAGCCGTCGCGGTCGAAAGGCCTTCTGCCCGTGAACGAAACGGCGGCGGGGCTGAAATCGCCCGCCGCGCGCCTGGCGTTCAAAGTGGGCGGAGACTATCTTTTTGTGGACGCGGGCGCCGTGGTGTGGGTCCGGGCCGAAGGCGAGTTTGTCCAGGTCTGCGTGGGAGGTCAGATCCATCGCGTGCGCGAGTCGCTGCAGGCGATCGAGGACCGGCTCGATCGCGGCCGATATGCCCGGATTCACCGTTCGTTCATCGTCAACATGGCGCACGTCGCGCGGATCGCTCCGACGATGTACGGGGATTACACGGTGCTGATGAGCGAGGGTACCCGGCTGCGGCTCAGCCGCAGTTATCGGCACGCCCTGAAAACGCTCCTGCCCGGGCATTTTGCCTAGGGAGGTTTCAAAGTGGTTCACATCGACGGCTGGCTCGCCGCCGGAATCTGCGTCTTCCGGTAGCAGCCGACGTCAGGAGGCTTTTCGTTCGTTTGTCGATCAAGCGCGATGGATTCCGCCGCCTGACGACGTCGGCTACCGAAGGTAGAACGCATTGTCGCAGACCCTGAGGTTTGTCGAACGGGCCCGAATGCGCTGGAGGCGCGGGCAGGACTCAAGGGGCTGACGGAGCGTCTAACGCGTTAAAAACGCGTTTTACTTTCGAAGCCGGCATTCTCGTAGCAGCCGACGTCAGGAGGCTGCGGGCGAGCAGAGGCGTCCGGAGAACATTGATCAGCGCGGAAGCCGCCGCCTGACCGGCGCGCCATGCGCGGCACAGCGGGCTCAGCTCGAATTTGTACCCGAAGGCGGCGATGTCGCGGGCATAATACGCCGCCACGAGGTCGCGCGTGACGTCGTCGTAGTACCACGAGTAATGGCAGTGCAGCCGCCGGTTCCGGCGCGGAAGGCGCAGCGCGGGAATTTTCAGGGTTCGGCAGAGCTGCCGGAAACCCGTCCGCAAATTTTCCAGGCGAAGCACGCCGTCGACCTCAATCCGGCCGTTGACCGTGATCCAGTCGACCTGCGGGCTCCAGCGGTGAAGCCGCGGGCTGACGTCGCCGCCCCATGCGTCGGGCCGATAGCGGTGCGGGTTGGACAGCGCCGCTCTCACCCATTGCGGAAAGGTGCGCCGCGCACCGGCGTCGTCGTACAGGAAGAGCTTCGAGTCCCGGCTTTTCTTGCACTGGTAATTGTAGTCCGAGAACAGCCGGTCCCACGGGTTGCGGACGATTGCGAACTTGTAGTAGCCCGCGTAGGTTTGGGGCGGAAGCTCGCCGGCGTAACGCTGGAGGTCCTTGTGATTTTCCCAACCGATGCCGAAGGCGCGGTTGACGCTGTTGCCGGCGGTTTTTGGGATGTGAACGTAAAGGCAGCGGTGCGGATGGCTGATCATGGATGGCCCGCCGCGGAAAAGCCGCGGGCCATCCACTAGACGCCGCCGCCCGAAATCCGGGTCAGCCGCCCGCAGCGGTTTCATCGCGGCCTGGCGCGAAAATCACGCGTCCTGTGGCTCTCGGCTCCTTGGCCGGCGAACCCGACCCGGCCGAAGAACGGCGCGGATCCTGCCCAGCATTCCCTCAGCCGCCGTCCGGAGACTCGACAGTGCCGGGCGCTACTCCGCTTTCGCCCAGGTGTCCCTCAGCGTGATCGTGCGGTTGAACACCGGCGCGGCGGGCGTGGCATCCTTCGAATCGAGGATGAAATAGCCCAGCCGCTCGAACTGGAAATATTGCCCGGACGTCGCGCCCCCGAGCGCGGGTTCCAGCTTCGCCGCGACCACCTCAAGCGAGTGCGGATTCACGTGCTGCAGGAAGTCGCCGTCGGCATCGGGTTCCGGGACGCGAAACAGGCGGTCGTAAAGACGGACTTCCGCCTCGACGCACTCGGTCGCGCTGACCCAGTGAAGGGTGCCCTTGACCTTCCGTTCGACGTTCGGCCCGCCCGCGCGCGTGGTGAGGTCCGCGGTGCAGCGCAGCTCGCTGATCTGTCCGGCGGCGTCCTTGACCGCCTCGTCGCACCGGATGATGCAGGCGTACTTGAGCCGCACTTCCCCGCCGGGTTTCAGGCGGAAATATTTCGGCGGCGGCACCTCGGCGAAATCGTCGGTTTCGATGAAGACCTCGCGCGTCAGGTGAATCAGTCGCGTGGCCGGCGTTTCCGACTGCGGATCGTTCGTCGCGCTGCACTCGAGCCGTTCGCCGGCGGCGATGTTCGTGAGGACGAGCTTGAGCGGGCGCAACACCGCCATCCGGCGCTGCGCGAGCTGGTTGAGTTCCTCGCGGACCGCGTGCTCGAACACGGCGATTTCCGTCGTGCTGATGAACTTGGTCACGCCCGCGCCGATCGCAAAGCGGCGCACGGCGCTCGCGGGCACGCCCCGGCGCCGGAGGCCGCGCAGCGTCGGCAATCGCGGATCGTCCCAGCCTTGCAGCCAGCCCTTCGTGGTGCCGTCGCCGACCAGCTGGATCAGTTTGCGCTTCGAAACCAGGGTGTAGGTCGGACGCAGTTTCGAGAACTCGTACTGATGCGGCAGCGGCCGGGGCAGCGCGAGATTCTCGAGAATCCAGTCGTAGAGCGGGCGGTGATCGGTGAACTCCAGCGAACACAGGCTGTGCGTCACGCCTTCGAGATAGTCGCTGAGACAGTGCGCATAATCGTACAGCGGATAAATGCACCAGGCGTCGCCGGTCTGGTGATGGGCCGTGTGCCGGATGCGATAGAGGAGGGGATCGCGGAGCCACATGTTGGGCGACGCCATGTCGATCTTCGCCCGCAGCGAGCGCGCGCCGTCGGGGAACTCGCCCGCCTTCATTCGCGCAAAAAGGTCCAGATTCTCGTCGACGCTCCGGTCGCGGAACGGGCTGTTGCGTCCAGGCCTGTCCGGAGCGCCCCGATAGTCCTCGGTCTCCTCGGCCGACAGGTCGCAGACATAGACCTGGCCTTTCCGGATCAACGCAACCGCGTAAAGATAGAGCTGCTCAAAATAATGGCTCGCAAAAAACGGCTCCGCCCCGGTCACGCCGGGTCCCGGCGAGACGGCCGCGATGTGGTAATCGGCCCGGTCATTCACCATCTGCGCGACCGGGGTGGCGCCCTTCGCCTTGAATCCGAGGCAGTGGTCCGCCCAGCCCGCGACCAGCCACTTCACGTCGTCCACGATGGCGTCGACGTACGCGACCTCCTCCTTGGCAGGATTGGTGTCGTCCAGCCGGAGGTTGCACTGGCCCTGGTTCTCGAGGGCGATGCCGAAATTGATGCAGATGGCCTTGGCGTGCCCGAGGTGGAGGTAGCCGTTGGGCTCCGGCGGAAACCGCGTGACGATTTTCGGGTAGCGCTTTTCCGCGACGTCGCGGGCGACGATCTCGCGGATAAAATCACTCGGTGCCGGGTGTGCCGGCTCAGTGGGGGCAGCGCTCATGAAGGGGCAAATTGCTGGGCGGGATCGCACGAGGCAACCGCGATTCTTCGGCCGTTTTCCAGAGGACGACGGACGCGCCGTCCCCGGGCATCTGCGACCTTCGGGGGAGGGCCCGGATCACTTCCGCTTCTTGAACGGCGCGGCCGAGGCGGGCGTCGGGAGGGCGCCGTCGGCGGCCATTTCCTTCAGCAGGCTGCCGAGGTAGGGGATCAGCTGCTTCTTGCGGCTCACGATCCCCGGCAGGTCGAAGATCTCGTCCTGCTCCACATGCGCGTACGAAATCCGGTTGATCAACCCTGCGTCCCCTTTCACCAGGAGGAGGGAATTCTGCGTGTTGATGTCCGTCACCAGCAGGCAGGCGAAGGCGAGATGCTCCTCGTCGCGCAACTGGTGCAGGGCCTCGGAGATCTGCTTCGAGTGCTGCCAGAAATTGCCGAAGCCGAGCTCCTCGACCTGCGACACCGCGAACCGCACGCCCTCCTCCTCGTAAATCTTGAAATCCGACCGCACCACCTTGGCCGGCGGATTGGCGAGGATCACCGAACCCGAGCTGAAAATATCGTCGGCGAGTTTTCGCGAGTCGACCCCGGCGATCTTCGCCAGCCAGGCCAGGATCATGCCATCCTTCGGTGTCGTGGTCGGACTGTTCAGGTGCAGGGTGTCGGAGACGAGCCCCGCCATCATGATCCCGGCGATGTTCGGCGTCGGCGTCAGGCCTTCGCGGCGGAAGAGGTCCGCGACGATCGTGCTGGTCGAGCCGACCGGCTCGTTGATGAACAGGATCGGCTGCTGGGTGTTGAGCGACCCGAGCCGGTGGTGGTCGATGATCTCGGTGATCGTCACCTCCTCGGCGCCGGGAACGGCCTGGGTCATTTCGTTGTGGTCGACGAGCACCAGGCGCGTGGCGACGGGCTTGAGCAGGTCGGACTTCGTCAGCAGACCCTGGAGCGCGCCGTCCTCGTCGGTCACGAGCAGCGCGTGGACCGTGGCGGTGGAGAATTTCCGGCGCACCTCGGCGATGCGCATGTCGGCGCCGACCGTCGTGAATTTCCGGTCGATGACGCGCTCGATCGTGGAGGCCGTGCGGACGACCCAGGCGGTGGTGGCGGAATCGTAGGGGCTCACGATCAGGCTGACGCCCTTCTCCTTCGCGAGGGCGACGATGTCGGGATCGACGTCGAGATTGCTGGTGATGACGAGCGCGCGGATGCCGAGCTCGATCGAGCGCTGCTGCACGTCGCGGCGGTCGCCCACGATGATGATCGACTGGCTGGCGGGGATTTTTTCCCGCTCGGAGATGCTCCAGAACGAACGGATGTCCATCGTGCCGAGCCGCACGTAAAGCTCCTCGAGCTTGCGCTCGCCGACGAGGTGCACCGCGCGCGCGTGGAGCGCCCGGGCGATGTTGGCCAGCGAGGTGTTGACCTGCCGCATGAGCCGCGGCTCGGTGACGCGCGGGATGAAGACGCTGCCGAGGGCCGCGAGCGAGACGGTGCCGACGATTCCGCGCCGGGGGGCGATGACCGGGAGGAGACGGATATCGTTGCGATCGATCAGCTCGAGGGCCTCCGCGCACGTGGCGTTTTCGGGGACGGAAATGATCTTGGCCGCCATCACGTCTTTGACGCGGGGGCTGACGTCGCTCAGGTAGAGCGGGAGCGGCTGATGAAACCGGGCGAGGATCGTGTCGATGCGCGCGTTGGAGTTGCCGCAGCGGGCCGCGACGTACCCGGATTCCCCGCGCTGCTGCTTGAAGGCGGTGTAGGCGATCGCGGAGCAGATCGCGTCGGCGTCGGGATTCCGGTGGCCCACAACATAGGTGATGGGACCGGTGGCGGTGGTCTGGGCGGCGGCGGAGGACATGCGGGGGAAATTGCGGAATGCGGAGTGCGGATTTCGGATTGTCGAACTTGCACAGGCCGGGCGAGGAAATTGCGGAATTCGGTTTGCGGGTTCGACTCCCCGCATTCCGCAACCCGCATTCCGCAATCGAATACTTAAGGTCCTGCCTCGGCGGGCTCGCCGTCGGGCGTCCCGACTCCGCCGCTGGCCGTCGCATACACTTTCGCCGGGGTCCCGAGCGGCAGCGATTGCAGGATGTTGCTCGTGAGCTGTCCCGAGCTGTTCGAAACAAACCGCTGCGTCATGTCCGGATAGAACGCCACGTTGCCTCCGATGTAGGCGACGTGCCCGCCGGTGTCCTTGTACACCCCTTTGGCGGCATCCCAGGCTCCGCTCGTGGTGAGCCCGCGGGTGAAGGCGATCGGCGTGGTGGCGGGATCGCCCATTTTCAGGCCGCCGACAAACTCCCAGCTCAACGCCGCGTTCGACGTGAAACTCGGGTCGAGGCTCCGGCGTGCGGGGTCGGTCTTCGCGATGATCGCATCCGGGTAGGCTCCATTGAAGAGCGGATCGTTGCGGGCGAAATAGAATGTCGGATCGCTCAGAAGGCCCTGCCGTGCGAGGATCGCGGGCCAGAGATGCGCGGCAGTCGGCGCCGTCAGCACGCCCTGCGCCTGCAGCACCGCGGGGTCGGGAAGGCGGTCGTTGTTGTCGTTCGCGTAGATCATGGCCGCCTTCGCGATCTCGCGGAGATTGTTGGCGTCGACGGTCCGCTGGGCCTTCTCGCGGACGGTGCCGACGGTGGGAATGATGATGGCGGCGAGAATTCCGATGATCGCGATCACGGTGAGCAACTCGATCAGGGTGAACGCGGCGCGGCGGCGAAAAAATGGGGTGTTCATGGCGGGTTTGAGTGCGGGAAGCGTCCCGCGCGCAAAACCGCCGCTCAAGGAGAAAGACAGGGCAGGACTGGACAAGCCTTTGCGAACTCACCTACCGTGAGGCGTCATGAAAATCTATCTGGATGGAAAGTTCGTCGACGAGGCTGACGCCAAGATCTCCGTGTTCGACCACGGCCTGCTCTATGGCGACGGCGTTTTCGAGGGCATCCGGCTCTATGGCGGGAACATTTTCCGCCTGGACGAGCATCTGGAGCGCCTCGAGTACTCGGCGAAGGCCATCATGCTGAAGCTGCCGCTTTCGCGGAAGGAGCTGAGCGACATTACGTGCGAGACGTGCCGCCAGAACGGCCTGACCGACGCCTATATTCGCCTCGTCGTGACCCGCGGCGTGGGCGACCTCGGTCTCGCGCCCTGGCTGTGTCCGAAGCCCTCGATGTTCGTGATCGCGAGCAAGATTTCGCTTTATCCGCAGGAGCACTACGACAACGGCCTCGCGATCGTGACCGTGCCGACGCGGCGGATCAACCCCGCGGCGCTCCCGCCGACGATCAAGTCGCTGAATTACCTGAACAACATCCTCGGCAAGATCGAGGCGAAGCAGTTTGGCGCGCTCGAGGCGATCATGCTGAACGACCAGGGCTACATCGCGGAATGCACGGCGGACAACGTCTTCATCATTCACAAGGGCGAGCTCATCACGCCCGCGGCCTCGCAGGGGGCGTTGAAGGGGATCACGCGCTCGACGATTTTCTCGATCGCGAAGGATCTCGGCATTCCCATCCGCGAAATGGACATGACGCGCTACGATGTCTGGGTGGCGGACGAGTGTTTCCTCACCGGCTCCGGCGCCGAGGTGATCCCGGTGGTCAAGCTCGACGGACGCGAGATCGGCACCGGCAAGCCCGGCCCGCTCACGCAGCGCGTGCTCGCGGCGTTCCGGGCGCGCGTGCTGGTCGAGGGCACGCGGATTTGAGGAGCGGGGCGCCGGCTTCCGGCGGAGTGATCGCGGCGGCATGCAGGCGCGGAAACGGGGCGGAGAGAACCCGCGCTTTCGTCCGTCCGCGCTTCCGCGATCGCGATTGCTTCGCCGCCTTCGGGATTTCGCGCGTTCGCTTGCCACCTTGTGCGGGTGTGGCATGGTGTGTGCAGAAACACTGATCCTCTCCCATGGCCAATCCGCTGAAATGCGACCTCTGCTCGAAACCCGCAACGGTCCACCTGACCCAGATTGTGAACAACAAGGTTCACAAGGTCGACCTGTGCGAGGAATGCGCGCAGGCCAAGGGCGTGACCGACCCGAGCGGCTTCTCGCTCGCGGACCTGCTGCTGAAGGCGTCGCTTAATCCCGAGCCCTCGGCGGCCGCGGGCGTCCGCTGCGAGCAGTGCGGATTCACCCAGAACGATTTCAAGAAGCACGGCCGCTTCGGCTGCCCCGCGTGCTACGACACTTTCGGCTCCATCGTCACTCCCATGCTCGACAGCATGCACAAGGGCACCGCGCACACCGGCAAGGTCCCGCAGAAGGCCCTTGCCCGGAAGACCCTCCACGACCGCCTGAACAAGCTCGAGCTTGACCTGTCCGAGGCCATCAAATCCGAACGCTACGAGGACGCCGCCCGCACTCGCGATGAAATCAACCAAGTCAAACATGCCGTCGGGCAAAAGCCGGCGCGTTGAGCCCATGACGATTGCGTCGCTCATCGACACTCCCTCCGAATTAACCGATGCCGCCAGCAGCAAAACGGCCATCGTCCTGATGACGCGCGTGCGCCTGGCGCGCAACCTCGCGGGGAATCCCTTTCCCAGCTGGGCCAAGCCGGCGAAGCGGGAGGAAATCCTGAATCTGTGCCGCGAGGCCGTCTCCGCGATGTCGCCGCTGAAGCGCAGCCTGAGCATCAACGTCGACGAGCTCACCGAGCTCGAGAAGCAGATCCTGGTCGAGCGCCATCTCATCAGCCGCGAGCTCAGCGGCTCGAAGGGCGGCGCCGGCGTGGTCATCAGCAAGGACCAGACGGTCTCGGTGATGGTGAACGAGGAGGACCATCTCCGCATCCAGGTCCTGCGCTCGGGTTTCCAGCTCAAGAAAACGTGGACCGCGATCAACGAGCTCGATTCCGCGCTCGAGGAACGCCTCGACTACGCCTATTCGCCGACGCTCGGCTACCTCACGGCGTGCCCGACCAACCTCGGAACCGGCATGCGCGCCTCGGCGATGATGCACCTGCCCGCGCTCGTGATCGGCAGCCAGATGGAGAAGGTCGTCCGCGCGGTCAACCAGCTCGGCATGGTCGTGCGCGGCCTGTTCGGCGAAGGCTCGGACGCGAGCGGCAGCATCTTCCAGATTTCCAACCAAACCACGCTCGGTGAATCCGAGGAGGAAATCATCAAGCGCCTCGGCAGCGTGCTGAGCTCGATCGTCGATCATGAGCTCAACGCCCGCGAAAAGCTGCTCGAAGCCGATGCCGGCAAGCTCTTCGACAAAATCGGCCGTGCCTACGGGATTCTCCAAAACTGCCATCTCCTCAACTCGAACGAGGCGATGAATCTCCTCTCGCTCATCCGCCTCGGCGTGGACCTCGGCGTTTTCTCGGACGCGAACCGCTGCACCATCGATCGCCTCTTCATCGAGGCGCAGCCCGGCCATCTCCAACACGCGCAAAAAGGCGAATTCGAGCCCGACCAGCGCGACTTGTTGCGCGCCGTCCGACTGCGTTCCGAGTTTGCCAATTTCGGCCAACCGAATTTCACTTTCACAACGAACGGGAAAAACTAACTCGCCCTCAGACCTACTAAAAATGTCCCAGGAACCGATGAATAATTT
>JAQGON010000013.1 GCA_028293565.1 Verrucomicrobiota bacterium | reverse complement strand
ACAAGCTGTATGGAAGGATCGCGGCGATCCAGACGGGTGCGGCCGGTCGCGAGTCTTTTTTTGAGGCGCGGCGGTTGAAGATCCGGGTCAACCACGGCGAGATGAAGGAAGCGCGGGCCCAGCTCGCGCGGATGCGCGCCGGCGGAGCCTCGGAGGCGACGCTTCGCGGATTGGCGGGGCAGATCGTCAGCGCCGAAACCGGCGGCGAGCCTCCGCTCAGCGCCCGGATCCTGATGCTGCAGTCGCACCACGCCGCCGCGCAGGGCGACGAGGCCCTGGCGACCGACCGCGTGCGCCGGGCGCTGGCGGTGGCGCCGAATCTTCCCCAGGCGCGATTCAGCCTCGGCATGCTGCTGGCGGCGGCCGACGACGCGAGGGGCGCGCTGGCCCAGCTGTTATGGCTGCGAGCCAAGGCCGCTCAAATTCCCGCCACCTCGCTGCGCACGCTCCGCGCAACCGTCGCCAACGCATTCAGAACGCAAGGGGAAGTCCGGCTGGCGCAACTCACCGACGCTCTGCGGTAGTTAACCCTTATGCACGCTTCGGTGCGGGATAGCCGCCAGTCATCACCTTCTTCGCTACTTGAGTTAGAGGAGGCCATGGATGAACTCGTCTGAACCCCATGAACTCCATCAGGTCGCTTTATGCGACGATCGTTCTTTGTTCGGCTTCAATCCTTCAAGGGCAAAACACAAATCATGCGATCCACTCCGATGCGGTTGTGACTGACCGCAGGGAGATACCCTTCGAAGAACCTGAAAATTTTCCTGCTGCTGCTTTTCCCCTTATCTCGGGGGCCCGGGTTGTTTGGCTCGGTGAGTTGCACGGCACGAATGAGTCCCCCGCGTTGTTTCTCGGCCTGGTCCGTCTGGTGTCGCTCAATGATCGGCCCCCGGTTGTCGCCCTCGAAATCCCTCATGGCGATCAAGCGGCCATTGATGAGTACTTGAAGACCGGAGATGACGCCGTGTTAAAGACACGCACCTTTTTTAGCGCTGATGCGGCTTCAAAAGATGGTCGGGCGAGCCGCGCGATGGCAAAATTGCTTGAACGCCTGCGGGGAGAAAAGGTGGCTCGAGTAGTTTGCATCGACCCGGCTCCGGTCAAGTGGGACGAACGAGACCAGGGGATGGCTTCCAATATAGCGGAATGTGTTGAGCGATTCCCGTCGCTCAAAGTCTTGGTGCTAACCGGAAACGCGCATTCGCGTGTCACGCGAGGCACTCCATGGGACAAGAAGTATCAGCCAGCGGCATTTCTTCTGAAAAAAACGGTTCAGCCGGTGATGACCTTCGACTCCCACTATCAAACGGGAAGTTTTTGGGGACACACCAACGAAGGCCTTGGAGAACATAAGATCGCAGGCGAGCATTGGAATGGATCGGCGCGGCACTACATCTCCTTCGGATCCGAACCAGTTCAAGGACATCAGGGAGTGATCTTCAGTCGAACCGTATCAGCATCCCCACCATGGCCGTGATCGTGCGACTGTATCACATCACAAGGATATATTGAGGATTGACCAGTCGGTTTGAATTGAACCTCTAGCCATCCTGTTTCTGGTGGCGTTCGAGTTCCCGCTCGATCGATCTCGATTCTCCGAGTTCCTCCGAGCACAGCAGGAAGGTACAGGGTGGTGAGAGAAAATGAAGCACGACTCTTTCCAAATCTGCTTCTCCTCGGGGCGATTAGATTGCCCGATTGACTGTGAGAGCGACCAGACGTCGATTTGCCGGCTTCCAGCCCTTGGTCTTGAGCAGAAGGCGAAATTGCTTGTCACCGCTTTTTGGCAAACCGTAATAGCCGCCGGTCATTTAGGTGCGCCAGAGTAGCTCAGTGGTAGAGCAGAGGACTCATAAGCCTTTGGTCGCCGGTTCAATCCCGGCCTCTGGCACCATCCTTCGATCCGTTTTAGAGGAGAAAATAAGGCAGCGCCTTTCCTTCGTTCTCTCCGTTACCTCCTGTAAAACAACCCGGCGGCTCACAGCTCCGCGAGCAGCGCTCTCAGTTCCCGCTCGGGGTCATCGTGGTGCTGCTCGACGGCGAGGCCCAGCGCTGTCGTGAGCAGGGCCTTGGCCTCGGGACGGCGGTTCAGCTGGAGCAGCAGTTTTCCCAGGAGGATGCGCGGCATCATCCAGTCGGCGCGGCTCGCCACGCAGAACTCGAAGTGCGGGATGGCTTCCTCCCCGCGCTCCTCCGCCGCCAGCGCCTGCGCGAGGCTGAACCGGAACAGGGCGTTGCCCGGCTGGCTCCGCACCCGCGATTCAAACTGCTCCACCCGCGAAGCCATCCTTCAGCTCACCGAGTCGATGATCACCATCACGCCCGTCGCATTGTCGGGGCCGCCGCGGCGCACCGCCAGGGACACGATTTCCTGCAGGATCTCGTCGGGCGTGGCGTCGCGATCGATCAGGTCGCACAGCTCCGAATCCCTCACCAGGCGCGTCACGCCGTCGGTGCAGAAAAGATAGCGGTCGCCCGCTTCCAGCTGGCGGTCGATCAGGTCCACCATCGGCGGCGACGGCTGCCCGATGCAGCGCGTGAGGGCGTTGCGGTTCGCCTCGTGATAATAGACCGTCTCGCCGCGGGCGCGGCGGACTTTCGCCTCGTTTTCCACCGAGTGATCCTCCGTCAGCTGCTGGATTTTCCCCTGCCGGTATCCATAGCAGCGCGAATCGCCGACGTGCGCGATATGCAGCACGCCGCCCGACACCTGCCCGAACGTCAACGTCGATCCGATCCCCATGCTCGGGCTGAGCTTCAGCCCCAGCACGTGCACGTTGAAGTTCACCTGCTGCGTGATCGCCGTGAGGTCGGGGGCCTCGCCCGGGGCAACGTCCCGCAGCGCCGCCGCCACCTCGTCCACCGACCGCTGCGCCGCGTCGGCCCCGCCGGGAAGCCCCCCAACGCCGTCGGCCACCCCGAAAACCCCCGTTTCCAGGTCCAGCAGGTAGCGATCCTCGTTTCGTTGCCGCACTCGTCCGATGTCCGTGAGCGCCGCAGCGCGAAGCGAGGTCATATAGTGGTGATCAATCTGCCGGGCCGCACGCTAAGCGAAAGGATGAAATCGTTCCGCGCGCAGTTCCCTGGTGAGCTTGGTAAACTGGGGTTGGGGCAGGCTGTCGAGGAAGAGTTGTCCGTAGGTCTTCGCCACGATGCGCGAGTCGAGGATCGTGATCACCCCGCGGTCCGTCGCCGAGCGGATCAGCCGCCCGACGCCCTGCCGGAATCTGATCAGCGCGTCCGGCAGCGTCAGTTCGTTGAACGGGCTGCCCCCGCGGTTCCGGATCCACTCGCTCTTCGCCTCCGCGATCGGATGCGTCGGCGGATCGAAGGGCAGCCGCGTGATGATCACCTGGGACAGCGACGGCCCCGGCACGTCCACGCCCGCCCAGAAACTGTCGGTGCCGAAAAGAATCCCGTTCCCCGCTTCCTGCAGCTTCCGCGCGAGCTCCGTCCGCGAAAGATCCTCGCCCTGCATCCAGAACGGCCGCTTCGCCGCGGAAAACTCCGGCGCCAGCGCCTCCGCCACCTGGCGCATGTCGGCGTAGCTCGTGAACAACACCAGCGATCCGCCCCCGACGCCCAGCGCGCAGAAGCGGATGTAGTCGGTCAGCGCCTCGATCGCGAGCCGCGCGCCCTGCGGCGAGGGGAGGGGGACGTCCGCGGCGACGTACACGCGCATGTGGCGCGCGAAGTCGAACGGCGACTGGACGACCACCGCCCGCGCGCGTTCCGCCCCGCTGCGCTGCTGGAACGCCTCGATGCTTCCGCCGACGGCGAGCGTCGCGCTGGTGAAGGTCACCGACGTGTGCCGCTCCAGCAGCGCCTCGCGGAGGTAGGGCGCGACGTCGATCGGCGCGGTGCGCAGCGTGACGATGGTCTGGCGCCGGCCGGAGCGCTCGAGCCAGTACACGAACTTTTCGTCGGCGACCGCGAGCCAGCTTTTCAGGCTGGACTGGCAGCTCTCGAGCCGTCCGCGCTGGTCCAGCAGTTCGTCGCGCGCGGGTCCCTCCTCGAGCTGGTCGGCGCGCCTGGAGACGGCCTTGATCAGCGCGAGCAGCGGCCCGTCGAGCCACGGCTCGGCGACGTCCTCCTCGCGCACCCGCACGATCGCCTGTTTCTCGAGGAGCCGTTCGCGCAGGAAACTGAAAAACTGCTCCGCCGCGTCGAGCGCGTCCACCACCAGCTGGTGCTCGACCGGGCCGCCATGCTTCGTCAGCAGCCCGCGCCGGGTCTTGGGATTGTAGAGGTACTTCAGCATCCGCTCGGTGCCGTAGCTGCTGAGGCGAAGCCCGAAATGATCCGTCGCCACCTCGGGCACGGTGTGCGCCTCGTCGAGGACGAGGAAATCGTCCGGAAAAAGGATGCCGCGCGTGGCGCCCTTCTCGGCCGCGCCTCCCGAGCTGAGATGGGCGAAGAGCAGGGAATGGTTGACGATGATGACCTGGGCCACGCGGAGCCGCGCCCTGGCGCGCTGGTAGAAGCAGCGCTCCGGGTCGCAGTGCTTGCGGGAACAGGCGGACGAATCGGCGCTGACGGATTCCCAGACTTCCGCCGACGGCGGCGGGGAGAGTTCGTGGCGGATTCCGGCGGCCGACGTCTCCGCCCAGGCCGCGATGCGCTGGAGCTCGCTGTGTTCCGGCGTCGCGAAAAGCTCCTGCTTGTCGCGCAGGGCGGACGCCAGCCGGGTCGTGCAGAGGTAGTTCGCCTTGCCGATCAGCACCGCGCTCTTGAACTCCGCGTAACGCGCGAGCTCCGGCTGGGAGCGCAAAACGCGGCGGCAGAGGGGGAGGTCCTTCTTGTCGACCTGTTCCTGGAGCGAAATCGTGTGGGTCGAGACGATCAGCTGCCGCGTCTGGTCGACCGCGTGGATGATCCCGGGGAGCAGGTAGGCGAGCGATTTTCCCACGCCGGTGCCGGCCTCGAACAGGAGCGGCTCGTCGTCCTCCATCGCCGCCGCCACCGCACCGGCCATCTGCTCCTGCTGCGGCCGATGCTCGAGCTCCATGCCACCGTGGAGCCAGCCGTCCTCCTCGAAAATCCGCCGGGCGAACTCGCGCGCATGACTCGGTGGCGGGGCCGGCGGCGCGGAGTCGGTGTCGTCGTGAAGGCCAATCATTCCGGTAGGTTCGCCAACCAAGGGGTGCCGGCAAGCCGGCGCAATTGAATTTGCGGGCGACCTCCACCCCGCGTCTGATTGGCCGGTGCATCCCGATCACCAAGCCGCCGACTGGGTCAAGGAACTCGTCCAATTCCTGCGCTCCCAACCCGGCGTCAGCGCCGTCCGCGTCGATCCGGAGGCGCACAAGGTCTCGGTCGCGACGATCGGGAACGTCGACCTGACCGAGCTGAAGACGAAGCTGGCGGCGACGATCGCCGCCGTGGAGCTCGGGCTGGCGGCGCAGGGTGCCACGACCGCCCCCGCCGGTTATCTCGTGCGCCGGGACGGCGCCGCGACGGTGATCGGCCGGCAGACCTGCACCACGGCGGAGACAATGTGGCAGTGGCGCGAGGTCGAGTGG
Organism: Verrucomicrobiota bacterium; assembly: GCA_028293565.1. GTDB lineage: Bacteria > Verrucomicrobiota > Verrucomicrobiia > Opitutales > Opitutaceae > Opi-474. Next base: position 6,023 of record JAQGON010000013.1, on the reverse strand, counting down.
CCCGGGGTTGCGGCGGAGCCCGTGGCGGGACACGAGGAATGGCGCGTGCTCGCGACGCTCGCCGCAGTTTGCGGGATCGCGGGAATCGCCGGCGCCGCGATGGTGCAGCTGCGTCCCGACCTGTGGCTGCTGGCGCGAGTCATTTTCGGCGTCGGTTTCGTCGCGGGAGCCTGGGACGCCACGGTCGACACCGGCGCGAACCTCCGGAAGGGGAGGATCGATATTCATTTCCTGATGCTGACCGTCGCGATCGGCGCGGTGTCGATCGGCGCGTGGGGCGAGGCGGTGCTGCTGCTGTTCCTGTTTTCGGCGTCGGGGGCGATGGAGGAATACGCGCTGGACCGCACGCAGCGGGAGGTCGGCGCGCTGCTGAAATCCGCGCCCAAGCGCGCGACGCTGCTGCGCGCGGACGGGACCGAAATGGAGATCGCTGTGGCGGAGATCCTCGTGGGCCAGCGGCTGCGCGTGCGTCCGGGGGAGGCGTTTTCCGCGGATGGCCGGGTGCTGGGCGGCCGGAGCGCGAGCGATGAATCCACGCTGACCGGCGAAGCCACGCCGGTCGAGAAGGGCACGGGCGACCAGGTGTTCAGCGGGACCCTGAATCTCTGGGGGAGCATCGACTTCGAAGTCGTCCGGCTTCCGTCCGAGAGCACGCTGCACAAGATCATCCGGTTGATCCAGACGGCGCAGCGCCTGAAGGCGCCGAGCGAGCGGTTCACGGACCGGTTTGGCACGGGCTACACGTATCTCGTGATCGGCGGGTCGCTGCTGATGTTCCTCGTGTGGTGGCTCGGGTTTCATCTTCCGCCGTTTCAGAACACGCCGGGCGTGCGCTCGGCGTTTTATCGCGCGATGACGCTGATGGTCGTGGCGAGCCCGTGTGCGCTCGTGCTCTCGATCCCGTCGGCGATCCTCGCTGCGATCGCGTGGGGCGCGCGGCACGGCGTGCTGTTTCGCGGCGGCGGTGCGATCGAGAAGCTGGCGGAGGTGAGCGTCGTCGCGCTCGACAAGACCGGCACGCTGACGACCGGCGAGCTCACCGTCGTCGGCTACGAGAGTTTCCCTCCCGGCCGCGAGCAGGAGGTCATGGAGCTCGCCTATGCGCTCGAGTCGCGGTCCGAGCATCCGCTGGCGCGGGCGGTGGTCCGCGACGCGCGCGCGCGGGGCGTCCGCAGCCGCGAGGTGGAGGATTTCCGCAACCTGATCGGCCAAGGCGTGAAAGGCACGTTCAACGGGGCCTCCGCGCTCTTGGGACGGCGCGAGCTGCTCGAGGCGGGCCCGCTGGGCGCGTGGGCCGAGAAGCTTCCGCCCGCCTCGGCCGAACTCGCCGAGATCTGGATCGTCGGGCAGGACGTGCTGGGGCGGGTGCTGCTCAAGGACCAGATCCGCGCCGAATCGCGGGCGGTGCTGACCGAGCTGAAGCGGCTGGGCATCCACACGGTCATGCTGACGGGCGACCGCCGGCAGGCCGCGGAAGCCGTGGCGCGCGACCTGGGGGTCGGCGAGGTCCGCGCGCATCTCACGCCGGCGGAAAAAGTGGCGGCGATCGTCGAGCTGCGCCGCGGCGGGCGCAAGGTGGCGATGGTGGGCGACGGGGTGAACGACGCGCCGTGCCTGGCGGCGGCGGACGTCGGCGTCGCGATGGGCGCGCGAGGGAGCGACGCTGCGCTGGAGCAGGCGGAGGTGATCCTGATGCACGACCGGATCGAAAACTTCCTGTCGGCGGAGCGACTCAGCCGCCGCGCGCGGGCGATCATCCGCCAGAATCTCGCGATCTCGCTGGGGGTGGTGGTGATCATGGTGATCGCGACCGCGTTCGGCGCCGTGCCGCTCGCGCTCGGCGTAGGCGCGCACGAGGGCAGCACCGTGGTGGTCTGCCTGAATTCGCTCCGGCTGCTGTTCGGGCGAAACAAGTAGAACGGGTCTCCCCACCCGTGAAGGTGGACTCGAGCTAAACGGGTGTGTTCGACGTTCTCCGTTGGCAAAGTCCGCCCACACGGGTCCGGAGACCCGTTCTACTCGCTCCACACCATATCGCCCACGCGGACCTGGTCGTAGAGCTCGACGATCTCGAGGTTCCGCATCAGCACGCAGCCGGCGCTCAGGCGCTCGCCCAGCCGGTGCTCCTGATTCGTGCCGTGGATATAAACGTACCGCTCGTAGGTGTCGACCTCGCCGCCAAGGTTCACGCCAGGCTCGAGACCCCGCAGCCAGAGGATCCGCGTGGTGATGAGATTGTCGTCCGCCGCCGCATCGCCCAGCTCGGAAAAGTGGCGGCCCGTGGGGACCCGCGACTTGAAAACCGTCCCGGGCGGCTGCCCGTCGCCGATCCGCTCGGCAATCTCGTGCAGCCCGCGCGGCGTGCCCAGCGAGTGCTTCACATTCGAGGGCGGGCGGCGCGAGGTCGAGACGGCGTAGCTCTTCACCAGTTTGCCGTCCCGGAAAAACTGCATCGTCTGCCGTTCGAGGCGCACGGCGAGAAGCCGCGCTGCGGGCTTGATACCGAGGCGCGCACAGGTTTTGGTGACCTGTTCCATCGGGGACTCCATCGTGAAAACATCATCCTTCACTGTTGCCATCGTCGGCGCCACAGGCGCGGTCGGTCAAGAACTGCTGCGGCTCCTGCGCGAAAGAAATTTCCCCCTCGGGACGCTGCGGCTGTTCGCCTCGGCGCGCTCCGCGGGGCGAAGCGTGGAGTTCGGCGGCAAAACTCTCACGGTCGAGGAGGCGCGCCCGGGCGTCTTCGGCGACATCGACGTGGCCTTCTTTGCCGCGGGCGGACCCGTCACCCGCGCGCTCGCGCCGGACGCCGTCAAGGCCGGCTGCCTCGTCATCGACAAGAGCTCCGCGCTGCGGATGGATCCGACGGTCCCGCTCGTCATCCCCGAGATCAACCCGCAGGAACTCCGGCGCCACCAGGGAATCATCGCCAATCCGAACTGCTCGACGGCCGTCACGCTCATGGGATTGTGGCCGCTGCACCAGGCCTTCGGGCTGAAGCGTTATTTCGTTTCGACGTACCAGTCCGTTTCCGGCACGGGCGCCGAGGCGGTGCGCGAGCTCGAGGGCCAGATCCAGTCCCACGCCAAAGGCGTTCCGCTCACGCGGAAGGTTTACCCCTACCAGATCGCCTTCAATGTTCTCCCGCAGGTCGACACCTTCGGCGCCAATGGCTACACCGGCGAGGAGACGAAGATGATGCTGGAAAGCCGCAAGATCATGGGGCTGCCGAACCTCAGGGTTTCCGCGACCTGCGTCCGCGTGCCGGTCGTTCGCGCGCATTCCGCGGCCGTCACGGCCGAGTTCGAGCGTCCCGTCAGCGTCGAAGCCGCGCGCGCCGCGGTTGCCGCCTTTTCCGGCGCGCAGCTGGTGGACGAGCCGGCGCAAATGAAATATCCCACCCCGCTCGACTTCGCCGAGAAGGTGAAGTGCGGGGTCGGCCGCATCCGCGTCGACACCGCACTGGAGAACGGCCTCTCGTTCTGGGTGACGGGCGACAACCTCTGGAAGGGCGCCGCGCTCAACGCGCTGCAGAATGCGGAGCTCATGATTCGCGAAGGCCTCCTCAGGCCGAAGGCCGTCGCCGTTATGACATGATGCCGTCCGCGGCTTCCGGAATAATTCCTTGTCACCTCCGCCCGCCAAACGCTTAGCTCCGACCTCGGCGCGGACGCCTAGCTCAGTTGGTTAGAGCATCTCGCTTACACCGAGAGGGTCGGGGGTTCGAGTCCCTCGGCGTCCAAACCGCAAAATCGGATGGGGTCTGGGAAAGTCCACAGAGGTAACCTCCACCATTCCATCGTCACCTATTTGCCTCAATTTGGCGAAAAGGCGTACCAGACGCGTAACGGAATTCGAACCAAACGCGCACCGAGCGTCGATGGGACTCGTTTCCTAAAAAGGACGCTGGACTGCCTGTCGAGACACTGCGCGGAAGAGGCTCAGAATTTTCGGAGGCATACGTTGCTACTCTCAAACGCATGCTCACATCGTCGGTCACCGCACCGCTCAACGAACACGAAACTGATGCCGCCCCGCGCACGAATCACAGGTCCACACGCGGTGTACGGAAGCTGAAGCCCCGGCTCGGCCGGCCGAGTCCCTTCGGCGTTCAGTGGTCGGAGTTCGTTTACGACCCGAGGGATAACGCGATGAAACGCGAGGTGAAGAGCCTCTTCTTTGAAAAGGAGCATCACCGTGACGCAAAATTAAGCGAACTGACTCGAGACCGAAGAAAGGGCGCATTGGCCACGGCATCTCGAGCGGAAATTCAGGAGATCCGGGCGTTCAAAGCAGCCACGGATGGAACACCTTGGCAGAGCGTTGTCAGTGGCTGGCGGGCGCACCTCGAAGCCAAGGGCATCGCTCCGTGCCGGATGAATGTTGACCAAGCGGTCGACGACTACCTCGCGCGCTGCCTGAAGTTGCGTGACGCTCAAAAACTGAGTGTTGATCAGTACCGCCATAAACGAACCAAATTAACTTTGTTCAAAGACCAGTTCGGTCACCTGCGTCTGGATGCGGTTCCTCCCCGCGAAATTGAGCTGTTAATCGATGACATCGAGGACGTGGAAAGCCCGGTCACGTTTGACAACTACGTGAAGCACTTTGCGGCGATGTTTAACTACTACATCGGCGAAAAGGTGATCAGCGACAATCCATGCAACAAGGTTGAGTTTCGCAGCGACGGTATCGGCGAAGTCAAGAAGCTCACACCAGCGCAAACGGCTCAACTGTTTCGTACGGCACTGACTCATCGCGAAAAAGATGGGACCTATCGCTACCGTGTTATCTTGGGCCGCCTTGCCTTGGAGGCGTTTGTTGGACTGCGATTTTCCAGCGGAAGTCGTATCGAAAAGCAGGACATTAACTTCGACGACAGGGGTATCACTTTGCCGCGAAAGAAATTGAAGACTGAAATGGGGCGGGGTGGACGCCGCCGTTACATTGATCAAGTCCCGGCGCAGGTTTGGAAGTGGCTAGCGATCACTCCCGAGGAGTGCTGGGAAATGCTCCCGCGGCTCTACATGCGCCTGAAGTCGGAGTTATTCATCGTGGCTTACGTGCCTCATCCTTGGAATTGCCTGCGCCATGGTTTCGCCACCCATGATATCGCCGCAAACAAGAACCCCGGCCGTACGGCGACGATACTTTGTCACAAGGATCAGGATGAGCTCTGGGAGCACTACTACGGAATCGCCACGCACAAGGAGGGGATATTGTACCAACATATTACTCCGGCGACGTGTGGAAAGATCGCGCAGGGCTTTGAGCCGGCTGCGAGTCCAGCCGACTGCGCTCTCGCTTTGGCATGACAGCGACAGAGCAGAACGGAAGATCTCCACCTCGGTGCAAACAGACCGGTGGTCCCGCATGAATCGCCACTTTCGCGGTTCCGAGGCGAGGAAACAAAGAACGGCCAAAACGGTTATTCATAATTCGGCCGAACTACGACGGCGGACGCCAAAACAAAAAAACACCGGCGCTGCTACTCTCAGCTTCGCCGGTGACGATCGAGCGCCGCGCGCAGCCGCGACGCCAGGCCGCATGTTTTAGGCCCGCTCATTCGCGTCCATGGGCGTCGCCGTCGGTGCATGCTTCGATCAGAGCATGGCGTTGGCGATGCCCCACGACCCGCTAGGGGCGTCCTTCAAGGCGCCGGATTTTTCCAACGCCGCCACGCTTTGCTCCCACGACTCACACGGAAGCGAGAGTGAAAAACGAATGAGCCGAGCGAGGAGTCCGACGAACGGATCGGGGTTGCCTGCGACCGTCAGCGCTTCGAGACACGACAGATAGTCGTCGCGCAGTGACGTGGGCACGATCAGCCGGCCGCAGCTGCCCGCGCTGAGTTCGGCGTTGAGGAAGAGCCGCGCCAATCGGCCGTTCCCGTCGTTGAAGGGATGTACCTCGGCCACGACAAACATCATGAAGGCGCCCCGGGCGACCGGCTGGCCCAGGTGACGGCCGATCTCGAAAGCCTGCCGCAAGGTGCCCCGCACGAGTTCGGGAACCACGAACTC
>JAQGON010000009.1 GCA_028293565.1 Verrucomicrobiota bacterium | reverse complement strand
CGGTCAGCGGTCAGCGGTCAGCGGTCAGCGGTCAGCGGTCAGCGGTCAGCGGTCAGCGGTCAGCCGCCGACCTTCCTTAGTCGTTAAACTCGAAAGCTGACAGCTGATAGCTGAAAGCTGCCCGCCCCCGAGCGGTCGCCCGCGCTTCTCGCCTTCGGGCCGGCAACCTGCTGGGGTGGAGCCGGTCCCTTCACGCATGCGCCGCCGACATCTGGTTTTCCTCCTCTGTGCGCCGGCGATATTCGCCGCGGAGCCGCCGCGATCTCCGGCGAAGCCCGCGGATTCCCCGACAGAAGAGCTCTACGAGGCGGGCAGGAAAATCTTCGACGAGTACGCGCCGCCCGAGATCAAGGAGCAGTATGAATTTCCCTCGCGCGAGCGGTTCGACGAGTTTGCCCTGCGGCTGCAGGCGGCGCTGGACAAGGACGACCTCGGGGCGCTGGCGGCCTACGAGCCCGAGGCCCGCGCGGCCCTGCTGGCGTTGCGGGTGCTCCCCGGGTACGAGGACTATGCGGACTGGCTGCAGGTCCGGCTCGACTACATCGAAGCGGCCGGGACGGTGACGAAACTGCCGCCGCCTCCGCGCACGCCCATCCCGGGAACGGCACCGGGCGGTCCGACGGCGGGAAGAGGGATTCCCTATTACGATCTCTGGGTGTCGCGGATGCAGCAGCGGGCGCGGCCGTCGCGGGCCGATGAATTGATGCCGGCGCTCGCCGCGGCGTTCGAGGCGGAGGGGCTTTCGCCGGCCCTGGCCTGGCTGGCCGAGGCAGAATCGACCCTCGATCCGGCGGCGCGAAGTCCCGCGGGCGCGAAGGGACTTTTTCAACTGATGCCGGCGACGGCGCAGTCGCTGGGGCTGAGCACCTTCATGCCGGACGAACGGGCCAGCGCGGAAAAGTCCGCCCACGCCGCCGCGCGCTACCTTCGCGCGCTGCACGGAAAATTCGGCGACTGGCCTCTGGCCTTTGCCGCGTACAACGCGGGCGAGGGCCGGATCCGCCGCCTGCTGGCGGCGCGAGGTTCGCGGACGTTTGCGGACGTCGCGTCGGCGCTTCCCGCCGAAACCCGGATGTACGTGCCGAAGGTCTGCGCGACAATTGCCGTGCGCGCCGGAGTGTCGCCGGAAAAACTGGCGGCGCCGCGGGTTCAGCCCGCCATCCGTAACGCCGCATGGAGCGACCCGGTCATCCGCTGGCCCCGCCATCCGTGAATGCTCCGGCCACCGTTCGCAGCCGCAGGCCCTGGCTGACCCTGGCGGTCGTCGCGGCCGCCGCAGTCATCCAAGCCTCTCCCGCGCTCGGCCGCGGCCTGATTTTCGAACGCGCGGCGATTCTTCACGGCGAGGCCTGGCGGCTGTGGACGGGAAACCTCGTTCATTTTGGCGGGAGCCATCTGCTGTGGAACCTTGTTGTTTTCGGGGCGGCGGGGGTTTGGGCGGAACGCACGGCGCCGGGAAAAACACGGGGGTTCATTGCGCTGGCTCCCGGACTGATCGGAATTGTGCTTCTGCTCGGCGCGCCCTCGCTGCAGTGGTACGCGGGGTTGTCGGGGCTCGCCGCAGGAATGCTGGTGCTGCTCGCCTTGGAGCAGCTGGCAGGGTCCCGCGGAGACCGCTGGTTCTGGTGGACGGTGCTCGGCCTGGTCGCCGCGAAGATCGGGTTCGAAACCGTGGCGGGGCAGGCATTGTTTGCGCGTTTCGGCGAAACGGGCGTCCGGGTGGCGCCGCTGTCGCACGTGGCCGGTGTGGCCGGCGCGGTGGTGGCGCATGTTTGTCCGCGCCGGATTTAGCTTCGCCAGCCGCCGGTGCGCTGGTTTGTTCTGTGAACATGGGATTTTTCGACCGGCTTTCAGGGAGGAAGGGCGAGCCCGCGGCGGCGCTGACGGAGACGCCGGCGACGGCGGCCGCCGGCGGGGTCATGCCGCAGCTGGTGGCCGCGCGCGAACGGCTCGAGGCGAAGGACCTGCCGGGCGCCCTCGCGATTTACGAACCGGTGCTCGCGGCGGCGGGCGATCGCGCGGATGTGCTCGTGACTGTTTCCGCCGACCTGGGGCTCAACGGGCACCTGCCCGAGATCGTCGAACTGGTCGCCCCGCGTTACGATGCCGAGCGGCATGGTCCGGCGACGGGCCTGAATCTCCTCCAGGCGTACCTCGCCCTCCGTCAGGCGGATGCGGCGCAGCACGTGCTGGACATTCTTTTTTCGCTGCAGCGGCCGGAGCTGGAGGAGCGGCTGCATGGTTTTTCCAACGCGATCGCCGAGCTGATCAATTCGGACCTGCCGCCGCTGGATTCCGCCGGTGGCGCGCCGGAAGGGACCGAAGCCCCGAGGATCAATTTCGTCAGCATCAGCAAGCCGATCTGGTTCTATGGTCTGGAGCCGATCGCGGCCGAGGTGCTGCCCGCCAAGGGGGCGAAGGTTCGGCGGCTGGCGTTCACCCAGCTGGCGCTGATGGGGGTTCCGGACCTGGGAGCCGTGACGCAGCAGCCGGAGACGGAGGCGGGCCGGCTGACGCGCGCGATTCCGCTGTGGTTCGCCGAGACGTTTTATTTTTCGTCCCATTATCTGCCGATCGCGGTGGTGGGCGTGATGAATGAAAAACATTACGCGCTGATCGGTGCCGAATGGACCTCGACCAACCTGGGGCAGCTTGCCGGGACGACGGAAGGCGGACTCGATTATATTTTCACCGGCGCGCTGAGAGAGGTGGCCGGCGACTACGAGGTCGCGGTCCGGTTGTGGGAGGTGAAGAAGATGAAGGAGCGGAAACTCTTCACCGCCCGTTGGAACGCCGGGAACGCCGATGTGATCCTGACCCAGCTGCACGAGCAGGTTCGCACGTTCATGGAGTGGTCGGCGGACCCGTCGGCGATCAGTTACGTCCCGCCCGCCCATCCGGCCGCGTGGCTAGGACTGCTGGGGACTTCGCTGTCGCTGTTCCTTGGGGGCAAGGGACTGCTGCCGCCGGCGCAGCTCGTGCTGCCGCGGGAGATTCTCGAGGGCGCGGCGGCCAATGCCGCTGAGTCGGACTCGGCATCGCTGGCCTACCTTACCCTTACACGCGCCGCAGTGAAGCAGGGCGTGCTGGCGGAGGCGGGCGCGGCGCGGCTTCGCTCGACCCCCATGGTGGAGCGAGCCCGGCAGATTCCGGGCTGACGAAACATGCACAAACCGACGTCGGACCTCCGCATTCGCGCCACCAAGCCGCTCATCGCCCCCGCGGTGCTGGAGGACGATCTGCCGCTCGATGACGCTCGCGCGTCGCTGGTGTCGCGGAGCCGTCGGGAGGTCGAAGCGATCATCACAGGGGCGGACCGGCGGCTTCTCGTCGTGGTGGGCCCCTGCTCCATTCACGATCCCTCCGCCGCGGTGGAGTACGCGCAGCGGCTTCGCGACGTGGCGCCGGTTTACGCCGGCGAGCTCCTGCTCGTGATGCGCGTGTACTTCGAGAAACCGCGGACCGTGCTCGGCTGGAAAGGCCTGATCAACGATCCGTTCCTCGACGGAAGTTTCCAGATCAACGCCGGGCTGCGGATTGCGCGGAAGCTCATGATCGACGTGACGGGCCTCGGCCTGCCGGTTGCGACGGAGTTTCTCGACACGACGCTCGGCCAATATTACGCGGACCTCGTCTCGTGGGGGGCGATCGGCGCGCGCACGGTGGAGAGCCAGGTGCATCGCGAGCTGGCCTCGGGGCTCTCGATGCCGGTCGGGTTCAAGAACCGCACGGACGGTGACGTGCAGGTGGCGGTCGACGCGATCCGCTCGGCGCGGCATCCGCACTGGTTTCCCTCCCTCACGCGCGAAGGTGCGCCGGCGGTGATGGGCACGGCGGGCAACGAGCACGGCCATCTGGTGCTTCGCGGCGGAACGGCAGGGACGAATTTTTCGGCGGAGAGCATCCGGAAGGCGACAGCCCTGCTGGTGAAGAATCAGCTGCCGCCCCACCTCATGGTGGACTGCAGCCACGCGAACAGCGGGAAGGATCCGGAGAAGCAGGCGGAGGTGGTCGCGGATCTCTCGGCGCAGGTCGCGGCCGGCGAGAAGGCGATTTCGGCGGTGATGATCGAAAGCAATCTCCTGGGCGGGACGCAGGACTACGAGGCGACCCCGCGGGTTTACGGCCGGAGCATCACCGATGCCTGCCTCTCGTGGGAAAAAACCCTGCCGCTCCTTGCGCAGCTTGCGGCCGCGGTGAAATCACGCCGCGAGGCTTGAGATCGCCAGAGTTTTCACCACGAAGGACGCGAAGCACGCAAAGGTCTGAACCAGCCGGTGTGATCAATTTCCGATGCCTTTTCTTCGCGCTCTTCGCGCCCTTCGTGGTGAAAGAATCAACCGGCCGCCACCGCGAGCTGGCCGCAGCCCGCGGCGATGTCGATCCCGCGGCGCTGGCGGACGGTGCTTCGGACGCCAAATTCGACGGCGAGGATCTGCTGGAAATTTCGCGCGGCTTCGGAGCGCGTCGGGGCACCGGCGTAACCGGCGGTCGGATTCAGCGGAATGAGATTCACCTGGGCCGGCAACCCGCGCAGCAATTCGCCGACGGCGCGTGCATGGCCTGCGGAATCGTTCCGGCCTTCGATCAGCGTCCACTCGTAGAAAATCCTCCGGCGCGTCGTCTCGCTGTAGGTCCGGCAGGCGGCCATCAATTCGTCGAGGGGCCATTTCCGTGCGGCGGGGACGAGCGCGGCGCGTTCGGCCTGGGTCGCGGCGTGCAGCGAAACCGCGAGGTGCACGGGCCGCTTTTCGCGCGCGAGCCGGAGGATGCCGGGAACGACCCCGACCGTGCTGAGCGTGATCCGCTCGGCCCCGAGCGCGAGGCCGGCGTCGTCGCGCAGGATATCGACTGCATGCATCACGGACTCGTAGTTGTGGAGCGGCTCGCCCATGCCCATCAGCACCACGTTGCGCAGGCGCCGCGGCTCGCGCGCCACGCGGAGCGCGCGGGCGACATGCACGGCCTGCGCGACGATTTCGCCGGCAGCGAGGTGCCGGGTGTATCCCATCTGCCCGGTGGCGCAGAACACGCAGCCCATGGCGCATCCGACCTGGCTGGAGATGCATGCGGTGACCCGGCCCGTGTAGCGCATCAGCACGGTTTCGATCGCGGCCGCGTCGTCGAGCGAGAGGAGATATTTCCGCGTGAAGCCGTCGCTCGAGTCTGTCTCCTGCGCGGTGGCCAGGATCCCCAAGCGGGCGTGGGCCTTGAGCTGGGCGCGCACCTTGGCCGGAAGCTCGGGCATCGCGGCGAACGAATCGGCCAGCTCGATGTAGAGGTAATTCCAGAGCCGCGCGCAATGAAACGGGTTCAGCCCCCACCGGACCAGCTGCACCCGGAGTTGCTCGCGGGTGAGATCATAGAGGTTGAGCGGTGCCGGGGACACCCCGCGGAGATACGAGGGGAATCCGGAAATGACAGCACGGATTTTTATCCGCCGAGGGAGCCGATCGCCGCGGCGAGGGGAATCGTCCGGCGTTTTCGATCGAGAAAATAACTTATCTCCGCGAACCCCGCCTGCTGGAGGAGGTTCAGCGCCGGGAGGTAGCCATCGCCCACGCGCTCGGGGCGATGGGCATCGGCGCCAAGGACGACGGGGATGCCGCGCTCGCGAATCATTCGGAGCATGGTCGGGCTGGGATTGATTTCGGAAATGGCCTTGTTCACGCCGCTGGTGTTGAGCTCCATCGCCACGCCGGTGGCGGCGATCCGGTCGAGCGCGCGTTCGATGTCGGGACGGATCCGCGCGAAATTCCACTCGGCGGGCGCCTCGTTCTTGATCAGGTCCGGGTGCGCGAGCGTGTCGTAAAGGCGGGTTTCCGCCGAGCGGGCCAGATGATCGAAGTAGAGCCGCTGGTAATCGAACCAGTTGCCGTTGAAATACTGGCGGCGGTAGTCGGGAACCTGCGGATGAACCGAGCCGAGCACGTGATGCAGCGGCGCCCGGGCGTGCAGGCGCTCCAGCCAGGGTTCGACGCCCGGATAATAGTCACTCTCGAGGCCGAGCCGGACGTCGACCCGTCCGGCGAATTCCGCGCGCGCCGCCGCGACCAGCTCGACGTACCGGTCGTAGTCGTCCGGATGCATCCGCACCGAGGCGGAGAATCCATCCGGCAGCGGACAATGACAGGTGAAGATGATCCCCTTCAGTCCCTTCGCCTCCGCCACCGCCGCATAGTCCGAGGGCGAGCCGACAGCGTGGCGGCAGAGCGGCGTGTGCGAATGCGATTCGTAGAGGAGCGGAGTCGGCAAGGAGACAAGCTGAGGCGAACTCAGAAAAACGTGTGGTATTTTCCGTCGGCGAGCCGCGAAATGAGGAGCGCGAGTTCCATCGCGTGATAATCGCCCCACATCGAGGATTCGCCGCAGGGCACGCTGCGGCCCTTGGGGACATGATCCCAGCCATTCGGCCGGTGATACACGCTGTGCAGGATCAGGCCCTGGTGTTTCGGGTCGGCCGAGAGATACGGCTCGGCGAACAGCGTGTCGGCGACGGTCAGGCCGGCCTGGAGATATTTTTTCCCCGCGGTTTTTTCCCCGTGGGCGGCCAGCCACGTTCCAAGGCGGATGAATCCCTGCGCGGCGATCGTCGCGGCGGAACTGTCGACCGGCTCGAAGGCATTGAAGGGATCCGCGGGACGCTGCTGGTAATTTCCCAGCGCGTGCGTCTGCATCGCGCCCGTATCCCAGTAAGGAATGCCGTCCTTCGCGCTGTAGCCGTCGATGTAGTAGTCGCTTGTCGCGCGGGCGGTCCGGACGAAGAGATCCGTGACCGCGCGGCGCCCGCCGGCGGCGTCGAGCTCGGCGCCTTTCACCGCATCGAGAAACTCCAGCTGTTCCGCGTAGCCCGTGATGATCCACGCCGCGCCGCGGGTCCACGTCGTGAAGGGCGAAAATCCCTGCTGGCTCGACGGACAGCGGTAGTTGCCGTCATTGCGGTTGAAAATCGATTCGTGGACGACGCGTCCCGCGACGTCGTAGGCGTCGCGCCCCTCGCCGAAGTACACATTGAAGCGGGCGGTCGTCCGCGCGTGCTCGATGGCGCGCAGGAGGAGATTCGTGGGTTTGTCGCCCTCGCCCATCAGCACGTGTCCGAGCTGGTGCGCCACCGCGAGGGAGCGCATCGAGCGGATTGTGTCCGAGAACAGCGAGTGCGGCCCGTTGAACGAGTAGACGTAGCCCGTGCCGTGCGCGGTCGTGGACCAGCGCGCCGCCTGGACCGCGCCGGAGACCTTGAGCGCGATCTCGGCGTAGTTGAGCTCGTCCTGGTTGAACGGGATCCGGCCCTCGAGCATCAGCCGGCGGAGGTTCCCGTAGGTGGAGACGTTGTTGAAGCCGTGGTCATGCACTCCGACGTGCGAGACGTGCGACGCCATGTGCCGGAGGGTCCTGGCGCGGCCGAGCTGAAGGGAATCGGTGTCGCCGGTGGCGTCGAAATGCAGGAACGCCATGCCGAACTGGAAACCCTGCGTCCACTCGGTCCAGCCGCGCGAGGTGTATTTCCCCTTGACCGTGAAAACCGGGGTGCCCCTCGCCGGATCCCAGGCGGCGTCGAGCGCGCGGACTTTCCGGCCGGCGAGCTCGAAGACGCGGCCGACTTTTTTCCGGAGCTTGGCGGGCGTGAGCGAAGCGTCGATTTTCATGGGAAAGAGGCGGCGACGTTGCGCCCTCGCCGCGGTCGAAACAAGGGCGAAAACCGGAGGGCTACGGCGCCACTCCCGGGCTTGCGCCGCGGGGATGCCTGCCGTGCAATTGACGGGATGGCGGGATATTTTGCAGATTTCCTGAAGGCGTTCATCCCGTTGTTCGTCGCGATCGATCCTGTCGGGCTTGCGGCGATTTTTCTGGCGATGGGCGGCGGCGTGCCCGCGGCGCGCCGAAAGACGATCGCGAACCAAGCCGTGTGGACGGGCGGGCTGGTGGCGCTGCTCTTCCTCTTTCTCGGCCGGACGATTTTTTCGGCCCTCGGCATCACCGTCAGCGATTTCCAGATCGCGGGCGGACTCATTCTTTTCATTCTCGCGGCGCGCGATCTCGTTCATTCGGCCGCCGAGGAGCCGGCGAAGCTGGCCGACGACTTCGGGGTCGTTCCGCTCGGCATGCCCCTGATCGCGGGGCCGGCGTCGATCACCACGCTGATCCTGCTCGCGCAGACCCTGGGCACGCCGGTGACACTGGTCGCGCTGGCGGCCAATCTGGTGCTGGTGGTGCTGGCGTTTGCCTACAGCTCGTGGATCGGCCGCCGGATCGGGACGACCGGCATGCGCGCGATCTCCAAGATCATTGCGCTCCTGCTTGCTGCGATCGCGGTGAACATGATCCGGCGGGGCTGGGCGGGATAGGAATCTTCGGCGCCGTTGCAGCCGCGGCGACGAAACCCCCGCGTTATTCCGATCCCGGGAAGGTGGCCAGCAGTTCGGCGTAGATTTTCGCCGTTCGCAGCAGGTCCGAGACTCGCGCGCGTTCGTCGATCGCGTGTTCGTTCTGTCCCCCCGGGCCATATCCCAGGGTCGGAATCCTGAGATGATGCGCAAAAAAATGCATGTCGTTGAAGCCGGTGGAGACGTTGAAGGCGGTGGGGGACCGGCGGACTTTCGTGACGCACGAGGCCATGGCGGCGAAGAACGGGTGATTCGGCGCCTGGTAGCAGGGATGGTTGTCGGACACTTTGCCGACCGTGATCCGGCAGCCTGGAATCCGCCGGGCCGCGGCGCCGAGAAATTCGCGGGTCTCGCGCTCGGCCGACGCGACCGTCTCGACGGCGATCACGCGCCGGTCGATGGAAAACCGCGCGAGCGCCGGAACCGTGTTGATCTTCCCGCCTTCGCCCGCGCCGAAGACGCCGCCGAGGTTGAGCGTCGGGTGCATGACTTTACCCTGCGGCGTGACAAAGGTGCGGGCCTTCAGGCGGCGCTGGTAGTCGCCGAGCGCGAGGACGAGGGCGGACATTTTCTCGAGGGCATTGACGCCGCGCTCCGGCATCGAGCCGTGTGCGGCGCGGCCATGGACGGTCACTTCGAGCCAGACGACCCCATTGTGTCCGCAACACACCGTGCCCGCTTCGCCGCCCTCCATGACGATCGCATAATCCGGATTGATCGGCGCGTGCCCGACCAGCCAGCCGGCGCCGAGCGCGGAGTCGGTTTCCTCGTCGGCGGTGAAGGACACCTCGACATTCATGCGCGGGCTGGTCCCCGTCGCGCGCAGCGCGCGGAGCGCGAGGAGGCAGCTGGCCATGGAGCCTTTCATGTCGGCGGCGCCGCGCCCGTAGATCCAGCCGCCTTCGACGCGTCCGCCGAAGGGATCTCCGTGCCGCCAGGCGCCCGAGACGGGCACGACGTCGTAGTGGGCGTTGAAGTGGAGCGTCTTCGTGGCGCCGGAGACCTTCCATTTGCCGAGGACGTTGTAGCGCGGAAACGCATGTTGCTCGGCCGGCAGGTGCCGGCGGAGCTGCGCGGCCGGAATGGGAAACCGCTTCGCCGCGAGCCCGGCGGCCCCGAGTTCCCGCACGAGAAGCGAGGTGATCGCGGCGTAATGATTTCCGGGCGGATTGACCGTCGGCAGGTTCACCAGGCGGCGCAGGAGGGACGTGAGGTCGCCGAGGTGCGAATCGAGGTAATCGGCTGGGGACATGCGAATGCGGAGCATGCGCGACGACGCGCCGCAGCCAAAGCCTAAAGGGACAGATGACTTTTGACAGGGTTGGCGACGCGCCCCAGCGTTCGTGGCATTCATGGCCCTGGCTGATCTCAGGAAAGATTACACGCTTGCCGGACTGGCGGAAAAGGACCTCGCGAAGGATCCATTCCGGCAGTTCGAAAAGTGGTTCCAGGAAGCGGAGGCCTCGAAGCTCGTGGAACCGAACGCCATGGTGCTCGCCACCGCGAACCGCGAGGGCCGTCCGTCGGCCCGCACGGTGCTCCTCAAGGGCGTGGACGGGCGCGGGTTTGTGTTCTACACGAACTACGAGAGCCGCAAGGGCCGCGAACTCGACGTGAACCCGCGCGTCACGCTGGTTTTCCCGTGGTTCCCTTTCGAGCGGCAGGTGATCGTCGAGGGCGCGGTGACGAAGGTTTCCCGCGAGGAGGCGGAGGCCTACTTCCACAGCCGTCCGCAGCCAAGCCAGCTGGCGGCATGGGCCTCGGCGCAGAGCAGCATCATCCCGGGGCGCCAAGCGCTCGAGGACGCGATGAAGGCCCTCGAGAAAAAATATGCGGGAGCGACCGTGCCGCTGCCGCCGCAGTGGGGCGGGTTTCGCGTGGCGCCGGAGACGGTGGAATTCTGGCAGGGCCGGCGCAGCCGTCTGCATGACCGGCTGCGGTACCGCCGCGCCGCGGACGGAAGCTGGAGCGTCGAACGCCTTGCTCCGTGAAAAAGGCCTGGCGACCTGCTCCGGCTGTCGTGCCCGACGCGTTGCTGGCCGCGGCGTTGCGCGCGCAGGACGACGGGGTGTTGATCGCGCGGCAGGGCCGGGCGGCGGACCGGCTCGAGATCATTTTCGCGAACGAGAATTTCTGCGCGATGACGGGTTACACCGCCGATGCGCTGACCGGCCGGGCTCCGGGTTTCCTGCATGCCGACAAGGCGGAGGCGAAGAAAATCGTCCGCTGGCATGCCGGCGCGCCGCAGGGCCGACCCCTCGCGGGCGAAGGTTTTCTCCTCCGGAAGGACGGCACGTCGATCCATGCCGCGTGGAACTTCAGCGTGATTCCCACCGCCCGTCATCGCGCGGCGCACATCGTCGGGACCTATCGCGACACGACCGAGAAGCGCCGGCTGCAGGAGGCGCTGGTGCATGCGCAGCGGCTCGACGCGGTGGGGCGCCTGGCCGGCGGCGTCGCGCACGATTTCAACAACCTGCTCTCCGTGATCACCGGCTACTGTCAGATTCTCGCCGGCCAGGTGATGGGACAGCCGCAGCTGCTGAAGGAAGTGGAGGAAATCCACCAGGCCGGCCTGAAGGCCGCCGCGCTCACGCGCCAGCTGCTCGCCTTCGGCCGGCGCCAGCCGCTGAAGATCCGGGTGCTGAACCTGAACCGGTTTGTCACGGCCAATGCGGACATCCTGGCGCGTCTCCTGGGCGAGGCCGGCCGGCTGGAACTGGACCTCGATCCCACCGTGGGACAGGTCCGCGTCGACCCCACGCAATTCCAGCAGGTGCTGCTGAACCTGACGCTCAATGCCCGCGACGCGTTGCGGCGGGAGGGATTGGTGACGATCAGCACCGGCCATCGCACGATCAAGACGGGGCGGAACCGACGGCTGACCGATGCCCCGCCCGGGACGTACGCCTGCCTGACCGTGGCCGACAACGGCACCGGGATGAGCGCGGCGACGCAGGAGCAGCTCTTCGAACCCTTTTTCACGACGAAGCCCGAAGGCAAGGGATCGGGCCTTGGACTTTCGCTGGTTCACGGAATCGTCCAGCAGAGCGGCGGGTTCATCACCGTGAAAAGCGAACTGTCCGCAGGATCGACCTTCGAGATTTTCCTGCCGGAAACCAATCTCCGGGAGGATCCCCTGGACCGGCGTTCGTCGGTCGAGCCCCTTCCCTCGACCCTGGGGCACGAAGTCGTGCTGCTCGTCGAGGAGGACGATGTGGTGCGGAAAATGGTCACCGGCATCCTGACGGCGGACGGTTATCGCGTCGTGGCCACCAAGACGCCGGCCACCGCCCTGCGCGAGTCGCGGCAGCTGCGGGCGCCGGTGCAGCTGCTGATCGCGAACCTCGGTGGCGGGGGCGAGGACCTGGCCCGCGCCCTGCAGGCCACGGAGCCGAAGTTCCGGGTTCTTTCCACGTCGACGCGTGAAAACGACACTCCGCTCGCGGGGCTGAAACGAAACCGCTGGGCGCACCTGCCGAAACCCTACGCGCTGAGCGAACTGCTGAAGGCGGCGCGCTCGCTGCTGGACGCATGACGCGCGGGGCGTCGGCCAACATGGTGCTGGAAATCCTTCCCGATCGCAGCGGCGGCGCCGCGGAAAACATGGCGCTCGATTTCCTGCTGCTCCAGCGGCATCCGCGGCCGGCGAATCCGCGGTTTCGTCACTATGGCTGGCACCGGCCCGCCTTCACCTTCGGTTACGCGCAGAAAATCGCCTTCGTCCGCGGCTCGCTGCCGACGGCGGATCCGGTTGACCTTTGCCGCCGTCCGACGGGAGGCGGCATCGTGGACCACCGCGACGACTGGACGTATTCGCTGGTCATCCCGCGCGGTCATCCGTTGGAGGACCTGCGGGCGACCCAAAGTTATCGCGAGATTCACGAGTGCCTGGCGGCGGCGCTGCGCGCGCAGGAAATTCCAGCGGTCACGAAGCCAACCTGCGAGCCGCCGGCGGACGGCGGCGGCTGCGAAGCCACCGGGGTCTGTTTTCAGCGGGCGGAACTGCACGACGTGGTGCACGAACGCAGCGGCGAAAAAATCGCCGGCGCCGCCCAGAAGCGGAACAAGCACGGCCTGCTCTGCCAGGGATCGCTCTGGCGGCCGGCGCTGGGCGCGGCGATAGATCTGGAAAAACTTCGCGACGATTTCGCCTCGCGGCTCGGCGTGGTGCTGGCGTGCGATCCGGCGGCCACGCCGTGGCCGGATCTGGATGAAGGGGAAGTTTCGGGACTGACGGAAAAATATTCATCCCCGGAGTGGCTGGAGTTCCGGTGAGCAATGGCCGGTGAAAACGAGCCGATCAGCCCTCGGCGACTGGCCTTCAGCGACCACAGAAATCGGGATCAGAAAGCGGACGGCTGATTGCCGGACGCCGAGCGCCGAAACGGACGGAGCCGAACTTGAGAACCTCGTCCTCCGCGAAGAATTCCGAGGAGGAGGTTGGTCGCAAAAATGCACAAGGGCTCCGGGGTTGCGAAGGAGCGGCCATCGCGCCCATGCGCACGCGGGATCCGATTCGGAGCCACCGAGTCTTTGTGCTTTTTTGCGGCTAATCCTTCTAATCCAGCGCTTCCACGCCGGAGGAAGCTTCGGCGTCGCCCTTGTAATCGGACGCGAAGGGCCAGAAGCCGACGACCTTGGCGGCCGCGAGAAACACCAGGAGCAGCACGACGACGATGATGACCGTGCGGCGCCCGCGCTTTTTTTCCGCGTACGGATCGAAGCGGGACCGCTGCGACCCGGGCGGCAGCGTCGCGCGTTCCGTGAGCGCGGTGCCAAAGGGAATGTTGATCTGCACACGCCCGTTCACCGCCCAGCCGTTCGCGTCGAGGATCGGGCCGACCGTGCGGTGGCGGAGCTTGAGCCATGCGATCAGCACGGACGGCAGGGAAATCAGCAGCATCACCGCGATGATGACGAGGGGCAGCTGCCAAGGGGCAAGCCGCGTGAGGCCGGTGGCGAGGGTCGCCAGCGCGCCGCCGATCGCGCCGACGGCGACGCCGAGGGCGGCGACGGTGCCGATGTCGATTTTCCTGGGAGGCGTCGTCGGCTTGGCGAGATTGGCGGCTCCGAGGGTGGTGCCGATGCCTGCGGCCTTGGTGCCCGATTCGGCGTCGGCGGCCGCGGCGCGCTTGGCCACCTGCTCCTCGAGGATCCGGACGAATTTCTTGTAGGGCGACCAGAACGCCTGCCGCAGGCTGATGGGATTATCGAGGATCTTGACGATCGTTGCGTCCCAGTCGCGTCCCTTGCGGTCGTAGAAAATTCCGTTGCGGCCGGTGACGAGGTAGTCGCTCTCACCCTGGGTGACACAGGCCGCGATCCTCAGCAGCTCCTCGCCGGCGCGCCGGCATTCGATGTAGGCGATGTAGGTCCGGCTGTTGACGGCGAGCAGGGAGTGGGCGGTCGGATCCTCCACCCGGAGGCAGAGTTCGCACGAGCGGCTGTCGAGGTAGAGCGTGCCGGCCTGGAAGACCGCGAGACGGTCCTTCGAATAGAAATCGGCAAAGTTGACGAAATTATGGAGGACCGTGCGGAGATCGCGGTAATACCGGACCAGGCGGTCGACGGAGGTGATCGCCTTGAATTCGGGTTCGAGCGCCTTGTCCTGGGCGATGAGCGCATCGAGCGCGGCGCGCCCTTTTCCGGCGAGGAGCTCGCGCGCGCGGTCGAGGCCGAGTTTCTCGACGGACGACCCGGCTTTGCAGGCAAGCCAGAGTTCGTACGCGGAGAAGGACTCGTTGAGGGAAAGCCACTCGGCCTCGGTCAGCGTGGTCTTGCTCGAGCCAAGCATCGGCGCCACGACGGCCGTGCGCAGGCTGGCCAGTGGGCGGCTCCACGCGGGATTGATTCCCTCGAGCAGCGGCAGCGGTTTGCCGGCCTCGATGCGGGCGAGCGGAAAGCCGGCCACCTCCTCCGCGGTGATCTTCAGGTCCTGGGCGGCGATGTTGAGGTACTCGCTCTCCTGGCGGTTGAGGGCGTCGATCGCGCGCGCATCGAAGGCCGCGAGCCGGCAGCGGGCAAAAAAATCGTCGACCTTCGGGCGCACGGCCCGCAGCGACCCGCAGGCGCCTTCCGTGGCGGCGCCAAGGATCGCGATCTCCTGGGAGGAGCTTTTCTCGACCCATTCGACGTAGGCGCCGAGTTCGGCGAAGAATTTCGCGGTTTTTTCCGCGGTGATTCCGCTCGAGCCGGTCTGGTCCTCGGAGCCGCCAAGACATGCGATGATGTCCTTGATCAGCGCCTGGGCATCGGGATCGGTGGTGGCTTCGGGCGGAATGACGCCGTCGCCGTTCAGGGGATTCGACGCGAAGACTTTGGCGATGTCCTCGGTGGCGGAGACGGAGATCGAGTCGGCGTTCGCGCGCCCCCCGGCGGAGAGGATCTGTCTCGCGCCCGCCAGGAGGGTTTTTCCTTCAGGGGTGGAGTCGTTGATCGCGGAAAGCGGGAGCGAATCCGAACCGCGCAGCAGGGCTGCCGGATCCTTGAGCCGCGCGGCGGCCCAATTGACGGCCTCGATCAGTTCCGGGACGCGGATGTGTCCGTCGTGGTCGGCGTCGATCAACGCCAGCGTTTTTTCATCCAGTTCGATCCCCTTGGTCGGACAGGACAGCACCACCCAGAGCTTCTGGTCGAGCTGTCCCAGGGACCTCAGGTCGTCGGCGGTGCTGAGACTGACCTGGTCCAGTCCGCCGCTCCGGAAGAACTTCCACACGTGGCGCTTCGCCGCGGGCTTGGCCAGAAGAGGGGGAACGGCAGTCACTCCCGAGATTTAGCATAAGCCCTCCGTTTGGCAACTTTGGCGGCGCGACTGCGAGCCGTGGCCCCCACGCGATTTCGCCGGCTCAGATCCCCTGGCAGACTTCGTGGTAGATCGAGAGATCGCTTTCGTTCAGCGCGGCAATGGCGTCGCGGGTGCGAAGGTCGACGGCGTAGGACTCGGCGCTCCTGTCGGGGTTGCAGTTTTCCCGGGGGATTTCGACCGGCGGGAAGCCAAACACGCGCAGAAACCGATGCACGGATTCTTCGAAACGCTCGGTGATGCCGATGAACGCGAAATCCTTCGGGCGCTTGCCGCCGAAATAGCGCGTCATCTCGTTTCGCATGAGATCGAGCGCGGCGAACTGGACGACGGTGAGTTTTTTCTCGTGCAGCTCCCGCGTCACCGGATGCTCCCAGTCAGGATCGCGCAGGCGATGGTAGTAGGACGAGATGACGCGTTGAACCGGGTCTCGCACCCAGGTGATCAGTTTCGCGTGCGGAAAATCCGGCAGCAGCGCCTCCGGGTGAAAGTGGCCGTGAATGCAGCGGATGTTTGGCGGGATCGCGGCGATCACCTGGCCCCTCGCGTCGGTCATGCGCCAGTATTTGAGAATGATGTCTTCCTCGTAGAGCTGGGCGAGGATCCGGCGGAAGCTGGCACCGGCGGTCTTGGGGATGTGCACGCTGAGAAGCATGGGGACTCGGCTGCCCCATCTGACAATCCATCGGGTCCAACCCGCCATCCCCTTTTCTATTAAAGGAGCCGGCCCGAAGGCTCCGGTGGCAAAGGCCTGGATTCCTCAGTCCTGGCCAGCGTCAGCACGCACTCGAGGTGGCGCGTCTGCGGAAAAAGATCGAACGGCTGGGCGGCGGTGAGCCGATAGCCCGCCGCGAGAAACTGTTTCAGGTCGCGCATCTGTGTGGCAGGGTCGCAGGAGACGTAAACCACGGTCCGCGGGCCGAAGGCCAGGAGCTGGGCGAGAAACGACTCGTCGCATCCTTTCCGCGGCGGATCGATGATCACCGCGGTGTCGGCGGGAGGAAAGGCGAGCCCCTGAAAAATCGCGGCGGCATCGCCGGCCTGGAAGGAGACGTTGGAAATTCCGTTGGCGGCGGCGTTCTGCTTGGCGAACGCAATGCTGCTCGCGCTGAGCTCGACGCCCGCCACCTGTTCAAAGGCCGGCGCGGCGGCGAGGGCGAAGAGCCCGCTGCCACAGTAGGCATCGACGAGGAAACGCGCCCCGCCCGCGGCGGCCTGCTCGCGGACGTGGCGCGTGAATGCGGGAAGGATGGAGGGATTGTTCTGGAAAAAATCGCGCGCGAGAAACTGCAGCTTCAGGGGACCGACGCTCTCGGTGACCACCGCATCGTAGTCGGTGGTCACCTGGCCGCCCGCCTCCCGCAGCAGAAGCGTTGCGCCGCGCGAATATTCCGTCCGCCGGGCGAGAACCTCCGTGCGCACGCCGGCGAGGCGCGCGTTGATCGCCGGGGTGGCGATCGGACACTCGGGGACATCGAGGATATCGAACCGGGTGCCCTGGCGAAGAAAGCCGATCGGCATCGGCTGCCCTTCGCGCGGCGGATTGAAATGCGGGGTGATTTTCGAGCGGTAGCCAAACTCCCGCGGCGAAGGAACGACCGGGGCGACGGGAAAATCGACCCCGGCCATGTGCTGCAGCAGCTCGGCGACCTGGCGCTGTTTCCAGACGAGCTGCTGGGAATACGACAGGTGCTGGTACTGGCAGCCGCCGCAGCGGCCGAAGAGCGGACACGGCGGATGGACGCGATCCGCCGACGGACGAATCACCTCGACGAGGTCGGCCTCCGAAAAATTCTTGTGGTTGCGAAAAATCCGCGCGCGCACCCGTTCGCCCGGCAGCGTGAAGGGCACCATCACGACCCATTTTGCCTCCGGCGCGCCCGGGAGGGCGACGCGGGCCAGTCCCGAGCCGAGGTTGGTCAGCGTGGCGACGTCAAGTTCAAGCTCCGCGTGGTAGGGGAACGGCTGGTCGTTGAACGGTTTCTTTTTGCCCACGGCACAGACCGAACACAGAGAAAGCGGTGCGGCGAGGAAAAGGATTTTGTCTTTTGGAAGATTCCATGTGTTCGGTAATGCCGTGGCGCCCCCGGAAAAAATCACGAGCCTGCACAATCCGCGGATCAAGCAGCTCGTGAAGCTGCGCGACCGGCGCGCCCGCGACGAGGCCGGCGTGTTTCTGGTCGAAGGCTACCGCGAGATCCGGCGGGCCCTCGAGAAGGGCGTCCGGCCGGCGGAGCTTTATTTCTCGCCCGGCTGGTTTCTCGGTGAAAACGAGCCGGCGCTGATCGAGCAGGCGCGGGCGGGAGGCGCCCAGATCTTCGAGCTGACGAAGGACGCCTTCGCGAAGGTGGCGTATCGCGAACGGCCCGACGGCCTGCTCGCACTGGCGCCGCAATGGCGGCGCTCGCTCGAGGAACTGAAGTTGTCGGCAACCCCGTTTCTGCTGGTGGTGGAGGCGATCGAGAAGCCGGGAAACCTGGGCACGATCCTCCGGAGCGCGGACGCCGCGGGCTGCGACGCGGTGATCGTGTGCGACCCGGTGACGGATATCTTCAATCCCAATGTCGTGCGCGCCTCGACCGGGGTGCTTTTTTCCGTGCCGCTGGTGGTTTCGGAAAGCCGGCAGGTGCTGGAATGGCTGAAGGGGAAAAAAATCCGCGCTGTCGCCACGACGCCCGGCGCGGAGACGCCTTACACGAAGGCCGACTTCCGCGGCGCGCTCGCCATCGTGATGGGGAGCGAGCAGTATGGCTTGAGTCCGTTCTGGCTGGAGAACTCCGGACTGTCGGTGCGCATCCCGATGGCGGGCCAGGCCGATTCGCTGAATGTCGCCATGGCGACGATCATCACGCTGTTCGAGGCGGTGCGGCAGAGAAGCGGGGAATAGGATGGGAAGGGGTTGGCCGCAAAAATGCACAAGGCGCGATGGCAGCTTCTTCGCAACGCCGGAGTCCTTGCGCATTTTTGCTGCCAATCTCCGCCCGGAATTCTCGCCGGCGATGAGTTCAGCAGCACCGTTTTATCTAAATGCCCTAGGTTTTTTTGAGGGCTGCCACGAGGTCGGCCATGCCCTCGGCCATGCTGATCCGCGGGCGATAGCCGAGGTCGCGGCGGGCGGCCGAGAGGTCGAACCAGTGATCCTTCGCGAGTTCGGCGGCGATGAAGCGCGTCATCGGCGGCTCGCCGCGCAGCGGAAGAATGCGCCACGCCGCCTCGCAGAGCGCGCCGATGCCCGCCGCCGCCCTGAGGGAAATTTTTTTGGTGACCGGCGGTTCGCCGAGCGCAACGAGGAGCTCGTTGATCCAGTTCCAGAGCAGGACGGGTTCGCCGTTCGTGACGAAATAAGCGCGTCCCGCCGGCGGTTGACTGTCGCCGACACCGTGAGAACGACGAAGACAGGCCTCGGCGAGAAGGTGGGCGTCGACGGCGTTTTCGACGTGAACCATGTCGACGCGGCTTTGACCGGTGCCGACGATGCGAAGACGTCCGGCGCGGGCGCGTTCCAGCACGCGTGGCACGAGATGGGGGTCGCCGACGCCCCAGATCAGATGCGGACGCAGGGCCACCGTTTTCAAGGCGCCGGAATTTGCGGCCAGAACCTCCCGCTCGGCGATCGCCTTCGTCAAAGGA
The DNA here is from genome assembly GCA_028293565.1 of Verrucomicrobiota bacterium. GTDB lineage: Bacteria > Verrucomicrobiota > Verrucomicrobiia > Opitutales > Opitutaceae > Opi-474. The sequence continues at coordinate 16,031 of JAQGON010000009.1, read as the reverse complement.
TAGGGACTCGGGCACGCGGTGGTGAGCGGGAGCGATTCGTCGGCGGAGGCGAGGTCCCCACCCGTGTACACGACGCTTGGCGTGCTCGTGTGGATGAAGAATTTCACGCCATGAACGGCGGACCCTTCCAGCAACGCGCGCGTGCCGAGCACATTCGTCCGGTGGAAATCGGCATACGCGCCCCAGACGCCGACTTTTGCCGCGGTATGAAAGACGGTCTCGATCCCCGAGCACGCCGAGCGGGCGGCAGCGGGATCATCGAGCGAGGCGCGGACGAAGCGCACGCCGCGCGCCTCAAGATCGGGAGCTGGGGTGCGGGCGAGGACGGTGACCGCGCGGCCCTCGGCCAGCAGCCGTTCGACCAATCGCCGGCCGAGAAACCCGGTGCCGCCGGTGACAAGCGTGCTCATGTCAGGGCGTGGCCTCGATGCCCGGCGCCTTCGCCGCCCACCGCGCGAGCGCGAGGCGGTGGATCTTCGCGTTGTGCCGGACATCGACAGGGAATCGCGGGCGAAAATAGAAACGCGACACCGCCGACGTGTGCGGATGCTGGCGCGCAAGGGCGCGGAGTTCGCCGGCAAACTGCCGCGCGTCGGAAGCACCGAGCGATTCGCTTTCGACGACGAGGGCGGGGATTTGCCGGCCGGGCTCCCCCACCCCCACCAGCGCGCAGCGGCCGACTCTCGGGTGCTGGCGAAACACCTGTTCGCACGGTTCGGTGAAAAGCACGGCGCTCTCCGTTTTCACCCGCTCCGCCTTTCGTCCAACGAACCAGAGGCTGCCCGCTTCGTCGCGAAAACCGCAGTCGCCCATCCGGTGCCAGATCCCGCCGCCGTCGAAAATCTTGGCGGCGGCCGTGGCGGCGGGCTGGTCGTCGTAGTTTTTGGTGACGACGGGGCCTTTGACAATGATCTCGCCGATTTCGCCGGGCCCGAGTTCGCGAGCCTGATCGAGGGTCGCGATCGGGGTTTCGCCGAGCGCGATGATCTTGACGCGGACTTCGTCGACCGGTTTTCCGAGGCATGCGCCCCGCGTCGACTGCGGGTCGACCGCGTCGCTGCGAATGGTGGCGACCGGAAGGGCTTCGGTTGCGCCATAGGGGCTGTGCAGGAATCCGTTGGGGAGGAACGCCGGGGCATTGCTCCACAGCGCCGACGGCACCGGTGCGCCCGCGCTGAGCACCCGGCGGAGCGTGGGGAGTTTCGTGCCATGCCGCGCGCAGTAGTCGCTGATCCTGAGCCAGAGCGTCGGAGAACCAAAGGAATTGGTGACGCCTTCCTGGTTGATGGCCTGGACAATTTTTGCGGGGTCGACTTCCGCGGGCCGGCGCGGATCGATTTCAGGCACGATGGTCGTCATTCCGAGCGCGGGGTTGAACAGCGCGAAGATCGGCAGCATCGGGAGGTCCACTTCCCCCGGTTCAATCGAATAGGTGGAGCGGATCAGGCGAACCTGCGCCTCGAACATGCCGTGCTCATAAAGGACGCCCTTTGGCGCGCCGGTGGAGCCGGACGTGAAGAGAATGGCTGCGAGGTCCTCGGGCGCGGCAACATGCGTGATGGAATTTTCCGGCTCCTCCTGGTGCCGGAGCTCGGCGGTGGGAGAACCCGGCACGGGCACGCGCACCTCGACGGTTCTGAACGCGCCGCGAAAAACATGGCTGCTCCATTGGGCGAAGGGGACGCCGACGAGCGCACGCGGCCGGCTGCGGGCCACGCAGGACAGGAAATTTCCCAGGCCCATCCCGGGATCGATCACCACCGGGACCGCTCCGGCGCGGAAGAGGGCGAAGATCGACGCGATCAGCGGGAGACCCGGTTTGACGAGGACGAGGGTCCGGTCGCCGGCGCGCACGCCGGCCCTCGCGAGTTTCGCGCCCCAGGCGGAGACTTCGGCGTCGAGTTCCGCGAACGTCAGCACGAGGTAATCGATGGCGCCCGAGCGGGTGCGGCCGCGCGGGACCTTGAGCGCCGGCATGTCCGGCCTGGCCGCGGCCATCAGCGCGAGGTGACGCGCGATGTTGGCATTGCGATCAGGCGTGGGCACGGCGGTGGCGGCAAGGCTCGCGCAAAGCCGGGACGGGGCAAAGCAAAACCCCGGGCGCGGCCGTCCGCTCAATCCGGCTTCATGGCCGGCTCGGCGCGGAGCAGGCCCGCCTGCCACGGAAGGAGGATTTTATCGACCTGCTTCGGATGGCGCGCGATCTGGGCGAGCTGGGAGCGGTTCGCAATCAGGGTCGCCTCGATCCCGAGCGTGTGGGCGATGCGGTCGCGGTCGGCCTTGATGCGGTCCTGGAATTCGATTTCGGCCTGCGTCAGCGAAACGTGATTCGGGTCGCGGCCCGCCCGGCGCGGAAGGGTCTTCGGATCCTTCGTGAGGCCGGCGTGCACGGCGGCGGCGAGCGAGGGAAAGATCCGGTCCTGCCGGCGTCCGAGGTGTACCCGTCCGAGAATGGATTCCTCGGAGTCGCCGGCCTCGGCCGCTTCCGAGATCTGCAGGAGCAGGGAGTTGCCGCAGACCTTGAAAGGCGGGGTGTCGAGCCGCCGCGCCTGCTGCTCGCGCCAGTGCCAGACGGCGTGGAGGACGGTGAGGCCGGGCCCGCGGAGCCGTTCGCTGCGGCCGATGCGCCAGTCGTTCTCCGTCTCGGGCGCGAAACCGGTCGAGCCGGATTCGATCTGCGCGCGGCATTGCTGGTCGAGCCAGTCGAGGCGGTTCAGCTTCTTGAGTTCGCGCGTGAGGATGTCGCGGAGCTCCGGCAGGTACCAGACGTCGAGCGCGGCGTAATTCAGCAGCTTCGGGGTGATGGGACGCGCCGACCAGTTGGCTTTCTGGCCCGACTTGTCGACGGCGACGCCGAAATGGTCCTCCAGCAGCGAGGCGAGGCCGATCCGCGGCCGGCCGAGCAGCTGGGCGGCCAGCATCGTGTCGAAAATGCTCTTGGGCCGGAAGCCGGCGAGATCGTGGAGGAGCCGGATATCGAAGTCGCTGCCGTGCATCAGCAGGTGCTTCTTCGCGAGCCGGTGAAGGAGCGGTTCGAATTTCATTCCGGGCGCGAGCATGTCCACGAGGTAGACTTCGCGTCCGACGAGGAGCTGCATCAGGCAGACCCGCGTCTTGTAATGGTACATGTTGTCCGCCTCCGTATCGAGGGCGACTTCATCCTCGCGATCGAGGGCGGCGAGCAGGGGCGCGAGAGATCCTGGCTGGTCGAGAAGCTGGGAGACGGGCGGACGTGAAGTCACTTTCACGCCGAGCAAACGGCGAACCTTGATCGGAAGGAAGCGGGAAATCATGCGCTCGCAGGGTTCTCCCACGCCGTGAGGAAAGCATCAATCAACAAAGGAAGATCGTCGCTGTAGCCGCCCTCGAGGATGGCGGCCGCGGGGGCGCCACATTCCCGCAGCCAGCGGCCCAAGGTCGCGAAATCCTCCGTTTCCAGGGTCATCGCCGTGATCGGATCGCGCGCATAGGCGTCAAACCCGGCCGACACCAGAATCAGGCCGGGGCGAAACGCGATCACCGCGTCGAGCGACTCGCGCAGGGCCGCCATGTGGCGCGAACGCGGAACATGGGGCGCCACGGGCCAGTTGCGGCAGTTGTCGAACGAGGCCGTGCCCGTCCCGGGATATCCCGGATGCTGGTGAACCGAGGTGAATAACAAACCGGGGCGCCCGTGGAGAATGGCCTCGGTGCCGTTGCCGTGGTGCGCGTCGAAGTCCCAGACGGCGACGCGGCCCGCGCCCTGCGTTTGGGCGGCGGCCGCCGCGACCGCGATCTGGTTCAGGTAGCAGAATCCCATGGCCTGACCGGCCGTCGCGTGGTGGCCCGGCGGACGCATCAGGCTGAACGCGCGTTTTCCTTGGCCGGCTAGTTTCGCGGCGTGGAGCGCGGCGCCGACGGCTCGGCGGGCGTGTTCCGCGATGTCCGGCAGATAGGGGGTGTCGGCATCGAAGTCCCGCGCCTGTTTCAGGCGCTGGAGGTGCGCCGGGGTGTGCGCGAGGAGGAGCGTGGCGTCGTCGACCGGTTCGGCGGGAGTGTGCCATGTCCAGTCCGGATGCGCCTGGCGGAGATGCGCGGCGCTGCGGACGACGCGGGCGGGCTGCTCGGGTCGCATCGCCGAGCCGTAGGCGGCGCAGAGCGGATCGTGGACAATCGTCATCTCCTCGAACCGCTAATGGACGCGAATGAACCCCGAGGGCAACGGAAAGTCATCGGGCTCTTTTCTTTTTGTGTCTTTTGCCGCCCTTTGCGGCATGTTGCCGGAATGAAAGTCGTGGTGCTTTGCTCGGGTGGAATGGATTCGGTGACGGCGCTCTATTGGGCGGCGGAGACGCATTCGGTGGGCGCGGTGGTCAGCTTCGATTATGGTTCAAAGCACAATGCCCGCGAAATTCCGTTTGCGGCGGAACATGCGGCGAGGTTCGGGCTGCGGCACGAGGTGATCCGGCTCGATTTTATGAACCGGTTGTTCGCGTCCGATCTCCTGAAAAGCGGCGGCGAGATCCCCGAGGGCCATTACGAGGCGGCGAGCATGCAGCGCACGGTCGTGCCGTTTCGAAACGCGATCATGCTCTCGATCGCCTGCGGGTTCGCGGAGAGCATGGGGGCGGAGGGTCTCGTGATCGCCGCGCACGGGGGGGACCACGCGATTTATCCGGACTGCCGGGAGGACTTCATGCGCGCGATGGGCGACGCGATGCGTGCGGGCACCTACGCGGAGGTCCAGCTCCTGCGGCCCTTCATCGCCATGACCAAGGGATCGATCGCGGCAGAGGGGGCGAGGCGCGGAGTCGATTTTGCGCGGACGTGGTCGTGCTACAAGGGAGGCGGGATTCATTGCGGGAAATGCGGGACCTGTGTCGAGCGGCGGGAGGCGTTTGCGCAGGCGGGATTGAAGGATCCCACGGTGTACGCGTCCAACGATCCCCTCCCCGCCAAGCCATTGGTTGAACCGAAGCTGACGGAGGGAACGAAGCGACCGGCGTGAATCGGGAACCATGCTGATCTCCGAGATATTTTATTCAATCCAGGGCGAGGGCATGCTGACCGGCGTTCCCTCGGTCTTTGTGCGGACGAGCGGCTGCAATCTCCGGTGCAACTGGTGCGACACGCCGTATGCCTCGTGGAATCCGGAAGGGACCGCGATGGCGATCCCGGAGATCCTCCGGGAAATCGAAAGGCACCCGGCGCGCCACGTCGTGCTCACCGGGGGCGAGCCAATGATCGCGAAGGAGGTGCATGCGCTGGCGAAGGCGATCGGGGAACTCGGCCATCATCTTACGATCGAGACGGCGGCCACCGTGGCGCCCGAGGGAATCGCCTGCGACCTGGCGTCGCTTTCCCCCAAGCTGCTGAACTCGGCGCCCGACTCGCGGCTCAGCGTGACGTGGCGCAAGAAACACGAGAGCACACGTTGGCAGCCGCCAGTGGTGAGAGCCTGGGTCGAGCGCGGCGACTATCAGTTCAAGTTTGTCGTCACCCAGCCGGCGGACGTCGACGAACTCGAGGGGATGCTCGCGACGCTGAAGCTCGAGATTCCGCGCGACCGCGTGCTCCTGATGCCAGAGGGCGTGACGGTGGAAGCGATCCGCGAGCGGTCCGGCTGGCTGGCGGAGCTGTGCAAGGCGCGCGGCTACCGTTACGCGCACCGCCTGCACCTCGAGCTTTACGGCAACCGGCGCGGCACCTGAGGCAGATTCGGATTTTGAACAGAAGGTAACGAAGGCAACGAAGCGCTGTCCGTTCGCGGCGCCGAGGTTGCAGGCAGACTCTATGTCTTTTGGATTTCTGCCGCTCTCCGAACCAAACCCAGCTTGCAACCTGGGCTCGTCCGACGGACAGCGCTTTGTTCGCTCCGTTAGCTTCTGTTCAAACGGATCGGAAATGATCCGTCGACATGGCTCGCTTCAATCGTACCGCTGCCAGGAAAGTTTGTTCGTATCGATCCAGCGGTAGTGATCGACGTACTGGAGGGCGGAGGCGGAGGCTTCGTCGACAATCACCGTGGCCCGGGGGTGAAGCTGCAGCGCCGAGGCCGGACAGATGGCGGCGAGAGGACCTTCGATCATCCGCTCCACCGCGCGGGTCTTCGGGGGGCCGAAGGCGAGCAGCAGGCACCGGCGCGCGTCCAGGATCGTGCCGATGCCCATCGTGATTGCGTGGTGCGGCATGTCGGAACGGGAGCCGAAGACGTCGCTGTTGTCCTCGAGCGTCTGCTCGGAGAGAATCTTGATCCACGTCCGGGAGCGCAGCGAGCCGGAGGGCTCGTTGAACCCGATGTGGCCGTTGCGCCCGAGGCCGAGCAGCTGGAGATCGATGCCGCCGGCCGCGGTAATACGCTCCTCGTAGGCCCGGCACTCGGCGTGAAGGTCGGGCGCGGTGCCGTCCGGGACGTGCGTGCGCTTCTGGTCGACGTTGATGTGCTGGAAAAAATTCTCCCGCATGAAATACCGGTAGGACTGGTCGTGCGACGCCGGGAGGCCGACATATTCGTCAAGGTTGAACGTCGTCACCCGGCTGAAATCCAGGCCCTCGTCGCGATGCAGGCGGATCAGTTCCTGGTACAGGCGCAGGGAGGTGCGCCCCGTGGCCAGCCCGAGCACGCTGGCGGGTTTTTCGCGCACGAGCCGAGCGATGATCTTGGCGCCGAGGAGACAGCCGGTTTCCGCGTCCTTGCGAATCATGACTTCCATGGCGGTTCAGTGCGGGCCGTCGGCGAAGACCTCGCCGTTGATCACGGTGCCGACGCAATGCGCCGTGTATTCGAAGGGATCGCCGTCATACAGGGCCACGTCCGCATCCTTGCCGCGCTCGAGCGAACCGGTGCGGTCGCCGATGCCGAGGAGGCGGGCGGCGTCGACGGTGACGCTCGCGAGGGCCGGTTCGAAGCCGAGGCCGTTGGCCGCGGCGATCGCGGCCTCGAACAAAACGACGCGGGTCTTCGGGACGTAGGCTTCGTAGCTGCTCTGGAGCGCGATCGGAATGCCCGCCGCGTGAAGCCGGCCGGCGGTTTCGATGCTGAGGTTTTCCATGTCCTCATAGGAACGCTGCATCGTCGGATGGACCACGACCGGGAACCCGCTGGCCTTGATCGCATCGAGGACCATCGGCGCATCGGCGCAGCCGTCGAGGACGAGCTTCAGTTTGAATTCCTGCGCGAACCGGAGCGCGGAGATGATGTCCTGCTGGCGGTTCACCGTGACGAGGAGGGGTTGGCTGCCATCCAGCGCGCGGAGGAGAACCTCGAGGTGAAGGTCGCGGCCGGGGCGCTTGGATTCGTCCTTGGCTTCGCGTTTCTGCGCGTATTCGCGCGCCTTGATGAAATCGGCGCGCAGCATCGCGATCGCCTTGGCGCGCGTGCCTGGCGGCTTGGTGGCAGAGGGGCCGCCGGTGCCGGGAGCGCCTTCGGCGACGGTGAGACCATTTCGCCCGAGCGTCACGGAGGTCATGGCGGCAGGATTGATCACGTCCTGGTCCGCGGTGCGGCCCTGGGTCTTGACGATCATCGTCTGGCCGGAGATGAGGGCGGTCGGGGCGTGGCCGGTGTTGACGGTCGTGACGCCGAAGGAGCGGACCCACGCGACGAGGGGGTCCTTGGCGTTGTAGGCGTCGATCGCGCGCAGCTCGGGCTGCATGGGGGAGGATTTTTCCCACATGTCCTGATCCTGCGCCTGATTGAGCACGCCCGAGAGGCCGACCGTCGCATGCGCATCGATCAGGCCGGGAGTGACGACTGCAGCCTTGAGGACGCGGTAGTCATCCGGGATGCGGACCGAGCCGGCCGGACCGACGGCCTCGATTTTCCCGTCGCGGATGAGGACGACGCCATTCTTCAAGGCCGCGCCGGCCATCGTGTGAACGGTCTCGCCGACAATCGCGAGGTTCGCCGCGCGCAGCGGGAGGGCTGCCGCACCGAGGAGCAGAAACGAAAAAATTCGCCGGGCGTTTTTCATTGGTTCCCTTCGTTGGCGGCGGCGATCAGGTCCCAGGCGCTGGTGAAGCAGCAGAGATGGGCGCGCCGGGAATCCCCTGCCCCGGCACCGCCTGCCGCGTAGAGGTGATCCTGCGGGTTCGAGAGATCGAAGACCTTTCGGCCTTCGACCCAGGTTTGCTCGACATGCGCATAAACGCTCAGCGGGTCGGCGGAGAGAAGGATGAAGTCCGCATCCTTGCCGGACTCGAGGGAGCCGACCCGGGTTTCGAGGCCGAGGATTTTCGCGTTGGCGATCGTCATGGCCTCGAGCGCGCCCTTGCGCGTCATGCCGGCGCGCACGGCCAGCCCGGCCGAGCGCAGGAAACGACGCGAATCGCAGATGGGATCGTCGGTGTGAAACCCGACCAGGACGCCGGCTTTCTCGAGGATCGCGGGCGTGCGCCAGTCGGCGTCGCGCGTCTCGAGCTTGCCGCCCGGAGAATCGATCATGATCACGGAGCAGGCGACGCGGGCCGCGGCGATCTCATCGGCGACCTTCCAGCCCTCGCTGACGTGGTGCAGGACGACCTTGAAGCCGAACTCCCTGGACAGGCGCAGCACGGTGAGAATGTCGTCGTGGCGATGGGTATGGTTCTGGACGATGCGCTTGCCGTCGAGGACTTCGACGAGCTCCTCGAGCGCGAGGTCGCGCGGCGGCATTTTTTCGGCATCGCCGTTCGCGCGCCTGATCTTGTCCCGGTATTCCTGGGCCTTGATGTACTGCTCGCGAACGAGGGCGGCGGATTTGGCGCGCGTGCCCGGGAAGGGCGCGGCTCTGATCGAATTGGTGCCGTTGGCCATCTTGAGCCCGCCGGCGTTGGTGCCGTCGGGAAGCTTGATCAGGAGGTCGTCAATCGTCCGCGCCTCGCGCAGCTTCAGGTAGAGGGTCTGGCCGCTGATGAGGTGGCCGGAGCCGGGCATCACATTGACGGAGGTGATGCCGCCGGCGCGGGCTTTTTGAATCGACGAGTCGCGCACGTCGAGGGAATCGAGCACGCGGGCGTCGGGTTGAATCGGAGCGGAGCCGTCGCCGCCGGTGCCCGCGCCGATGTGGCTGTGGGAGTCGACGAGACCCGGCATGAGGATTTTGCCGGAGGCATCGATGACGTCGGCATCCGCCGGGATCTTCACGGCATCCGCGGGGCCGACGGCAAGAATCCTGCCGTGCTGGACCACGAGGACGCCGCGGGGGATCGGCTCGCCTGAGATCGGGATGATTTGCGCGCCCGAGATCGCGAGGGGCTTCTCCTGACTGAAGGCGGCGAGGGCGAAACCCGCGGCCAGCGTCGCGTGACGAACGGGGTGGAAACGCATGACGCCCGAAGGTAATCCGCGTGAGCCGACGCGCAATCGGGAAACGCGGGACCGCGCGGCGATGAAGCCGCTGCCGCTACCGCGGCAGTTTGGCCGCGGACGTTTTGATCTCCGAAGCGGGACATCCGCAATCGCCGCCGCATCCCGCCTTCTTTCGCCGGGCGAACCCGCGCCACACCAGCCACGTGGCGGCGAGCGCGACGAGGGCGAGGGCGACGATGGTCTGGATTTCCGGGCTCATATCAGAAGCCGAGCGCGCGGCCGGCCTGGTAGACAATCAACGAAAGAATCCACGCGGTGCCAGTCATGTAGAGCGTTTGGAAGATGGGCCATTTCCAGCCATTGGTTTCCCGGCGCACGACGGCGACCGTGCTCATGCACTGCATCGCGAAGACATAGAAGATCATCAGCGTGAAACACACCAGGGGCGTGAACAGCGGCCGTCCATCCGGCCAGCGCGCCGCGACGAGCGCCTCCCGGAGCGGAGCGGTGTTTCCGTCCGGAGACTCGGCGTTGAAGACGACGCTCATGGTCGAGACAAACACCTCGCGCGCGGCGAACGAGGTGATCAATCCGATTCCGATCTGCCAGTCGAACCCGAGGGGCCGGATCATGGGCTCCAGCGTGTGGCCGGCGCGGCCGGCGAAGCTCTGCGCGAGCTGCTCGGTCGGCGATGCGCCGGACGGGGCCTTCGGATAGGCGGTGAGAAACCAGAGGATGATGCTGATCCCGAGGATGACGGTCCCGGCGCGGCGCAGGAAAATCCACGCGCGCTCGACCATGTGGAGCACGACGTCCTTCAGTCCGGGGAGCCGGTAAGGCGGCAGCTCCATGATCATCATCGGCGGCGCGCCCTTGAGCAGCGTGCGCTTGAACAGCCAGGCAAAGCCGAACGCGCCGAACGTGCCCAGCATGTACATGAGCAGCATGATTCCAACCTTGGTCCCGAGCGCGACGCGGTCCGCCGGGAGCAGCGCCGCGATCATCAGCAGATAGACGGGCAGCCGCGCCGAACAGCTCATCAGCGGCGCGACGAGGATGGTGGCGAGACGGTCCTTCGGCTCCTCGATCGTCCGCGTGGCCATGATGCCCGGGATTGCGCAGGCGTAGGAGCTCAGGAGCGGAATGAAGCTTTTCCCATTCAGGCCGACGCGGCTCATCAGGCGGTCCATGATGAACGCCGCGCGCGCCATGTAGCCCGTGCTTTCGAGGAGGCCGATGAAGAAGAAAAGAATCAGGATCTGCGGGAGGAATTTCACCACCCCTCCCACCCCGGCGATCGCACCGTCGGTGATGAGATTGCGCAGGTCTCCGGGCGCCATGGCGCTTTTCACCCCGTCGGCGAGCGCGGCCATGCGGTCGTCGATCCAGTTCATCGGCACCTCTGCGAGGGTGAAGATGCTGACGAACAGGAGCGTCATGACCGAGCCGAGAATCACCCAGCCCCAGACGGGATGCGTGACCACCGCGTCGATCTGGTCGGAGACGGTTGGCCCGGTCGTCCCGGAACGCAGCACGACCTGGTTCGCGAGCTCGCCGATGGCCTCGTAGCGCGAATTGACGAGCGTGCCCGCCCAGTCGGTCCCCTCGCCGGCCCAGCGCCGCTGCCAGCCGCGAAGAATTTCCGTGGTGCGGGGGCTGAGCGGCGTCGAGCCCGCGACGCGCACGGAATCCTGGTCGGTCAGCAGCAGCAGCGCTTCGGCGCGCGCGATCAGCGGCGGCTTCCGGTCATTTTCATGGAGCGAGGCCGCAAGTTCCGAAACGGCCGGGGCGATCGGCCCCGGCACATCCCACGCGTGGCGCGCGAGCGGAAGGTCGGACCGGCTCATGGCGACGCGAAGCTCGACGAGACCGCGGCCGTTGACGGCCTCGCAGGCGATCACCGGGATGCCGAGCTCCTTTTCGAGGCGGGCGACGCGGATGTTCAGGCCGGCGCGGGCGGCGAGGTCCATCATGTTCAGGACGAGAATCACCGGGCGGCCCAGATCGAGGATCTGGTGAACCAGATAGAGATTTCGCTCGAGGTTCGTCGCGTCGACAATGCACAGGATGCGGTCGGGCTGCGGGGTGTCGCCGCGCCGGCCGAGGAGCACGTCACGGGTCACCGCCTCGTCCGGCGACCGCGCCGCGAGGGAGTACGCGCCGGGAAGATCGATGACGGTGACGGGCTGTCCGTGCTGGGAATAGGTGACGCCGATTTTTTTCTCCACCGTCACTCCCGGATAGTTGCCCACCTTCTGTTTCAGTCCCGTGAGCGCGTTGAAGAGCGTGCTCTTGCCGCAGTTCGGATTGCCAACCAGCGCGTAGGTCGGAGTGCGCGGATGCGAGGCGCCGGGCGCGGAGGAAAAATGGGCGGGGAGAGCCATGTTCAGGGCGAAAGCTCGACCATGACGTGCGCGGCGTCGGATTTCCGCAGCGAGAGATGATATCCCCGCAACTTGATTTCCAGCGGATCGCCGAGTGGCGCGGTGCGGACCAGCGTGATGGGGGTGCCGACGATCAGGCCCATTTCACGCAGCCGGATGAACGCGGGGTTCTGCTGCGGGTATCCCCGCACGACGGCTTGCGCGCCGACCGGAAGCTCGGAAAGTTTGACGAGCGCGGCGGCCATGGGGGATCACCGGGCCGAGCGGACCAGCTCGATGACGATATGCTGTGCCGCGCCTTCGCTGAGCGCGATCCGTGTGTTGCTGACCTGGCAGAGCAAGGTGCCGCGGCCGGAGATTTTTTCGATGATCGTGGTCTCGCCGATTCCCATTTCCCGGAGGCGCTGGCAGACCTCGGCGTCACCCGCGAGCTGGCAGACGCGCCCGGCAGCGCCGACCGGGAGGTCCGTCAGCCGCATGCGCTGGGGGCGAAACGGTTCGTGCGTTGAGCTCATGGCGGACATTACATCGAACGAGACTCAGTTTCAGTAGCGGTGCAAGATAAAGGCCCGGGCGTGACGGCCCGGGCCGGCGAGGGTCAGCGGCGGCGGCGTTTGACGGCGAGCTGGACTCCGGAATAGCGCACGAGACTTTGCAGGTGCTCGTACTGCTGGGGATCGATGTCTTTCGCGTCCCGCAGCTGCTGTTCGGCGCGTTGCAGGGCGGCCTCGACGGCGTGCTCGTCGATCTTTTCCTCGGTGATCGCGTGTTCTGCGAGGACGCGCACGCGGTCGCCTTCGACTTCGGCGAAGCCGCCGCTGACGGCGAGGGTCAGCGTCTGGCCGTCTTTCGTCACGCGCAGTTCCCCGTGCTCGATCTGGGTGATGAGCGGGATGTGGCCGGGCAGGATTCCGACTTCGCCGCTCGTGGTGGGAATGACAACCGTCTCGATGGTGTCCGAATAGACCCGGGCCTCGGGGGTGACAATTTCAAGCGTGAGCGGCATGCGGAAAAAGGCTGAAGGGCTGGAAGGCTGAAGGGCTGACGAAAAATCTGCTCTCAGTCGGGTTGTGTCGAGGTCGCTTGGCGGGTCGGAGTCGACCCTTCGGTTCTTCAGGCTTTCTTCCCGGCAGCGATGACTTCGTCGATGCCGCCGCGCATGTAGAAATCGCCTTCGGCGACCTCGTCGAGCTGGCCGTCGAGGATCATCTTGAACCCGCGGACGGTCTCCTTGACCGGGACGTATTTGCCGGGCGTGCCGGTGAACACCTCCGCCACCGCGAAGGGCTGCGACAGGAACCGCTGGATCTTGCGCGCGCGATACACCGTCTGTTTGTCCTCGGGGGAAAGCTCATCGAGGCCGAGAATCGCGATGATGTCCTGGAGATCCTTGTAGCGCTGGAGGACGCGTTGGACTTCGCGGGCGACGCGGTAATGGTCCTCGCCGACGATGTCGGCCTGGAGGGCCTTCGAAACGGAGGCGAGCGGATCGACCGCGGGATAAATGCCGAGCTCGGCGATCGAACGTTCGAGCACGATCGTCGAATCGAGGTGGGCGAACGTGTTCGCCGGCGCGGGGTCGGTCAGGTCGTCCGCGGGGACGTACACCGCCTGCACGGAGGTGATCGATCCCTTCTTCGTCGACGTGATGCGCTCCTGCAGGAGTCCCATCTCGTTCGCGAGCGTCGGTTGATAACCGACGGCCGACGGCGAGCGTCCGAGGAGCGCGGACACCTCGGAACCGGCCTGCGAGAACCGGAAGATATTGTCGATGAAGAGCAGCACGTCCTGGTTTTTCTCGTCGCGGAAATATTCGGTCATCGCGAGCGCCGAGAGGGCGACGCGCATGCGGGCGCCCGGCGGCTCGTTCATCTGGCCGTACACGAGGGCGACTTTGGATTTGCTGAGGTCCTTCTGGTCGATGACGCCCGCCTCGGACATTTCGTGATAGAGGTCGTTGCCCTCGCGCGAGCGCTCGCCGACTCCCGCGAAGACGGAGAAGCCGCCGTGGGCCTTGGCGATGTTGTTGATCAGTTCGAGAATGACGACGGTCTTGCCGACGCCGGCGCCGCCGAACGCGCCGGCCTTTCCGCCCTTGATGAAGGGGCAGATCAGGTCGATGACCTTGATGCCGGTCTCGAGGATCTCCGCCTTCGTGTTCTGTTCGGAGAGCGTGGGGGCGGGACGGTGAATCGGATATTTTTTCTCGAACAGCACGGGGCCCTTGCCGTCGACGGGATTGCCCGTGACGTCGAAGATGCGGCCGAGCACGCCGTTGCCGACCGGCACCGAGATGGGCGCGCCGGTGTCGACCACGCTCATGCCCCGGACGAGGCCCTCGGAGGAGGACATCGCGATCGCGCGGGCGATGTCGCCGCCAAGGTGCTGCTGGATCTCGAGCGTCAGGAGCTCTTTTCTCCCGCCGACAGTGAACTCGATCGTGAGCGCCTGATAAATGGGCGGGATCGCGTTTTCCGCGAACTGGACGTCAACGACGGGGCCGATGACTTGGACGATTTTTCCGGTGTTCATGAAAGAAAAAAACTGGGGGCTGAAGGACTGAAAGGCGGCTTCGGAGGATGGGTGTGAGAGGGTGACGGGAGTTTTTGCGGCGTCCGAACCTTCGGCTTTTCAGCCTTCCGGTCTTCCGCCTTTTCCTTGGCCTAGGCCGCGAACTGAGCGGCGGCGATCTCGAGGATTTCCTGGGTGATGCCGGCCTGGCGGGCCTTGTTGTATTCGAGGGTGAGGTCGCCGAGCAGCTTGGTCGCGTTGTCCTTGGCCGTCTTCATCGCGACCATGCGCGCGCTGTGCTCGGAGGCCTTCGCATCGAGGGCATGCTGGAAAACCTCGCGGTTGACATAGAGCGGGAGCAGCGACGTCAGGACGGAGGAGGCGTCGGGTTCGAACAGCATCTGGTTGTCGGCCGCCGGCGAGGCGGGTGCGGCGGCCGGGGCGGGGACGGTGTGCGAGCGAAGTTCGGCGATGACGTCCTTCACGCTCGTGAGCGGAAGCAGCGGCATCACGGTAGGCACCTGGACGAGGGTGTTGCGGAAACGCGGCCAGATGACTTCCACGGTATCGACGGTTCCGTTGAGGAACTGCTTCACCATGAATTCGGCGACGACGCGGATATCGGTGAACGTGGTGCGGTCATTCGCCGGAAAATCGGCGAGCAGCTCACGGCGGGTGCGGGCGATGAACTGGGCGCCCTTGCGGCCGATGACGGCGTACTTCGCGGGGGTCTTGATGTCGGTGACGGCCTTGAAAAGATTGGAATTGAGCGGACCGCAGAGACCCTTGTCGGAGGTGATGAGGATGATGCCGCGGACCTTGACCTCCCGCTTCGCGAGAAACGGGTGCTGGGATTCCTCCACGCGATCGGCGAGCGCGGCGAGCATCTCGGCCATGAGGTCGGCGTAAGGCCGGCCGGCGAGCGCGGCCTGCTGCGCCTTTTTCATCTTCGAGGCGGCCACCAACTCCATCGCCTTGGTGATCTGGCGGGTGTTTTTGACCGACTTGATGCGCCGGCGGATGTCGCGGGTGGAGGGCATGCTCAGGAAAGGCTGAAGGTGAAGCCGGCGGTTTCGGTGAAGGGTGACGACGCTTCAGTCCTTACGCGACAAAGGTGGGCTTCCACTCATCGGCGGCGGCCTGGAGCTTGGCTTCGAGGTCCTTGTCCAGAGCCGCCTTGTTGCGGATTTCGGTGAGCAGCGGATCCTTCCGCGTGGTGAAGAATTCCTTGAGCGAGGCGGCGGCCGCGACGACCTTCCGGGTTTCGATGGCGTCGAAGAAATTCTTCTGCATCGCGAAGAGGATCGCGACCTGGAGTTCGATCGGCACCGGGCTGAAGGCGGGCTGCTTGAAGAGCTCGACGATGCGGGCGCCGCGTTCCAGCTGCGCCTTGGTCTTGGCATCGAGGTCGGAGCCGAATTGCGCGAAGGCGGCGAGTTCCCGGAACTGCGCGAGCTCGCCCTTGAGTTTGCCGCCGACCTGTTTCGTGGCCTTGATCTGCGCGGCCGAGCCGACGCGCGAAACGGAAAGGCCGACCGACACCGCGGGACGGATGCCCTGGTTGAAAAGATCGGTTTCGAGGAAGATCTGTCCGTCGGTGATCGAGATCACGTTCGTCGGAATGTACGCCGACACGTCGCCGGCCTGCGTCTGGATGATCGGCAGCGCCGTCTGCGAACGCTTGCGATCGAGGCGCGCCGGGCGGTCGAGCAGGCGGGAGTGAAGATAGAATACGTCACCGGGGTAAGCCTCGCGGCCGGACTGACTCTTCAGGATGAGCTAAATCTGGCGGTAGGCGACCGCGTGCTTGGACAGATCGTCGT
Source organism: Verrucomicrobiota bacterium (assembly GCA_028293565.1). Taxonomy (GTDB): domain Bacteria; phylum Verrucomicrobiota; class Verrucomicrobiia; order Opitutales; family Opitutaceae; genus Opi-474. The sequence goes on along the minus strand of JAQGON010000009.1, from coordinate 45 downwards.
ACACGATGAGCGCATCCTGGCCGTTTTCCATGAACCACTCCCCCA